>JAVHVN010000078.1:0-57858 GCA_032160545.1 Pseudonocardiales bacterium | reverse complement strand
GGCGTTCGCCCCATGGGGCGAACGCCGGCGCCCGGGTTGGGCAGCCGTGTGATTCACCGCAAGCCGTGGATCGCACGACCATCGCGACACTGAGGAGGCCGGGTGGAGAAATTCGTCGCGCTGACATTCAGCGGGCTCTCGCTGGGTGCGATCTACACCCTGGTGTCGCTGGGCATCCTGATCATGTACAAGGCCACCGGGGTGGTCAACGCGGCGCAGTTCGGCCTCGTCGCGCTCGGTGGCTACGTCGGCTTCTGGGCGACCAAGGATCTCAACCTGCCCCTCGGCGTCGGATATCTCGTCGTGATCGTGGCGATGGGCTTGGTGGGCCTGGTGCTCGAGCGGCTCGCGTATGCGCCGCTGCGCAATCGGCCGCCGGACACGGTGCTGCTCTCGACATTGGCCGGTGGATTCGCCATCGAGGGCATCATCGTGCTCTGGCAGGGTCCGCAGTTGCGCAGCCTCGGCAGCCCGGTGGGATTCGGCACCACCAAGGTCCTCGGAGCGCCGGTCTTCAACCACTCACTGCTGATCATCGGACTGACGATCGGTGGCGTGGCGTTGCTCGGCCTGCTGTTCACGCGCACGAGTTTCGGCAGGCAGGTGCGCGCCTTGGCCGCCGACCGGGACACTGCTCGGCTGCAAGGCATCGCGGTGAACCGTCTCTCACTGATCACCTTCGCGCTGTCGAGCGCCATCGCGGGAATCGCGGGCGTCCTGCTGGCGCCGGCCACCGCGCTGACTCCGGACATGGGCTTCACGCCGATGCTCTTCGCATTCGGTGCGGCGATCATCGGCGGGTTCGGACGGCTGACCGGGGTGGTCCTCGGGTCCGTGGTGCTCGGCCTGGTCGAGCAGTGGGGTGGCGGCTACCTTTCGAGCAGTGTTCGCGAGGCGTTCCCGTTCATCGCCATTCTGCTCGTGATCGCGCTGCGACCCGAGGGTCTGTTCAGGGGAGAACTCAGTGGCCGTCTCTGAACCTGGCCTCACCGCATCCAAGCAGCGCCCTCGCGCAGACGCGCCGGCGGCCGGGGGGAGCGGCCGAGGCGAACGGCCGGCGTTGCGGTGGCTGCGCGGCAGGCTTCCCGAGTACGGGCCACCGGTCTATCGCCGGCACGTGTACCTGCAGGTCGTCGTGTTCGCCGCCCTGATGGCCATCTTCGGTGCCGCATTCAGCACCGACAGTTACCGGCTGGGCGTGATGGTCACCGCCCTCACCTATGCGATCGCCGCGATGGGACTGTACTTCGCCTATTCGCTCGGCGGGCTCTTCGCCTTCTCGCAGGCGGCGTTCATGGGCCTGGGCGCCTATACGTCGGCGAAGGTCGGCGACGCGCATGGCTTCCTCACCGGATTCGTCAGCGCGATCGCGGTCTCCTTCGTGGTTGCGATCGTCGTAGGGCTGATCCTGCGACGCGCAAAGCACCTGTACTTCGCCGTCGGAGCGCTTGCCGTCGCAGAGCTGATGGGGTTGGGCTTCGCCAACTGGAAGTTCCTGGCCGGTGATGAGTCAGGAGCGGTGTCCGGGATCGTGCCGATGCAGATCGGCGGGCGCGTCTACCTGAGCGCACAAGACCAGTTCTGGTTCGTCCTCGTCGTGATCGTCCTCGTGCTGCTCGCGAGCATGCTCGTCGAGCGGTCGCCGATGCGGCGCAACGCGATAGCGACCAAGCAGGTTCCGCTGGTCGCGCAGGCCAGTGGCGTGCCGGTCTACCGGATCGCCATCATGCTGTTCGCCTACGGATGCGCGCTGGCCGGGATCGCAGGCTCGATCGAGGCGCACTCCATCGGCGCCATCACTCCCGACGGCTTCGGTGTCGGGCTCGCGATCGACCTGTACCTGATGGTGTTGCTCGGCGGACTGCGCTCGATCTGGGGGCCCGTGGTCGGGGCGATGTTCTTCACGTGGTTGCCCGAATGGCTTCGCTCCGTGCAGAGCTACGAGACGGTCATCTACTCGTTCCTGCTCCTGATAACGATCATCGTGCTGCCCGACGGCATCGTCGGCACACTCGGCAAGGCAACGAGGGGGTTGATCCGTCGTGCTGAAAGCCGCTGACATCAGCGTCCACTACGGGGGCGTGTACGCCGTCAAGAAGGTGTCGCTCGAACTCCGGGAAGGCGAGGTGCTCGGGATCGTCGGGCCCAACGGCTCCGGCAAGAGCACCCTGTTGAACGCGATCGGCGGTCTCACGCGAGCGTCCGGCTCGGTCGAGATCGACGGAACGGCGATCCCGTTGAACCGCCCGGCGCGCCCACGCCGAGCGGGCTTCCTGCGCACCTTTCAGACTCCGCAGGTGTTCACCGAACTGTCGTGCATCGAGAACGTGATGCTGTCGGCGAGCGACCGCCGCGGCATCGGTCTGCTCGGCTCGTTCCTCTCCCGTCCGTTCATGTGGCGATCCGAACGGGTCCGCATCGACGAGGCGAAGGCAGCGCTCGACAGGGTGGGCCTCGGACATCTCGCGAACCGTTCCGCGGAAGGGCTCGCCTACGGTCAGAATCGACATCTCGAGATAGCGCGGGCGATCGCCGCGAAACCGAAGTACCTGGCCATGGACGAGCCGTCGGCCGGCCTGAACCAGGTCGAAACGTCGACGCTGGCGGAGCTGATCAGGTCGTTCGCCGCCGACGGAGTGACCATTCTCGTCGTCGATCACAAGATCGACTTCCTGCGCGGGATCTGTTCGCGGATGCTCGTGCTGCAACTCGGCGAGGTCATCGCCGACGGCAGCCCGGACGAGGTTTTCACCAATCCTGCCGTTGTCGACGCCTACCTGGGGGTCTGACGTGCTCGAGGTATCCGGACTGTGCGTGAACTACGCGGGTACCGAGGCCGTCGTCGACTGCCGGATATCAGTCGGGGCCTCGTCGGCGGTGGCGCTGCTCGGTCCCAACGGAGCGGGGAAGACCTCGACGCTCAAGGCGATTTCCGGCCTGGTGGAGTTCAAGGGAACAATCGAGTTCGACGGCGTCTCGCTGCGCAGGATGACGCCGGAGAAGATCGCCCGCATCGGGCTGGTACATGTCCCCGAGGGCCGACGGTTGTTCGGCTCGCTCAACGTGCACGAAAACCTGCAGATCGGGCAGACGTCGCGCGGCGGCCGCACCGGCGGGTACTCGATCGACGATGTGTACGACCTGTTCCCTGCCCTTCGGCCGATCGCCAAGCGGGCCGGCTGGGCGCTGTCGGGTGGCGAACAGCAGATGGTCGCGATCGGTCGTGGGCTCGTCGCGGCGCCGAGGCTGCTGCTGCTCGACGAGCCCTCGCTGGGCCTCGCCCCGATCGTCGTCAAGAACGTCTTTGCCGCCCTCAAGGCGGTCAGCGAGCGAACGCCCGTCCTGCTGGTCGAGCAGAACGCGGTGGCCGCGATCGATCTGTGCCAGCGGGGATACGTCCTCGTCGACGGGCGCGTTGCCATGCAGGGCACGAGTGAGGAACTGGGCAGCCGCGAGGCGCTCATCGACTCCTACCTCGGCCAGTCGTCGCTTGCCGAAGTCGAGAACCGCGCGCCATGAGCGCCGTCGCACTCGACACTGCGACAGTCCGGCTGTACCTCGCAGCCGGCCGGCGAATCCTCGCGCGCGAGGGCGCCGGCAGCGCGAGCTTCGGACTTCTCGCCGCGCGGCATGCAGGGTCCCGATCGATCCTGATCACGCCGGCCGCACCGGAGGACACGGTCTCTCCGGACGACATCGTGGAGGTGGATGTCGAGATGCACGCCGAGCAGCTGCCTGCCCGGGTCTCCCGCGCGGCCGGGATCGCGCTGGCCGTCCTGCGTCGCCGTGCGGACGTCACTGCGATCGTGCACACCCATTCCCACGCGGTTTCCGTGCTGTCCACGACTCGGGCACCGATCGGCATGTACAACGAGATGTCGACGCTGTTCTTCGACGAGCAGGTGCTTGCCGAGGACGACGGCGACCGGGGTTCCGCGGCGTGCGAGCGGCTCGCCGCGACGCTCGGTTCACGCCGGGTACTGATCTTGCCGGGTCATGGCATGTTCAGCGCCGCGCCGACGCTTCCGGACGTCGTGATCGACGGCATCGCGCTCGAGAAGGCAGCGAACTGGGATCTGGCCGCACGCGGCTACGGGGGAGCGCCGATCGTGCAGCGTCACCTCGACCAGACAAAGCCCCTGTACGACCGCTACTTCCGCAAGAACATGTGGGAGGCGAACCTGCGCAGGCTGCAGCGCGACGAACCAGCACTGTTCGAGAGAGCGGCCGGACGGGCGTGAGTCCGGTGCCCCGTCTCGCCGTGCTGCCGGACGCCACCGACGCGATGCCGGCGTCGCTCGGCGAACTGACCGCGGCGATCGAGGCCGGCGGCGGCACGGTCACGGGTCCGGACGAGGCCGAGGGGCTGATCTGGACCCGCTGGCGCGATCCGGAGCTGCTCGCCGAGACGCTCGCCGGGTTGCCGGATGTGCGGTGGGTGCAGTTCGTGACCGCCGGAATCGACCGCTTGGTGCCAGCGCTCGACGCGAGCCGGGTGTGGACCTCGGCGAAGGGCTGCTACTCGCGACCGATCGCCGAGTACACGATCGCCGGACTGCTGGCCGGGATGCGGAGCCTGCCGGCGTACGCGCGGGAGCGGTCGTGGAAGGAGCAGCCGGCACGGTCGCTGCTCGGTGCCGACGTGACGATCATCGGGGGCGGCGGCATTGCCACCGCCCTCACGGCCATGCTCGCGCCGTTCGACTGCTCGGTCACGGTCGTGCGGCGCGGCCCGGGCGCGGCACCGGGGGCTGCACGGACGGTGCAGTCCGATCGGCTCGCCGAGGTCATCCCGGGAACGGCGGTACTGGTCGTGGCAGCGGCGCTCACGCCGGAGACGGCCGGCATGGTCGACGCGCCCGTGCTGGCCGCCCTGCCTGCCGGTGCGTGGCTCGTCAACGTCGCGCGCGGACAGCACGTCGTCACCGACGCGGTCGTCTCCGCACTGGCCGACGGGCATCTTGGTGGCGCTGTGCTCGACGTGACGGACCCCGAGCCGCTCCCGGCAGACCATCCGCTCTGGGGTTTCGACAACTGCCTGATCACTCCGCACGTGTCGTGCCCGGCCGCGCTGTCGGTGCCGTACCTGCTCGCGCGGGTTGCGGACAACGTCGAGCGCTTCGCGACCGGCAAGCCGCTCACCGGCATCGTCGACGTCGATGTCGGGTACTGAGGCCATCGACGTCGACTACGCCGATCCCGATCGGGTGGAGATGGCGGCGAAGGCGATCCTGCATCCCGCGGTGTACGACTTCTTCGCGGGCGGCGCCGGCGACGAATCCGCGCTGGCGTTGAACCTGGCGTCATGGCGTGCGATCCGACTGCGGCCGCATGTCCTCCGCCCGGCAGCCCACCCGGACCTGTCGGTGACGGTGCTCGGTAGCCGACTCGCCGCCCCGGTCGCGATCGCACCGATGGGCTACCAACGCCTGGCCCATCCTGACGGCGAGCGGGCCAGCGCGGTTGCGGCAGCACGGGCGGGCGCCGCCATGACCCTGTCGACGTACGCAACCACGCGGCTGGAAGACGTGCGGGCGGCAGCTCCGGGCGGCGTCCAGTGGTTCCAGGCCTACATCCTTCAGGATCGAGGGCTCACCGCCGACCTGCTGCAGCGCGCTGCCGCGAGCGGGTTCACCGCGGCGGTGCTCACCGTCGATGCGACCGTCCCCGGTGACCGCCGCCGCGATCGCCGCCACGGGTACGCCTTGCCGCACGCGGACGGCATCGGGCTGCCGAACCTCGGCGGCGCGGGCCTGGACGCCGCCTACTCGACCCGGCTCGAGGCGGACCTCGACCCGGACATGATCGGGTGGGTGCGCGACATCAGCGGCCTGCCGGTCGCGGTCAAGGGCGTACTGCATCCGGACGATGCCCGCATCTGCGTCGAGGCCGGCGCGGCCGCGGTCGTCGTGTCGAATCACGGCGGGCGACAGCTGGACGCGGCTGTCGCCACCGCGGATGCTCTCGCGGACGTGGCGGATGCCGTCGCCGACCGGGCTGATGTGCTCGTGGACGGCGGCGTCCGGTGCGGTGCCGACGTGGTGCGCGCGCTCGCGCTCGGTGCGCGTGCCGTCCTCGTCGGTCGTCCGGTGCTGTGGGCCCTCGCGAATCACGGCGAGGAAGGGGTGACCAGGATGCTGAGTTCCCTGATCGAGGACATCGGCCGGTGCCTGCGGATGTGTGGCGCCGCAAGCGTGACGGCGCTCGGCCCCGACGTCCTGGCTCGGACGCGTCAGCGACCGCGCGGCCGCTGACGCATCCGAGCCGGACGCTCAGTACGAGTTCGGGTCGGCGATCACGTTCTCCGGGACCGGGTGCCGGTACAGGCGCGACGCGTTCTCCCAGGTGATCTTGCGGATGTCCTCGGCAGGTAGCCCACCGATCTCGTGTTCGAGGACCTGCTGGGTGCGCGGCCAGGTGGAGTCACAGTGCGGATAGTCCTGCTCGACGAGGATGTGATCGATGCCGATCCGGTCGCGCAGCACGAACGACGAGGGGTCCTCGACGGCGCAGAAGTAGAAGTTGCGCTGCAGCACCTCGGCCGGCGTCAGCTCGATGCCCTCCCACGTGCCGTACATCTGGTGGTACGTCGACATGTGGTCCAGCCGGTCGAGCAGGGCCGGCACCCAGCCGATGCCGCCCTCCGACATCACGATCTTGATGTCGGGGAAGCGCACGGGGATACGGGAGTACAGCCAGTCGACCGCGGCGAACATGGCGTAGCCGAAGAACAGGACCCCGACCACGTCCGGAGGAGCGTCATCGGACGTGCCGGGAGAGGTGCCCGAGGAGCCGATGTGCAGGTTGACGACGGTTCCAGTCTCGGCGCACGCGCGCATGATCGGGTCCCAGTGCCCGGTGTGCAGCGAGGGCAGGCCGAGCGCGTGCGGACCCTCCGTGAACGTGATGGCCTTGAAGCCACGCTCCGCGTTCTTGTACACCTCCTGCGCGCCGATCTCGGGATCGAGCATGTAGGGGATCTGGCACGGGATGATCCGCCCTGGGTGCGTGCCCGCCCATACGTCGATGTGCCAGTCGTTCCAGGCGCGTACCGCGGCGAGCGCCAACTCCGAGTCGTCGGTCGACAGCTGCAGCCGCTGGCCACCGAAGCCCGGCAGGAACGACGGGAAGCACAGCGACGCATAGATGCCGCTCAGGTCGAGGTCACGGATGCGCTCGTTGATGTCCCAGGCACCCCGGCGCATGTCGGTGAACCGGGCCGGTTCGAAGCCCCACTCGTCCACCGGACGGCCTACGACCGCGTTGAACCCGACGTTCGGGATCTCCTTGCCGTCATAGATCCAGACGTCGGCGCCGTCCTTCTCGACCACCCGAGGCGCCCGGTCGGCGAACTTGGCCGGCATTCGTCCCTCGAAGGTGTCCGGCGGCTCGACGATGTGGTCGTCCACCGAGATCACGGTGTACTTGCGGTGCTGACGCTCGGGATCGGGCAGGAACGTGACCTTGCCCTTCACTGCGGTCGTGAAACCGGTATTGGTCTCGAGTTGGTCGAGGCTGGCCATGACATCCCCTTCGATGCGGTTGGCAGATTGACTCGGTACGCGCGGCGGCGTGCCCGGCTGGTTCAGTCGAGTACATCCGGTTCGGCCCTGAGCAGCGACCGGACGGCGCCTGCCCAGTAGACGTCGCTGCCCCGTTCGAGCAGTGACTTCTTCATGCCGACCTTGATGCCCGCCGAGATCGGCAGAGGATCGCGGCCGAGTGACATCACGTCGTAGGCGAGGCGGCACATCCGGTCGATGCTCGCGGCTCGGTACGTCGCCTCGCGGATGTCCGCGCCGGTGACGATCACCCCGTGGCTCGCGAGGATCACGGTGGACTTGTCGCCGATCATGTCGGCGAGCTCGGCGCCGAGCACGGCGTCGTCGACCTCGCCGGTGTACTCGGTGACGAACGAGATGTCGCCGTCGAACATGCTGCCGGTCTGATGGACGATCTCAGGCAGTACGCCGATCGCGGCGAGGACGGTCACGTAGTACGGGTGGTTGTGAATCACCACGCGCGCATCAGGACGGCGGCGATGCAGTTCGGTGTGGATGTGGATCGCCGGCGTGACGTCCCATTTGCCCTCGAGCACGTCGCCTTCCGCGTTGACGCGGCAGATGTCCGAGGCGGTCACCTCCTCCCACCACAGGCCCCACGGGTTGACCCACATCTCGTCGGTGCCCGGTGCGGCCATGGTGATGTGACCCGCGATGTTCTCGCTGAAGCCGCCGCGCGCCAGGATGCGGAAGGCGCAGGCAAGCTCCTGTTGCGGGGTGAGGGTCACGCCGATCGGGGGACTGGTCCGCGGCGTCCACGTCGCGGCGCCACCCTCACGGATCACGTCGCGCTGCATCGTCGTTTTCATCCGTCCATCCCTTCGGCGCCGACCGGCCCTCGGCCCTGCCGATGCTATGGGACCGAGTTGCCACTAACAACTAAAAGATTAGATAGATTCGCTCTGCAATCTCATCGAGGAGTGTTCGTGGCGCCTTTGCTGTCGGAACTGACATCCCTTCACGGCCGCGTCGCGGTGGTCACCGGCGCCGCCGCCGGCGTCGGTGCCGCAGTCGCGCGGCGGCTGGCCGAGGCGGGTGCCACGGTGATCGTCGCCGACATCGACCTCGACGGCGCCGGGCGAGTCGCCGCTGCCCTCGGCTCGGCGGCGGTCGCGCACCCCGTGGACATCGCCGTCGAGGACTCGGTGACAGCGCTCGCCGCGTTCGCGGCCGAGCGCTTCGGGCACCTGGACGTCTGGGTGAACAACGCCGGCGTCTACCCGCGCGACTCGCTGCTCGACATGCCGGAGGCTCGGTGGCGGCATGTGCTCGACGTCAATCTCACCGGAACGTTCTTCGGCAGCCGGGCCGCAGCGCGGCTGATGACCGCTCAGGGGCGAGGAGGGGTGATCGTCAACCTGGCTTCCTTGTCCGCCTTTCGAGCCCCGTCCGCGAACATGACCCACTACGTCGCGTCGAAGGCGGGCGTCGTCGGCATGACACGCAGCCTCGCCGTCGAACTCGGTCCGCAAGGCATCCGGGTCCTGGGGGTGGCTCCGGCGTTCGTCCCGACCGACAACGCCGTCGCCCTGCTGGAGCAGGACGGTGTCTACGACGCCATCGAGACGTTCGCCGCGCGCAGTCCGCTGCGCCGGACTCTCGAGCCGGACGACCTGGCGCGGGTGGTCTTCTTCGCCGTCAGCGACCTCGCCGGCATGATGACAGGCAGCACGCTGCTCGTCGACGGCGGTCAGCTCTCGGGCTGAGTTCGGCCTCGCGTGCGTGCGAGATGCCCGACTCCGCCGGTCTCCCGCTCCGGGCCGGTGCTCAGGTCGTGCCCGAGCAGCGCCGACTTCGCGGCCAGGTATCGCAGGTTGGCGGCATTCGGGGCGACCCTGACGGGCACCCGCTCGACGATCTGCAGCCCGAACCCTTCCAAGCCGGCTCGTTTCGCCGGATTGTTCGTCAGCAGCCGCAGCGTAGACAGTCCCAGATCGACGAGGATCGAGGCGCCCACCCCGTAGTCACGAGCATCGACCGGCAGGCCCAGTTCCTGGTTGGCCCGGACGGTGTCGAGACCGCCGTCCTGGAGCTGGTACGCCCGCAGCTTGTGCAGCAGCCCGATGCCGCGGCCTTCATGGCCCCGCAGGTACACCACGACCCCTTCGCCTTCGTCCTGGATCTGGGCCATCGCGATGTCGAGCTGGCCGCCGCAGTCGCACCGGCGTGAGCGGAAGACGTCACCCGTGAGGCATTCGGAGTGCATGCGCACCAGCACGTCGCGCTTGCCCTCCGGGTGCCCGTAGAGCATCGCGACGCTGTGCGTGGAGTCGAGGAGCGACTCGTAGCCGACCATCCGCCAATCGCCGTAGTCGGTTGGCATCGGCGTCTCCACGACCCGACGTACCAGGGCCTCGCGCCGCCGGCGATACGCGATCAAGTCCGCGATCGTGATCAGCAACAGGCCGTGCTCCGCGCAGAAGTCGATGATCTGGGGCAGGCGGCGCATCGTGCCGTCGTCGCCGATGATCTCGCAGATCAGCCCGGCCGGTTCCCGCCCCGCGAGCCGGGCGAGATCGACCGACGCCTCGGTGTGCCCGGCCCGCACGAGCACGCCGCCGGGCGTGTAGCGCAGCGTGAACACGTGGCCCGGACGGCGGAAGTCCTCGGGCAGCGCGGTCGGCGACACGGCATGCCGCACCGTCGCAGCGCGGTCGTAGACGCTGATCCCGGTGCGGTCGGGCTCGTCGAGATCGATGGAGACCCCGAAGTGTGTCTCCTCGCCGCCCCCTGATTCCGGGTCCATCGCGCCGATCCTGAGCCGGTCGAGGCGCTGCCCCTCGAGCGAGAGGCAGATGAGCCCGCGCCCGTGGGTCGCCATGAAGTTGACCGCTTCGGGCGTCACCGCGTCGGCAGCGACGATGAGGTCGCCCTCGTTCTCGCGGTCGGCATCGTCGACGACCACCACTATCTCCCCGCGCGAAATCGCGGCGACGGCGTCGTCGATCGACGCGAACGGTGACCCGGCTGACGGCATGCTCATCGCGCCGGTCTGGTCAGCGCGGCGCGCGCTTGCGCCAGCCGGGAGAGCAGGTGCTCGTCGTCCTCGAGAGCGACGATCGGCAGCGCGCCGAGTTCCTTGCGCAGCAGGACGACGTCCTTGCCGAGCAGGTCGTCGACGAGGTCGACGAAGTGGTCGCCCATCCAGCTGCCCCCGGACGAGGTGCGCAGCACCTCGGCCAGCCTGCGCGGCTGCATGCCCACACCCTCGGCGAGCAGCATCATCTCCGCGTACGACAGGGCGGTGTACGCGGCCGAGACGTTGTTGAGCAACTTTGCGAGGGTCGGCTCGCCGAACTCCGCGAACTCGACGACCTGGTTCGCGGACGTCGACAGCAGGAACTCTCGATCCGACTCCTCGAGCGGCCCGGCGGCCATGACGGTCAGGGCGCCGGCGCGCGCACCGGACTCGCCCCCCGAGACCGGCAGCTCGATCAGCCGCCACGGCTGCTGCGCGTACCGGCCCAGGCCTCGTGCGTAGTCGAGCTCCAACGTCGTGTTCAGGAACACCGGTATGCCGCTGGGCACCCGCAGCTCGACGAGGCGCTGAAGCACTGCCTCGGCCTGGTTGGTCAGGCGGACGACCACGTAGACGTGACTGACTTCCGGCCACGGCACCTCGGCGAGGTCGGCGACCGCGGTCCGGCCGGTCCCGGCGTGCCACTCGTCCCTCCGCTCGGATGCGAGGTCGACACCGAGCACGTCGCGTCCGCATTCGCCGATCCGCCCCGCCATCGCGATGCCGATGTTGCCGAGCCCGACTACGACGATCATTGGTGCTCCTCAGTGGGTGGTGACGGGGGCGACGGCCGGTTGCGGAACCGCGGCAGCGAGTTCAGCGGCGATCAGGCCCGCGAGCGCGGGGTTCACTCGATGCTCGTGGCTACCGGCGTGGTCGGGCGCCTGGCCCCGAGCGCCCGCGGGCCACGCGAGCACGACGGCACCGGTGCCCCGGCGCTCGGTGCGCTCGAGCGCCGCCTCGAGCTGGTCGTGGCAGGGCCCGGGCGCTCGCAACGCGTGCCCGATCATGCAGAACGGGAGGAGCTCGACGGGAAACTCGTCGTGCTGCTCGTGCGCGCCGAGGGCCGTGATCGCGACCTGGGTCCGAAGGTGCGACAGGGTCAGCGCGCGCTGCCCGGGCCACGGCTCCTGCCAGCCGTCGCGGAACCGTCTCGTGCGCAGGACCTCTGTGAAGTCGATGCACGGCGCGTCGTGCTCGGCCGCGAACCCGAGCAGGTCGCGCGCCGACGCCATCGAGCCGTCGGCCGCCAGGACCGCGCTGAGTGTGAGGCCGGAACCGAGGCCGGCCAGGGTGATCAGGTACTGCAGCGCCTCGTTGAAGTAGAAGCTCTCGACCTGACCGGTCGTGTCGATGGCACTGGGCAGGACGTGCCCGGGCGTGCGCAGTTGGGCGCGCGTGGTCGCCGGATCGATGAGGGCCCGAATCGTCGTCGCGCGGTCCGCGGCCGATACCCCGGTGGTGACGCCGGCGACGGCGTCCACCGCCACGTACACCTGTGACCGCAAGACGTCGGCGCCGTCCTGGTGGCCGATGCCGAGCCGGTCGAGATGCGCGCGGGCCGCACCGCCGTAGACGATGCCGCGGCAGTGCTGGATCAGGAAGTTGACGTTCTGCGCGGTCGTCCGGCTACCCGCGATTCCCACGATGCCGATGTCGCGGATCCGGTCGGTGACGACAACGATCCGGCCGGCCCGAAGCGCGTCGACACATGCGTCGAGCCGGTCGAGCAGATCGGGCGGTCCCACGGTCATGACGCGGTTGCAAGTCCTGGGTCGATCTCGCGGCCGTAGACCTCGGCACGGAATCGCGGAAGGACGTCCGTCGCGAACCGCCGCATGCTGTTCTCGACGAGTTCCTGTCCCATCGTGCCGGCCTGCACCATCATCATGAAATTTCCGAAGCCGCCGACGCGCTCGTAGAAGCACTCGAGCTGCCTGAAGACGGAGTCCGGGTTGCCCGCGAAGAAGTAGCCGCCCTCGACGAGTTCCTCGACCGGCGCGTACGCGAGATGCTCGATCGGCGTGCTCACCGGCGTGCCCTGCGCGGTCGCCCGCAGCATCTTCGCCCGCGCCGACTCGTCGATGTAGCCCGGCACGTCCATGAACTGGGTGGCCACCTTGTTGTGCTGCAGGTACCACTGGAGCTTCCGGGCGCCCGCGAAGCCCTCTTCGTCGGTGTCGCCGACGAAAACGAGACCGAGGTAACCCAGCCTGTCCAGTGTCGGTGGGGCGAACCCGAGTTCCTGCCGGCGCTGCCGGTAGACGTCGAACATGCGCCGCGCACCCTGCCATCCGCACAGGATCGTCCCGAGCTTGTAGTTGCGCTCGGCGGCCTCCACCACCGTCGCCGCGTTCTGCGTCGGTACCCAGATCGGCGGGTGCGGCTCCTGGAACGGCCGGGGCCACACGTTGACCTGGCGGTGGTGATAGTGCCGACCCTCCCAGTTGAAGGGGCCGTCGGTCGTCGTCCACGCGCGCACGATGAGGTCCGCGCTCTCCCAGAACCGCTCCTTCATCTCGACCGGGTTGACGTTGCCGGCCGACACCTCGTACGGGACCCCGCGCACGAAACCGACTTCACTCCGCCCGTGCGAGATGACGTCGATCATCGCCATCTCCTCGGCGATGCGGATCGGCGTGTTGCGGTTGGCGATCGGATTGCCCAGCGCGAGAATGCGGCCTCGGCTGGTGGTCCGCGCGAGGATCGCCATGGTCACCGGGACCGATGGCTCGACGCAGGTCGCCGTCGAATGGTGCTCGTTCAGCATCATGTCCAGGCCCAGATCGTCAGCGGCCTGGTAGATGTCGAAGTACTTCGAATACAGCTGGAAACCGAGTTCGGGGTCGTACAACTTGCTGGGCAGCGTTACGCGCAACGACTCGTACGAGTCCTCCGGCGGCAGGTACGGGTACGGCATCTCGGTGAACGTCCACGCGCGGAACATCTCGCCCCCTTCGGCTGTCACTGTCGGGTTACCGCCGCACCGCGGCAGTCTCGCGGGCGAACCGGACGACGTGCTGGGCGAGCGCGTCCGGTTGCTGCTCCTCGACGCGGTGGCCGGCGTCCGGCAGCACGTGGGATTCGGTCGGACCGCCGAGTGCGGCTTGCAAGGTGGCGACGTGGTCGTCGGCCAGGATCATGCCGTCCATCGCGCCGGAAAGGATCTGCACGGGCCTGCGCACGCGGTGCAGGCGCGCCAGCAGGGACGGATTATGCAGGTAGGGCTGCCACGTGTAGTACGCGGCGGCCTCCTGCGCCCGCGCGAGCTGCAGCAGTTCCGCGTCGGTGCGCGTCGACAGGTCCGGACCGCGATCGGGCGCGCCGTACAGGGCGGTCGCAACGGCGTCCGCGCTCACCGCGTAGCGGTCCAGGTAGTGCCGCTTGGTCGGTTCACCGGTCCGGATGCCGACGGGGGAGACGAGCGTCAGGCCCGAGATGTCGGTCTGCTGCTTGGTCGCGACCTCCAACGCCAGCCACGCCCCGAGACCGCAGCCGAGCACGAAGGCGGGCTCGTCGAAGGTTTCCAAGAGGTCGAGATACCGGTAGGCGAGATCGTCCAGGGAGCGATCGGTAGCCAGGCGCGGGGAAGCGCCCCAGCCGGGGTGAGACGGTGCGACCACCGTGAACTGTTCGCCGAGTCGTTGCAGCAACGCGTCGCAGAACAGCAGCCCCGACTCGCCGTGCAGGAAGAGCAGCGGAGAGCCGGTGCCCACGGTGCGCACGTCCATCCCCGGATCGCCGGCAGCAATCGCCGTGGAGGGTGCGGTCATGGACGGCTTCCTGACGTGGACGGGAAACGACCATGTTTTCTTATCATCTAAATGATTGGAAGACAACCGTCAGGTGGGCTGGTAGAGGACGAGCAGGTGCCCGGCCGGGTCGCGGAGCACGGCGCGCTTCTCGTGCGCCCCCTCCTCGCCGCGCATGACGACGATCGCTCCGGCGTCCTGCGCTCGGCGGACCGCCGCCGCGAGATCGCCCACCCGATATGCCGGCGCCGGGATCGAGCCGGTCACCGCCTCGGTCCCTGCTACGAGGGCCAGCGTGACGTCGTCGGCGGCGGCTACCGCCGCGAACCGGTCGCCGTCGCGGAACTTGAGGGGCATGCCGAGCCCGTCGACGTAGAACGACAGGGCGGCATCCAGGTCTGTGGCCGGCCACAGCAACTCCCGCAGGATCGGCGGGGTCGGTGGTGTGTCAGCCGGTGACGGTCCGGTCATAGGTGCTCCATCCGTGGGTTGGTGTGCGGCCAAGCGCTTGCTTGGCTACTATTGCGCCTCGGTACGAGTTCCGGACCGCCGCTCGACGGCAAGGCGCGGTCCTCATGTGATCGGGTGGCGACATGTCGGTTGACGACGGCACGAGCGTGCTCTCGCGAAGGCAGATCGTCATCGTCTACGCGGACACCGATGCAGCGGGCATCATCTATTTTGCCGCGTGGTTCCCGTGGCTCGAGCGACTTCACACCGAGTGGCTGCTTGGACATGACGTGCGATTCCCCGAACTGTACGACCGGTGCGGAGCGTCGGTGGTGACCCGGGCCACGACGTGTGAATACCTGGCGGTCGTGCGCCCCTACGACCGGATCGACATCAGCATGGCCGTCGGCGCCGTAGGCGTCCGGTCGTACCGGCTCGACTATGCGATGACGCGCGCCGGCGACGGCCTCGAGGTGGCCCGCGCCACGCTCTCGCTGGTGGGGGTGGATCGTGAAGGCCGGTCCGCGCCGGTGCCCGAACTCATCAAGAACCTGCTCGGCTGATCGACAAGGAGCGTGCGTGATCGACTACGAGCTGCCCCGGGCCGCCACCTTGGCTGCCGTCCCGCGGTGGAACAACCTCGACGAGGCGATCGCCCATTGGGCGGCCACCAAACCGACCGAGTCCGCGTATGTCGAACCTGCGGGCCGAATGTCCTGGGTCGCGTACGACCAGTACATCAGCCTGCTGGCCGCGCACATCACCGAACTCGGGCTCGAGCGGGGAGCGCACGTCGCGATCTGGATCCCGGACGGCTGCGTGGTACACGTGGCGATGTCGGCGTGCATCCGCGCGGGCGTCGTGTTCACCGGGATCGGTGCGCGCTCCGGCGAGCGCGAAGTGCGCCACCTGCTCGCGCGCGGCGAGGCCACGACGCTGATCACGGTTCCGCAGATCGGCAGGGTCGACACGGTCGAGCTCTTCGAGCGGCTGCGGGCCGACCTGCCGGCGCTGCGGCGATATGTCGACGTCTATGACGTGGTGCCGGTGCCACACGGGCGGGTCGACGCAGCCCTCGACCCCGCCACTGGAGCACCGGTCGGTGCTGCCGCGGTCGCGTCCGCGAACCAGCTGATCGCCGGCCGGCGGACCCCGACCGACGAGCTTGCCCTGCTGAACTCGACCTCCGGCACGACGGGCCTGCCCAAGTGTGTAGCTCACGACGAGCGGCGCTGGCTGAAGTATCACGACTACGCGGTCGACGCCGGGGCGCTGACGACCGACGAGGTCTGCATGAGCGTCGTCCCGGCTCCGTTCGGGTTCGGCCTGTGGACTGCCCACTTCACACCGACGCTGCTCGGCGCAGCGACGGTTGTGCTGCCGCGATTCGACACTGTCGAGACGCTTCGGATGCTCGAGGCCGAGCAGGTCACCGTGTTCATGGCGGTGTCGACCCAGTTCGTGATGCTGCTGGGCGACCCCGAATTCGATCGATTCGACCTGGGCAGCCTGCGCGTGATGTACACCGGCGGCGAGGCGGTGCCGTATTCCAAGGCCGAGGAGTTCGAGAAGCGCACCGGTGCCACGATCCTCAACATGTACGGGTCGAACGAGACCGGCGTGCAGAGCTACACCACCGTCGACGACCCGCGGGAAAGGCGCCTCACGACCGGCGGTCGCATCATTCCGGAGACCGAGGTCCGGCTGTTCGGTGAGGACGGAGCGGAGATCGAATTCGCTGCCGGGGCGGGCCGTCCCGCCTCGATCGGCATCGTGCGATCGCGCGGGTACTACCAGGATCCGGCCGCCAACGCCGAGCTGTTCACTCCTGACGGCTGGATGCTGATGGGTGATCTCGTGACGATCGACGACGAGGGCTATCTCACGATCGTGGGGCGCACCTCGGACTTCATCATCCGCGGCGGCAAGAACATCAGCGCGCCGGCCGTCGAGGACGAGGTGAGCAGCATGCCGGGTCTGATCCGCTGCGCCGCCGTGGCGATGCCGGACGAGGTCTTCGGCGAGCGCGTCTGTATCTACGTGGTGCCGGCAGCCGGCGTGGAGATCACGCTCGACGACGTTCGCGGCCACCTGGCGGCGCGCGGCGTGAGCAAGGAGTGGTTCCCCGAGCACCTGATCGTCGTGGACGCGCTACCGGTGGCTCCCGGCGGGAAGCTCGCGAAGTCGGTGCTCCGCGAGGACATCCGGCGCCGGATGGCGGAACTGGGGGTTGTCGGGCGGGACTAACCGCTGGCTGAGCGCGCGTGGTATTGGTTAAATCAAATACACGATGGTGCGCTACGCCGGACGGGAGTGACGAATGGCCTCGACTACGCGGGCTGGCGTGCGGGCGGCCGTGCTGATCGGTCCGATGGCCATCGAGGTACAGACCTTCGACCGGCCGCAGATCGACGCCCACAGTGCGCTGCTCGCGGTCGAGGCCAACGGAATCTGCGGCACGGACGTGCATTGGCGCGCCGCGCCGACGGATGTGCCCCGCGTCATCGGCCACGAGGTGGTCGGGCGCATCGTCGACGTGGGCGATCTGGCGGCGCAGCTGTGGCAGGTCCGGCCCGGCGATCGGGTGGCTGTCGAGGCGGGCATCTCGTGCGGCGCGTGCCGCGATTGCCTGGCCGGACATGCGCAGGTGTGCGCCGCGTCGCGCAGCTACGGCTCCAACGTCACGACCGCGGTGGCGCCGGCACTGTGGGGCGGGTGCGCCGAGTACATGTACCTGGCGCCGGGCACGACGGTCACCAAGCTGCCGCTGGACGTACCGGCCGACGTCGCCGCCGGGTGGTTCAGCCCGCTGGCCAACGCGCTGGACTGGCTGGGGCCGATCGGCGCCGACGTGCAGCCGATGGAGTCGGTCGTCGTGCTCGGGCCCGGCCCGCAGGGGCTGGCGGCGTGCCTGGTGGCCAAGGCGCGGGGAGCGGCTCGGGTGATCCTCGTGGGTCTGCGGCGCGACGCAGCCCGCCTGCGGGCGGGGCTGACGCTGGGAGCGGACGAGACGCTGCACGCGGACGGTGACGAGCCCGTCCTCGCCGCGGTGCAGCGGATTACGAACGGGGCTATGGCCGATCGGCTGCTCGACGTCTCCGGAAGCGCGGAATCGGCCGGTCTGGCGCCGTTGCTGGTACGTCGGCGCGGCACGATCGCGGCGGCCAGCCCGATCAGCGCTCCCGGTGATGTCGGCCTGCCGCTCGCGCACCTGATCTGGAACCAGATCCGGTGGCAGGGTGTGCTCTCCAACCGAACCGTCGCCGCCGCTCCGGCCGCCGCCCTGCTCGCCGCGAACGTCGCCCGGCTGGCACCGCTGGTGACCCATCGGTTCGGGCTGAGCCAGACCGGCGTGGCGATCGACACCGTGTCCCCCTCGACCGGCGTCGCCGACGCGATAAAGGTGGTCGTCTGCCCCGAACTCGATGGTGACTACTCGTGAGCGTCCAGTCGAACCCGAACGACGGCGGACCGGTTGTCCGCTCGCGCCGAGCCGCAAGTCCGCGCCCCGGACGCGCCAACGCGGTAGGGTCTGGTCCGCTCGGAGTGCAACGGTCGTCGGCGGCAGGAGAGCCCGGGGTGCAGATCCGTCAGCCGCGATTGGCAGAGATGGTCGCCGAGGCGCTTCGCGAGCGCATCGTGAGCGGGGACCTGAAGGACGGCGCGATGCTGCCGCGCCAGGAGGATCTGCTGCAGGAGTTCCGGGTGAGCCGTCCGTCCTTGCGGGAGGCCCTGCGCATCCTCGAGGCCGAGGGGCTGATCACCGTGCATCGGGGCAATCGCGGTGGCGCCACGGTGCACGTGCCGCGCGCGGCGAACGCGGCGTACTCGGTCGGACTCGTGCTGCAGTCCAGAGGTGTCCAGATGGTCGACGTGCGCGAGGCGCTCCTGTCGATCGAGCCGGTGTGTGCCGGCTTGTGCGCGCAGCGGCCGGATCGCATGGAGGCAGTGCTGCCGCACCTGACCGAGTTGCACGAGGCGACGCTGGCTGCCCTGGACGATCCGCTCGAGTTCACGGTGACGTCGCGTCGCTTTCACGAGGTGCTCGTCGAGAGTTGCGGCAACGAGACCATCAAGCTGGTCATCGGCGCCCTGGAATCCTTGTGGACGAGCCGCGAGGAGGCGTGGGCGCGCTCTGCCGACGAGTCCGGCGGATTCCCGGACGCCAAGCGTCGGCTGTCCGGTACGAAGGCCCACGCGCGCATCCTCAAATACATCGAGGAGGGCGACGTCGACAGGGTGCAGCGCCAGGCCCGCCTGCACCTGGACGCGAGCCTGCTGTACGCCGTCGACGAGGGTTCGGTCGACACCGCCGCGGCGACGGTCGCGCTGCGCGGCAGCTGACGCCGGGGTTTCGGCTATCAGCGTTATGATATATAAGTAAGGGCGTGACGGCCGATCCGATCGCTTCACCGGCGGCGCCCCCGACCTACGGGTTCGAACCCGGGCTCCTGTCCGGCCGGGTCGCGGTCATCAGCGCAGCGGGCGGTGCCATCGGCTCGAGCATCGCGACGATCATGGCGAGCCTCGGTGCGGACGTCATCGCCGCCGACATCGACCGCGAACGCCTCGCCGCGCTCGAGTCCCGCGTCCGGTCAGCAGGTCGCGGCACGATCACGACCGTCGTCACCGACCTCTGCACGGAATCCGGCGTGGCGGAACTGGCCGAGGTCGCCCGGGCCGGCGGCCGGCGGGTGGACATCCTCGTCAACGGCCTCGGCGAGCACCTGGCCAGTGCGGCACCGATCGAACTCGGCACCGAGCAGATGTGGCAACGCCTCTACGAGGTCAACCTGTTGCACGTCTTCCGGTTGTGCCGCGAGTTCGTGCCCATGATGAAGGCCGGTGGCTGGGGCCGGATCCTCAACTTCTCCTCGGTCGAGGGCGCCCGTGCCGCGCCGGACCTCGCGGTGTACGCCGCGTTCAAGCGGGCGATCGACGGCTTCACGAAGAGTCTCGCGGTCGAGCTGGCGCCCAGCGGCATCATCGTCACCGCGATCGCGGTCGACAAGACGCGCGCCTACCAGGTCGGTCACTACCAACTGCCCGACGAGTACCAGCGGCTGGTCCCGGTCTGGGTACCGGCCGGGCACTACGCGGAGCCGGAGGAGGTCGCCACGCTGGCGGTGTTCCTCGCCGGCCCGATGAACACCTGGGTGGTCGGCGACACGGTGACCGCGGACGGCGGGACGCTGTCGGCGGGCGGCTGGTTCCGCACTCCGGCGCGATGGACGAACCAGCCGCTGCTCGTGCAGTACCTCGAGGATCCGGCGGTCAACGCCACTCGCCCGCCGGCCGTCCAATGAGGACCTCGATCAGATGAAGGTCGCCTTTCTGGGCCTCGGTGCGATGGGCTACCCCATGGCCGGACGGGTCGCCGGCCGCTTCGACACCGCGGTCTGGAACCGCACCGCGTCGGTCGCCACCCGGCACAGCGCCGAGTACGGCAGCCGAGCCGTCGGGCTGGACGAGGTCGGCGCGTCCGACGTCGTGGTGACGTGCCTCGCGTCGTCCGCCGTCGTGGTCGACGTCGTCGACCGCGTGCTGCCGTCGCTTCGCGCCGGAACCGTCTGGGTCGACTGCACGTCCGGCGAGCCGGAGGTCACCCGGGCTCTGGCAGCCCGGTTCGCCGGCGTCGGCGTCGACCTCCTCGACGCCCCGGTGTCGGGAATGGCACATGCCGCGCGGACCGGCGAGCTCACGATGCTCGTCGGCGGGGCGGACGGCGCTCTCGATCGCGTTCGCGACGTCCTCCTGGCGGTCAGCAGTCGCTTGGTGCGAACCGGCGACGTCGGATCCGCGCACCTCGTGAAGGCTGCCAACAACACCCTGTTCGCGACGTCGTTCTGGGCGGCGGCCGAGGTGTTCGCCGCCCTCGCCGCTGCCGGCGTCGAGCCCACGCGAGCGCTGGACGCAGTGAACGCCTGCTCGGGGCGCTCCTACCTGACCGAGCAGTTCCTGCCGCGATTCGTGCTGCCTGATGCGGTCGAGTCCTCGTACCGCGTGGGCCAGAACCAGGCCAACCTCGACACGATGCTGGGGACACCCGAGCTCGACTCGGACCCGTCCGCCCTGATCCGCGCGGTGCGCGACGCGTACGCATCCCTGATCGCCCGGCAGGGACCTGACGCCGATGCGGCCGAGACGTTCGCCGAGATCGGCAACCGCCTCACCCGCGCGGCCGACGACGCATGACGGGCGGCACCGAGCTGCCGATGCGGCCCGTGGAGGCGTGGCTGGTCGAGGCAGGCGTCCCGGTCGAGCCGCCACTCACCGCACGACTGATCCCCGGCGGGCGGTCGAACCTGACCTACCTGCTGACCGACGCGCGCGGTGCGCGGACCGTGTTGCGGCGCCCGCCGCTGTCCGGCGTCATCGCGTCGGCGCACGACGTGCTGCGCGAACACCGCATCATCACGGCCTTGCACGGCACCGGAGTGCCGGTGCCGGCGACGCTGGCGGCGTGTCCGGACGATTCGGTGATCGGCGCACCGTTCATCGTCATGGACTACGTGGACGGCGTGGTTCTGCGCGACCTGCACACCGCGCAGACCCAGCTCGAGGAAGCCGCCCGCGGCCGGGTCGGCCCGAGCATGGTGGACGCGCTGGCGCGCCTGCACGCGATCGTCCCGCAGGAGATCGGGCTCGCTGACCTCGGCCGGGGTGTCGCCTACCTGCCTCGTCAGCTGACGCGATGGGAACACCAACTCGACAGCCTCGGCGTGGCGACGAGCGCTGCCATGCGCGACGTCCTCGCTCGTCTGAAGGCGGGCGTGCCCGAGCAAGCGAGCGTGACGATCGTCCACGGTGACTTCCGCCCCGGCAACGTGATCGTCGGGCCGGGTGGCATCGTTCGCGCCGTACTGGACTGGGAACTCGCCACGCTGGGGGACCCACTGGCCGACCTCGGCTGGCTGGTCGCGTACTGGGGTTCGTCGGATCCAGAAGTGGCCCTGCCGCTGTCCGTCCCGACCCGGGCCGCCGGCTTCGGTTCCTCCGACGAGGTGACTCGCAGGTATGCGGAGCTGACCGGTCGTCCCGTGGAGGATCTCGGCTTCTACGTGGCCTTCGCGCTGTGGCGCCTGGCGGCGATCCTCGCGGGAGTGAACGCGCGTGCTCGGCGTGGAGCGTACGGCGCCCCCGGCGGGGCACCGGACGACGCCGATCTCGACGATCGCGTCGACCGGTTGATCGAGGCCGCGCAGGCCGCGACGGACGCTGCGGGACGGTGAGGCAATGACTGCGCACGCGTCGGTGCCGGGCTATGACGAGCTGCCCGAACTCGGTGGATCGGGCGTGCGGCATGCCTGGCAGGTGTGGGGTGCCGGCGACCGGCTCGGCACGATGAATCGCGTCACCGGGCAGACCGTTCTCGCCGCGCTGGGGGTGCCTCGTGAGGGCCGGCGGATCAACCTGTGCCTCCCCTTGGACTTCCCGCGACCACCGCTCTACGGGCGCAACGCATTCGGGCATCGCGTGTTCGACCGGAACCGGAACATGGTCGAGGACGAGATCACCGGACTCGACCCGCAGGCCTCGAGCCAGTGGGACAGCCTGCGCCACATTCGCGCCGGTTCGTTCGGTCACTACGGCGGTCTTGCCGCGGACGATCCGGCCGTGCCCGAGCTCGGAATCGACGCGTTGAGCCGTTTCGGGCTCGTCCTTCGCGCGGTCCTGCTCGATCTGCCTGCGTGGTGGGCCGCACGCGGAGAGGTGGTCGACCCACTCGCCCCGCATCCGATCACGGCTGATGAGCTGCAGGCGTGTGCGCGACACCAGCAGTCAGCGGTGCGGGCGGGCGACCTGTTGCTGGTGCGCACCGGCTGGCTCGCCGCATACCGCCGCGCCGGCGGCGTTGTGGCGGAGTCGCTCGACATGCCGCCGTCGGCGGGACTCGAGGGTTCCGAGGCGACGGCGCGCCTGCTCTGGGACCTTGGTGTCAGCGCGGTAGCCGCGGACAACCCGGCGGTCGAGGTGCTGCCCGGGGATCCCGCGATCGGTTCTTTGCACCGGCGCCTCATCCCGGCGCTGGGCATGCCGCTGGGGGAGCTCTGGGACCTCGAGGAGTTGGCGCACGCATGCGGCCTGCGCGGCAGCTACGAGGCCTGTGTGGTGGCCGCGCCGTTGTACGTGCCGGGCGGCGTCGCGTCGCCGGCGAATGCGCTCGCGATCATCTGAACTCGCGAATTCAGGTGTGCTCGAGAACGTCCGGTGTACCACCTACCAAGCGCTTGCTAGATTACAAGAACTTTCCAAGTGGCAGGGCATTCAAGGCGGTTGAGTCACGTGGCTGACAAGCGAATGACAGAGACCCAGGTTGTCTCCGAGCTCCGCTCCGGCATGACGATCGGTATCGGTGGCTGGGGCTCGCGGCGCAAACCCATGTCACTCGTGCGGGCTCTGTTGCGGTCCGACGTCCGTGACCTCACCGTCGTCTCCTACGGTGGCCCCGACGTCGGGCTCCTGTGCGCGGCCGGCAAGGTCAAGCGAGCGGTGTACGGCTTCGTCTCCCTCGACTCGATCCCGCTCGACCCGAACTTCCAGACCGCTCGCCAGACCGGCGCGATCGAGGTGACCGAGTACGACGAGGGAATGGTTCAGCTCGGATTGCTCGCGGCTCAGTGGCGGGTGCCGTTCCTGCCGGCACGGGCCGGTATCGGCTCGGACGTCATGCGCGTCAATCCCGAGCTGCGCACCGTCGTGTCGCCGTATGCCGACGCCGAGGCGCTCGCTGCGGTCCCGGCGATCCGGCTCGACGCGGCGCTCGTCCACCTCAACCGTGCCGACGAACGCGGTAACGCGCAGTACCTCGGTCCGGACCTCTACTTCGACGACCTGTTCTGCGCGGCGGCGGATCGTGCCTACGTGTCGTGTGAGCGGATCGTCCCGACCGCTGAACTGGCGGCCGCGGGGCCGACCTCCCTGCGCATCAGCCGCTGGATGGTGGCAGGTGTCGTCGAGGCACCCAACGGCGCGCACTTCACCTCCTGCGCACCCGACTACGGTCGCGACGAGATCTTCCAGGCGCAGTACGCGCGCGCCGCGAAGGATCCGCAGCTGTGGTCAGGCTTCGTCGATCGGTATCTGGCCGGCGACGAAGCGGACTACCAACGCGAGGTCCTGGCCGATCGGGCCGAGGTGCCGGCATGACCGCCGCCGCAGAGGCGACCCGCGCCGACGTCTGCGTGGTGGCATGCGCGGACGCGTGGCGCGGCGACGGTGAACTGTTCGCCAGCCCGATGGGCACCGTCCCGACGATCGGCGCCCGGCTGGCACGGGCGACCTTCGAGCCGGACCTGCTGCTGTCCGACGGCGAATCGCTGTTCGTCGACGGCACCTGGGCCATCGGCACTCCGGCGCCGGGGCCGGTCGAGGGTTGGATCCCCTACCGGGCGGTCTTCGACGTCGTCTGGGCCGGGCGGCGACACGTCATGATGGGCCCGAGCCAGATCGACCGCTACGGCAACGCCAACATCTCCGCGATCGGGGACTTCTTCACACCGACGCGTCAGCTGCTCGGGGTCCGGGGTGCTCCCGGGAACACCGTGAACCACCCCACCAGCTACTGGGTCCCGCGCCATATGACGCGCACGTTCGTACCCAAGGTCGACGTCGTGTCGGGAGTCGGCTATGACAACGCCCGGATCGCGGGCGCGACGGCGGAACGCTTCCTCGACCTTCGGCGCGTGGTCACCAATCTCGCGGTGCTCGACTTCGCGACGGACGACCACTCGATGCGGCTCGCGTCGGTGCACCCGGGCGTCTCGGTCGACGACGTACGCGACAACACCGGTTTCGAACTCGTCGTCGAGGGGGACGTCCCGCAGACGCGGACACCGACGGACGAGGAGTTGCGGCTGATCCGCGAGGTCATCGACCCGAAAGGCCTGCGCCTGAAGGAGGTCCCCGCATGACCGCGGCCGACGGGACCTTCCACCCGGCGCTGCGCACCGCCGTGTGCGATCTGTTCGGCATCCGCTACCCGATCGTCCAGACCGGCATGGGGTACGTGGCGACCCCAGAACTCACCGCCGCGACCTCGAACGCGGGTGGCCTGGGGATCCTTGCCAGCGGCACGCTGTCTCTCGCCGAGACGGATGCCGCGATCGTGCGGACCAAGAAACTCACTCAGAACACGTTCGGTGTGAACATGCGTGGCGATGCCCCCGACCTGTCCGAGCGGGCGAGGCTGCTCGTCAAGCACGGTGTACGGATCGCCTCCTTCGCGCTCGCTCCCAAGGAGACGGTGATCCGCGAGCTGAAGGACGCCGGCCTGGTCGTGGTGCCGTCGATCGGCGCGCGACGGCATGCGGAGAAGGTTGCCGCGTGGGGGGTGGACGCGGTGATCGTCCAAGGCAGTGAGGCGGGTGGCCACACCGGGCGAGTGCCGACATCGATCCTGCTGCCGCAAGTCGTCGACGCGGTCGACATCCCGGTGATCGGCGCCGGCGGGATGAGTAACGGCCGGGGCCTTGTCGCGGCACTCGCATTCGGAGCGGCCGGTATCGCAATGGGAACCCGGTTCCTGCTGACCAGCGACAGCACGGTCCCGGCCAACGTCAAGCGCGAGTACCTCATCCGCACGGTGGACGACACCGTCGTCACGTCCGTTCTCGACGGCGTGCCGCAGCGGGTCCTGCGCACCGAGTTCGCAGAGAAACTGATCAGCGCATCGCCCCCGGCGCGCATGACCCGCTCGCTCAGGCATGCGGTCGCGTTTCACGCAATGTCGGGTATCTCGTGGCGTGACATGGTCCGCGAAGGCCTCGCCATGAAGAAGAACCACGACCTCGGCTGGAGCCAGGTGCTGATGGCGGCAAACACCCCGATGATGCTGCACGCGAGCATGATCGACGGGCGCACCGACCTCGGCACGCTTGCAAGCGGTCAGGTGGCGGGCGTCATCGACGACCTGCCGAGCTGTGCGGAGTTGCTGCACCGGATCATGGTCGAGGCGGACGCGGTGCTCACCAAGCTGTGCGGTGGGTAGCCGGCGCGCGACGGTCAGAACAGCGCGCTGCCCATCCCGCCGTCGACGTCGATGGCGCAGCCGTTGAGGTAGCTGCCGTACGGCGAGGCGAGGAACAACACGACAGCAGCGACCTCGTCCGCCGTGCCGAACCGGCCGACCGGGACGCGCGTCGCCCGCTGTGCGAACACGGCCTCGGCCGTCGTGCCGTCGGCCTGTGCGACCTCCTCGGCCGTGCGCTCCCACATGGCGGTGCGGATCAGGCCGGGCAGCAGCGAGTTCACCAGGACACCGTCGGCACCGTACTTGGTGGCCAGCGCCTTGGCCGTCGCGATCATCGCCGCCTTGGATGCCGAGTAGTCGATCAGCGCGGGGGAGGGGTACTTCGCTGCTCCCGTCCCGATCATGATCACCCGCCCCCACCGCTGCCTGCGCATCGGCGGGAGCAGGCGCCTGGTGCAGCGAACCGCGGACATGAGGTTGAGCTCGAACAAGTGGGCCCAGTCCGCGTCGCTCATGTACAGGAAGTTGCGTGAGGGGGAGTTGCCGACGTTGTTGACCAGGATGTCGGCGTCGCCCAGGTCGCGGCACACCGCATCGAGGAACTCCTCGGTCGACGCGGGGTCCGACAGGTCCGCGACGTAGCTGCGCACGAGCCCCGGGGAGCCCGACAGTTCGGCGGCGAGCGTGTTCCCCGCGTCGGCGCTTCGTGCGCAGAACGCCACTGCGGCTCCGTGCGCCGCCAGCGCGCGCACCGTCGCCGCTCCGATGCCCTCGCTGCCGCCGGTCACGACTGCGGTACGGCCGGTCAGATCGATGGTCATCGGCCAAGCGAATGAGGTCACGGCGTCATCGAATCGCGCGTCGTCGTCGGGTGTCAAGCAAGCGCTCGGTTGGCTTCCTCGTGCGCCTCCGCGGCCCGGATCGCGGGAATGATCGATGTGCCGAACAGTTCGATCGACCGCATGAGGTCCTCGTGGCGCAGATCCGCCAGTTGCATGACACACACGACGCGATCTGCACCCGCCGCCCGGTACCGCTCGATGTTGGCGAGGACCTGCTGGGGGTCGCCGACGCAGAACGCGCCGGAGTCGATCATCTTCTCGTACGCATCGGCACTGTCGAGATCGCTGCCGCGCATGCCTGTCTGCAGCGTGCCACCCGACACCAGGCCTTTGCGGCGCACCTCGGCGTGGTAGCGATACGAGTCCGGGACGCTGTCGAGCGGCTGGCCGGCCCAGTCGCCGCTGTAGATCGTCGCCAGCGTCTTCAGGTACCACATCGACGCCTCACCTCCCAGCACGCGGGCGCGATCGTCGTCATCGTTGGTGAACGCGCACGTGAACAGGGCGCACTGGTCGTTGACGAACATCCCCAGCGGGTCGCTCGGAGCGGCGACCGCTGCCTTGTATGCCGCGATGCTCTCGCGCGCGTTGTCCGGACCCCCGAGCTGTGGCATCAGCAGCCCGAGGCCCTTCTGGCCGGCGAGCGCGCACGTGTCAGGCTGGGTGGACGCGACCCACAGCGGCGGATGCGGCTTCTGAACAGGACGCGGGACGACGGTGATCTCGTCGTCCCAGTCGAAGAATCGCCCGTGGTAGGCGAATTTCTCCTCGGTCCAGAGCTTCGGCAGGAGGCGGGTGGCCTCCTCCCACTCCTCGCGGGTGTTGGCGACGTCGACGCCGAAGGCTCGTAACTGGTACGGGCTGCTCGATCGCCCGGTACCAACCTCCAGGCGGCCGTCGGACAGGATGTCCATGACCGCAGCCCGTTCCGCAACCCGGATCGGGTGGTTCACCCGCCCTGGCATGAGCGCGACTCCGAATCCGAGGCGCACCCGCGACGTGCGTTGCGTCAGCGCTCCCAGCAGGGCGTCAGGTGCGGACGAGTGTGCCGCCTCCTCGAGAAAGTGGTGCTCGACGAACCAGATCGTGTCGAAGCCCATCTCGTCGGCGAATGCCGCCTGCTCGATGGCCTCGTGGAACCGATCGCGCTCCTTGCCATCGGCCCAGGGACGGGGCACCTCGACCTCGAACAGTAGATCGATCTTGAAGGGCACGAGTGGCATCCGTTCTGTAGAGGCGTGTTCAGCGCTTGACCGCGAGCGTCCGGACCGCGCGGGCGATCCGCTCCGCCGCGGTGTCCGCAGCGGGTATCGCCCCGAGGAACGAGAGAAAGCCGTGGATCATCCCGTCGCACAGAATGAGCTCGGTCGCTACGCCGGCCTCCTGAAGTCGCCTGGCGTAGCTCTCGGCTTCATCGCGTAGCGGATCGTATTCGGCCGCCACGACGACAGCCCGGGGAAGCCCGGCGAGATCGTCGCTGCGCGCCGGGGCGGCGTACACCGGTACCTTCGCGCGCCGGTGCGGCAGGTACTTGTCCCAGTACCACTCCATCTGCTCACGCTCGAGCAGATAGCCGCCGGCGTTCGCTACGTAGGAGGAGGTGTCCGTCGGGACGTCGAGCACGGGGTAGAGCAGCAGCTGCATTCGCAATGGCGCCGGACCGAGGTCGCGGGCGAGCAGGGCGGCGGCAGCAGCCAGATTGCCACCTGCGCTCGTTCCGGCCACGGAGACGTCCGACGGGTCACCGCCGAGGCGCTCACCGTGCTCGCGTGCCCATGCGATCGCTGCCATCGTGTCGCCGAGCGCGGCGGGATAGGGGAACTCGGGCGAGAGCCGGTAGTCGACGCTGATGATCACGCAGCCGAGGAGGGCGGCCAGCCGGCGACACAGCGCGTCGTTCATCTCCAGCCCACCGCTCACCCAGCCGCCGCCGTGCAGGTAGACGAGAATCGGTCGGCCGGGCTCGGGCGAACCGCGGTAGACGCGCACCGCTGTGCCGCCGAACATGGTCTCGTCGTGCACGTCCGGGACGGGTTCGGGCTCGGCCGCGGACGGCGCGTTGAGGGTCGGGCGGACCCGAGCAAGGTACTGCGCCGCCAGCTGCGGGTCGTCACGCGCTCCGGCCGGGAAGCCGAGCCGCGCTCCGTTCTCTACGAGGAAGCGGCCGACGTGTTGATCGAGCGGCATTGACCGATTCTCTCAGGCCGAGCAAGCGATTGCTAGGTTAACCGGTACGCCTACTTCTCGGGAGACGCGATGGATTTCGACATGTCGGAGACGGCACGGAACTACCTGGGCCGACTCGAGGAGTTCATGACCGAACGCGTGTACCCGGCCGAGGAGGTCTACGCCCAGCAGCGGGCCGAGGCCGGGCCGGACGACCACGAGCTGCCGCCTGTCGTCGAGGACCTGAAGCGGGAGGCGCGGCGCCGTGGCCTGTGGAATCTGTTCCTCCCAGCGGCTGCGGGTCTGTCGAACCTCGACTACGCGCCGCTCGCCGAGCTGACCGGACGCTCTGCCTATCTCGCCCCGGAGGCGTTGAACTGTGCTGCTCCGGACACCGGAAACATGGAGTTGCTTCATCTCTTCGGCACCGACGAACAGAAGTCGCGGTGGTTGGCGCCGCTGCTGGACGGCGTGATCCGCTCCGGATTCTCGATGACTGAGCCGGCGGTCGCCTCGTCCGACGCACGGAACATCCAGACGTCCATCGTGCGAGACGGTGCGGACTACCTGGTCAACGGCACCAAATGGTGGACGACCGGCGCTGCCGACCCGCGGTGCAAGGTGCTCATCGTCATGGGCAAGTCCGATCCTTCAGCCGCGACGTACCGGCAGCAGTCGATGATTTTGGTGCCCGTCGATGCGCCGGGCGTGCGGATCGTCCGCAACCTGCCGGTCTTCGGGTACTCCGATCAGCACGGGCATTGCGAGATCGAGTTCACCGACGTTCGGGTACCCGCGACCAACCTGCTCGGCGACGAGGGTGCCGGCTTCGCGATGGCTCAGGCGCGGCTGGGGCCAGGGCGCATCCACCACGCGATGCGGGCGGTCGGCATGGCTGAGCGCGCGCTGGAACTGATGTGCGCTCGCGCTGTCGGCCGGACGGCGTTCGGCAAGCCACTGGCCGCTCTGGGTGGCGTGGGACAGGACATCGCCGAGTCGCGGATGGAGATCGAGCAGGTGCGCCTACTGGTCCTCAAGACCGCCTGGCTGATCGACCGCCACGGTGCGAAGGGTGCCGCGACCGAGATCGCGGCGATCAAGGTGATGGCCCCGCGAGTGGCCGAGCGCGTGCTGGACCGCGCGATCCAGGTTCACGGCGGCGCGGGGGTGAGCGCCGACTTCCCGCTCGCCCGGATGTGGGCGACCGCGCGGATCCTGCGGATCGCTGACGGACCGGACGAGGTGCATGTCCGCAGCGTCGCCCGGACCGAACTGGCGCGGTACGCGCAACCGGTGCCCGCGTAGCGCATCGCGCACACGCCGTTGCGATCAGCCGGTACCAGTAGGCTGTCGCGCGGACGGCGTGCGCACCACCCGCGTCCGGCCGACACGTCGAGAGTGCCTGCCCGCGCCGAAGATGAGTGGAAGCGTCGATGCCGGAGTCCCGAAGCCGTCGAGACCTGATTCTCGACAAGTCAGCGCAGCTTTTCGCGGGCAGGGGCGTCGCCGCTACCACGGTTCGCGAGATCGCCGACAGCGTCGGCATCCTCTCGGGGAGTCTCTACCACCACTTCGAATCCAAGGACGCCATCGTCGACGAGCTGCTGCGCAGCTACCTGCGGGACCTGCGTAGCCGGTACCGCACCGTCGCGAAGCAGGAACTCAGCGCGCGTGCGCGCATCGACGCGCTGGTGCACGCGTCGATGCAGACCGTCGAGGCACACCCGTACGCGACCGAGATCTACCAGAACGACTTCAACCTGCTCCGGGATCAGCCTCGCTTTCGCTACCTGAAGACCACGGCCAACGAGGTGCAGAAGACGTGGCTCGACGCGCTGAACGCCGGGCGCGAGGAAGGTGTGTTCAGGTCGGACATCGACCCGCACACCCTCTATCGCATCATCCGTGACGTGGTGTGGCTGTCGGTGCGGTGGTACCAGCCGAAGCCCGGCCACTCGCTGCGCGACCTCGCCGACGATTGCACGTCGCTGTTGCTCGACGGCATCTCGGTGCGAGGGGCGGACCGACGGCGCTCCAAGGCCGGCTGACCGCGTGCTTCCGCGCAGATCCGTCCACACGATCGGCTTCGGCGAGCAGCCCTTCGCCCGGTTCGCGGGCGAGCTGCAGGCCGCCGGCATCGGCGCGGTCGGCGTGGCGATGATGCAGCTGCAAGCAGGCCGCCGGGCGGAGAACCTGGCGATCCTCCAGGACTGCTTCGACGTCGTCGATCTCGTCCAGCCGAGCGCATTCACGCTGGGCGAGCCGGGCCGGTGGGCAGCGGAGGCCGAGTGCCTCCTTCACGCGCTCGACATCGCCGCCGAGGTGTGCGCCGACGTCCTCTACACGACGACAGGGCCGGCGCCGGACCTCGGCTGGGACGATGCCGCGGCGAGATTTGCCGAAGCCGTTGCCCCCGTAGTCGCTCACGCCGACGCGATCGGCGTTCGGCTCGCCGTCGAGAACACGATGATGCTGCGTGCCGATCTCAGTTTCGTCCATCGGCTGGCCGACGTGGTCGATCTCGCGCGCCAGGCCAACGTCTGGGTGTGCGCGGACCTGTTCTCCGCCTGGACGGAGCGCGATCTGGCGGGCACGATCCGTGCCGGCGCCGACGTGTTCGCATTGGTCCAGTTGGGTGACTACGTCCTCGGGACGCTGCAGACGCCGGGGCGGGCGGTCCCGGGAGACGGGGTCGTACCGATCGCCCGCCAGCTCGAGGCGCTGACCAAGGCGGGCTACGCGGGCCCGATCGAGGTGGAACTGGCCGGCCCGCGCATCTCGCAGGAGGGTCCGGCATCGGCGGGTGCTCGCGCGCTCGCCGCGATCACGGCCCTGCTCGACCAGCCGTCAGGTGCGGCTGGCTGAGGAGGCCAGGTTCACCTCGATGACCGTTCCGCTCGTGTATCCCGGATCGGTGACGAGGTACAGGACGGCGCGGGTGACGTCCTCCGGCTCGAGCCAGGCGATGCCCATCGGGCTGAGTCCTTCGAGTCCCGGCCGGGCGTCCTCGAGCGTCGGGCTGTCCAGCTCCGGGCAGAACACCCGGTACGTCGCCTCGTTGTGCACCATCGGGGTAGCGACGGTTGTCGGGCAGATCGTGTTGGCGGTGATGCCGAGCCGGGCGACCTCCAGCGCGACCGTCTTGGTGAGTCCGATCAGTCCCCACTTCGACGCGACGTAGTGGGCCAGGTTCTGCATTCCGGCGCGGCCGGCGCCGGAGGATGTCGTCACGATGCGCCCGTAACGCTGTCGCTTCATGTGCGGAAGTACGGCCCGAACACAGCGGAAGACACCGCCGAGATTCGTGTCGATCATGTCCGTCCAGTTCTCGTCGGAGATCTGGTCGACCTCGCAGAAACCGCAGATGCCGGCGTTCGCGACAAGGATGTCGATGCGTCCGAACTCCGCGATGATTTCCTCGACCAGTCCGTCGACCTGAGGCGTGCTGCGGACGTCGACGACGGCACCTCGGTGCCGGTCGCCCAGCGTGCGAAGCGACGCGACGGTTTCGTCCAGGTCGCTCGTACTGGCCAGTGGATACGGCACGGTGGCGATCTGGTCTGCGATGTCGCACACGACGACGGTGGCACCCTGCGCGGCCATCGCAATGGCGTGGGACCTGCCCTGTCCTCGCGCGCCGCCGGTCACCAGTGCCACACGTCCGTCCAGTTGCCCCATCGTCGCTGTCTCCTTGGTCATCGGCCTCCCCGAAACGTGTCGAGTCTACCGATCAAGCGCTTGGTTGGCATAGGCTGCGAACCCGCATCGAGAGGAGAAAGACCGTGGGTGGCACCTTCAGCATCGACGGGGTGATTCCCGTGGTCGATCCCACCGCGTTCGTGCATCCGGACGCCACGTTGATCGGGGACGTCCACGTCGGAGCCGGCTGCTACATCGGCCCGGGCGCGTCGTTGCGGGGGGACATGGGTCGCATCGAGGTCGGGGCGGGTGCGAACGTGCAGGATGCGTGCGTGCTGCACTGCTTCCCGGGCCGCGCCACAGTCGTCGCGCCCGGCGGGCACGTCGGGCATGCGGCGGTCCTGCACGGTTGCCGCATCGAAGAGGGTGTGCTCATCGGCATCAACGCGGTGATCATGGACGCAGCGGTGGTGGGAGCGCGGGCCTTCGTCGCCGCGAACTCGTTCGTGAAGTCGGGATTCGAGGTGCCGCCCGGCATGCTCGTCGCAGGCACCCCTGCGCAGATCGTGCGACCGTTGACCGAGGCAGAGACGGCATGGAAGGCCAACGGGACGAAGGTCTACCAGGAACTCGCCGTTCGGTCGCGGCAGACGATGACGCGCGTCGAGCCGTTGCCCCGCGCCGAGCCGGAGCGCCCGGCCCTCGCCGTCGATCGCGGCCGGGCGCAGCCGCTGGCGGAGTACCGCCGTAACGTCGCCGACTAGCCGAACCCTGGCGCCTGGGCGTTCTCGTTCCACAGCCCGTCCCACCACTCGCGCAACTCGCCGAGCGGGTCATCGACGACGGCGAGGGGTGTGCCGAGGATCTTCATCGTCCGCGTGCGGGTGTCGTACGCCGGCCACGGTCCGGACACCTCCGAGGACGGATCGCCAGTGGCAGCAAATGCGGCCCAGGCAGAGCGGAGCGCGTGCCCGACGGCGCGGCCTTCGTCGTCGATTCCGACGAACTCGCCCCAACCGACCCGATCGTGGGTGTCGAAGGTGAACGGAATGTCGACGGCATGAAACGCGCCCAGGTCGGCACTGGGGTTGTGCGACTGCCACGTGAATGCATAGGCGTACGTACGGGGATTGTGTTCGGACTGCGAATCGGCCAGCCGCAGCGCTGGTAGCCGCATGCCGGCGTCGCTCGTGATCGCGGCCCACACGTCGGCTCCGGTGCTGCGTGCGGTGCCCTCGCTCGCCTTGAGGTAGTTGTCGACCAACGCCGACACCCGATCGGGAGGGGCGGTCTGGCCACCCATCCGGTTGACGAGGTAGGCGGTGAGCCACTCGACGAGGCCGTCCCGACCGGCGTCGTTGGCGCGAGGGTCGAGATAGAGGCGCATCTCCTCGGCCGTCGACCCGATCAGCAGGTCGATGCCCGCGACGTCTCCCCGGGCAAAGGCGACCGATGGCGTTGCCGGCACCATCTCGCCGTCGATCACCGGGTGGAACACCATCGCGCCGTATTCACCCATCGATGCCATCATCACCGCCTCCTGAGCCTGCAGGATCCGGCTGGCCGGGACGTCCAGAAGTTCTTTGGCAGATGTGACGCCGAGCTCGGCGAGCAGCCGGCCGGCGATGATGCCGGCGACCTCACCGGTCTGCGTGAAGTCGACGCCGGGGCTCTGCGGGATGGCACGGGTGATCACATCCTTCGCTCCCGGCGCGAGCATGAGGTGGATGATCGACCCGGCTCCGGCCGATTCGCCGAAGACCGTGATGCGCGACGGGTCGCCACCGAATGCGGCGATGTTCTCCTTGACCCAGCGGCTCGCTGCAAGCTGATCACGCAGCCCGGCGTTGGTGACCGCGCCGATCTCGTCGCCACCGAACTTGCGTAGATCCAGGAAGCCCAGAGCACCGACCCGGTAGTTGGCGGTCACGATCACGACGTTCTGCTCAGCGGCAAAGCGTGCTCCGTCGTAGCTCTGCAACGAGCCCGATCCGATGGTGAAGGCCCCACCGTAGATCCAGAGCAGCACCGGCAGGTCGTCGGCTGCGCCGGCCGGTCGCCAGACGTTCAGCGTCAGGCAGTCCTCGTCGACCCGGTCAGGCACCATCCCGGGTACGGTGCCCGAGAACGGCCCTTCCGTGACCTGGACGGGCGATGGTCCGAATTCCGTCGCGGGTCTGACACCCTCCCAGGACGGCGCCGGACCGGCTGCGTTGAACCGCAGCGGACCGATCGGGCCTGCGGCGAACGGGATGCCCGCGAAGCGGTGCACCTCGCCGTGCGGAGTCTGCTCGGCGGTGCCGACGAGCTGGCCCTGGCTGATCTGGACGACGGGCTCTGACATCAGGCCTCCTGCTTTGCGGCGTCTTGAGCGGCGCCTCGGACGATGGTGTCGACGATTTCGGACAACGACAGTGATTCGACGGGTCCGCCCAGCACGAGCCTGCCGTTGTCCATCAAGAAAGCACGGTCGGAAATGGTCAGCAGGCGCTCGACGTTCTGGTCGACGACCAGCACCCCGACACCGGACGAGCGCAGTCGGAGCAAGGTCGTGAACAGGTCGTCGACCAGGATCGGAGCGAGGCCCGCCGTCGGCTCGTCGAGCAGCAGGAAGCGCGGTCGGCTGACCAGCGCTTGAGCGACGGCGACCATCTGCTGCTCACCTCCGCTCAGCGAACCGGCGGTTGTCTTGTGGTAGCGCTGCAGGTTGGGGAAGAGCTCGTAGACCCAGTTCAGGTCGTTCTTGATGTCGGCGGCGCTCGTACCGCGTCCACCGGCGGCCATCGTCAGGTTGTCGGCAACAGTCATCTGCCGGAAAATGCGCCTACCCTCGGGCACGAGCGCGATTCCGGCAGCGGTGCGCTCCCACGGACTCATCGATTCCAACTGGCGGTCATCGATCGAGACCTTGCCCGCGTTGGAGCCGTACCGGACTCCTGCGATGGCGGCCAGCAGCGTGGTCTTCCCGACGCCGTTGCGGCCGACGATCGCCACGAGCTCGTTCTGCCGCACGTCCAGGTCGAGGTCGTGCACCACGTCCATGGCGCCGTAACCGGCCCGCAGACCGCGGACCTTCAAGCTCGACCCGTCTTCGACCGATCGCGCCGGGCGGTTCTCGCGTAGCTGGTCGGTGCGATCGACACTGCCGGCATAGATCCTCGCGACTTCGGGGTCGACCGCAACCTCCGGCGGCGTGCCGTGGAACAGCACCGAACCGCGGTCGAGAACCGTCACCTCGTCAGTCAGGTCGTACACGATGGGCAGGTTGTGCTCGACGATGAGGACGCCCGACCCGGCCGCCTTCATCTCGGTCACCGACCGCTTGACCACCTGGACCTCCGCCGGGCTCAGACCGGCGGCCGGCTCGTCGAGCAGGATCACCGCACCGCCCAGGAGCATGGCCCGGGCGAGCTCGACGAGTCGTTGGGTGCCGTGTGAGAGCACGGCCGTCGGCACGTGCAGCACCGGCAGCAGACCGAGCTGCGCCGCCGCACGGTCGGCGAGCGCGTTGACCTCGGCCTCACGGCGCCGGCCCGCGGGCAGCCGGAAGACCGACGAGAAGCCCTTGGGCGGCACCACCTGGTCGGCCGCCATCAGCAGGTTCACGTGCACCGTGGACCCGGGCACCAGCTTGGGGGTCTGGAACGTGCGGCTCAGCCCGGCTCGCGCGGCCAGATAGGCCTTGCCGCGCTTGAGCGGGTTGTCACCGACGGACACCGAGCCGTCGGACGAGCGAAGGAACCCGCTGAGCAAATTGAGGGTGGTGGTCTTGCCCGAACCATTGGGTCCGACCAGACCGTGCGCTGTCCCAGGCTCGACATGGACGTTCACGCGGTCGACGGCAGTGACCGGGCCGAACCTCTGCATCAGGCTCCGCGCATCCAGAGCACCCCGTATCGCCTGGCGCGGGTAGAGCCTCGCGCCCGGATCGAGCGCCGGTCCGGCGGCCGTCGGGAGGTCCTCGTCGTGGTCGTCCGCAGCCGGCGGCAGGGTGGCGCGGGGACGGGCGAAGCCGACGATTCCGCTCGGGCGCAGAACCATGACCAGGATGATGAGCAGGCCGAAGGCCACTGCTTCGTATTTCTGCAGCCCGGGCACGAGCGCGGCGAACCCGAAGACGATCGCGCCTCCGACAACCGGACCGGACTGGCGCCCGATGCCACCCACGACGCATGCCGCCAGTAGCAGGATCGACGTCTGCGCCGGCGCGCTGTTGGACGTGACGAATTGCTGGGTGTGCACGTACATGCCGCCACCCACGCCGATGACCGCCGAGCCGATGACGAACGCCAGCAGCTTGGTGCGGTAGGTCGAGATACCGAGGGACTCCGACAGCTCTTCGCTCGTCGCCAGCAGCGCGAACCGCCGGCCCACGGCCGAGTGCCACAACAGCCAGGAGAATCCGACCACGAGAGCGACGATCAGCAGCGCGACCTCGTACAGGGCCAGGCCGTCGATCGACTGCCTGAAGTTGAGGTCGGCGATGAGCGACAGTCCACTGATGCCACCGAGGCCCGGCACCTTCTGCACCAGCACCGGGAGCACGGTGGCGACGTACAGGGTCGTCATGCCGAGATAGAAGCCGCCGAACCGCAGAGCCGGCGCGCCGAGCACGACCCCGGCGACCACGCCGGAGAGTGCTCCGACGACGAGCATCCACCAGAACGAGTTCAGCGAGGGCTGGTGGACGGCAACATAGGCCACCGCATAGGCCGAGATGCCGAACACCGCACTGGGTCCGAGGAACAACTGCCCGGCGTAGCCCAGGACGATGTTCAGCCCGACCGCGACGATGATCAGCGAGGTCACGTACTCCAACTGCGAGAGCCGGAACTGATCGGCACCGAGGACGACGGGATAGACCGCGGCGACGAGCACTCCCACGAGCGGAATGCCGTAACGCCGCAGGGTCACAGGGTTCGGCATCCGCTATACCTGCCTTGCTGCGAAGCTTCGCGAGACGCCCGTCGGCTTCAGCCCGAGGACCACGAGCAGGATCACCAGGCCGACCGCGATCTCGTAGTCGGCACCGACGAACAGGGTGAAGACGCTCTCGGCGACACCGAGCAGCAGGGCAGCAATGACACCGGCCCGAAGGTTGCCGAAGCCGCCGATGGCGAGTGCCACGAATCCCTTGACGCTGTAGCTCAGCCCCACGGAGATGCTCGTCGACACGAGCGGTGCCACGACGAATCCGGCCACGCCGGCGATGAGGCCACCGAGCAGGAAACCGATCTGGCCGACCCGGATCGGGTTCACACCGCGCAGGCCGGCCGCTTGCCGGTCCTCCGCGGTCGCCTGCATGGTCAGACCCAAACGGGTTCTCTTGAAAAAGAACTCGAAGCCGACGCTCAGCACGATCAGGGCACCGAGCACGAGAAGCTCCCGTGGCACGAACAAGGTGCCGAGAATGCTGAACCCGCTCGCCGGCAGGAAGCTGGGGATCGGGACGATCGGGTGGTTGCCGAACCAGATCAACGCGATCGCTTCGATCATGATGCTGAAGCCGAGGGTGGAGATGAACCACCCGATGTTCGCCTCTCTTCGAACGAGGAACGGTCTGACCACGAACCGTTCCTCGACCAGGCTGATCAGGGAGACGATCACGACCACCCCGAGAAAGGCCACGAGGTAAGGCAGTTTGAAGATGCTCACTGCCACCCACGTCAGCATCAGACCGACCATGACCAGGTCGCCCTGCGCCAGGTTGAACACGCCGGTTGCGTTGTAGGTGATGTTGTAACCAAGCGCGACCAGCCCGTACACGGAACCCGTGCACAGGCCGGCCACGATGGCATCGGGCAGAAGTGACAGCGACGACATCCAGGCTCCTCGGAACTACTTCGCGTCGACGATCGTCGGCGTTCCGTACTTGTCGAGCGGGGTCACCGTGCAGATGTGGTTGTTGGACGCCACCCAGCCGAGGTGGTTGTCCGGAGTGAACGTGAAGGTCCAGTCCGGGTTGGAGAACGACTGGTTCTTGATCGTGTCGAGCACCTTGACGACGTCCTTGCCACTGGTCGAACCGGCCTTCTCAACCGCGTACTTGTAGATCAGCAGCGCGTCGTAGGCCGAGGCGACGCTGACCAGCAGGTCCGGCTGCATGTGGCCGAGCTTGGCAGTGGCCGCGGCGAGGACCTTGGTGACGTTCGCAGGCAGCGACTTGCCCGGGGCGACACCGACATTGCAGCCGGCCCAGGTCGTCGGTGCGAAGTTGCCGAGTGCGCCCGAGCTGTCGTAGTACGCGGCTGTCGTCTCGAGGATGTTCGGGTGCCAGCCGGTAGCCCGCAGGGCGTTGTAGAGCGGACCGAAGCCGACGACGTTGTTGGCCAGCAGCCAATCGGTACCCGCGGCCTTCAGCTGTTGAACCTGAGTCGTGAGGTCGACCGCGGTCGGGTCGAACGACACGCTCTTGACCACGTCGATGCCGGCTGCCTTGACCGCTGCGTTCGCGTAACCGGAGAACGTCGCCGAGCCGGGCGTCGTGTCGTTGATGGAGACGACCTTGGTCACGCCCTTGCTCTGCAGGAACGGCGCGTACGGGTAGACCCCCTGCTTCGCGTCGGAGTAGTCGTTGTAGATGTAGGGCCACTTCGTACCGTCTTCGAAGGTGGCATCGGTCAGCAGCGTGATCGCCGGGATGCCGGCCTTGTTCAGCACCGGCCCTGCCTGCAGGGTCTGCGGGCTGGTGCCGAAGTAGGCGAACATCGAGACCTTGTCCGACACCAGAGCCTGCGCGGCCGACACTGCCCCGTCCGGAGTGCTCTTGTCGTCCTTGACGTCGAGCGCCACCTGGTGCCCGCTGATGCCGCCATCGGCGTTGATCTGGTCGATTGCGGCTTGTCCGGTCGCGCGCTGCGAAGGACCGAACGCGGCGAAGCTACCGCTCAAAGAGTAAATAGCGCCGATCTTGATCGGTCCGCTCGGGATGCCGTTCCCGCCCGCGGAAGACTTGGACGAGGAGCAGGCTGTGGCGACCAGCGCGACACAGGCCAATGCGACGACGGACGACGTTCTTAGGTACTTGATTTTCACGACTCTCCCTTGGGTGGCCGTCGACGATGCGCACGTCGGTTTCTGTCTCTAAGTTAGAGATGTTTAGGAGGAACATACGGCCGATCCCCCAACTGTCAAGGGCTTCGTTAAGGTGGAGTGGACACTTACTCAGCCCTGGCTTCAGCCGGTGCACAGTCGCGGCGAGCCGAGCGCGGCAGCACGCTGACGGTATTCCGTCCCGACGTCCGCAGGGCCGCGCTGGGCCGGTCTCATCCCCTCCTCCTACCCGAGATCCGGTGTGGTTACAGGCCGTAACGGGATCTCGCAGAGGCTGGTCGACCGGCCGATGGAGGCGGTCGGCACCAGGCGTCACCAGGGTTTCGGTGCGTCGTGCGGACTTCCCGTGCGCGGTGCGGCCACGCCATCCCGCGCCGGCCGGCGCCGGAACTGCCGTCCCGCTGCCGCCGCGGATGAAGTGCGACTGAACGTCAAGTCGCACTGGACGGCGGCGGGGACGTGGGCTAGATTTCACCTCGCTCGGGAGGCGCGGCCTCCTAGATCAACGTTATGCCGGACGCAGTGCCTCTTCGCAGAAGTCTCTTTTCCGACGCGCACATATTTGCGTGGAGCCACCCAGTTTTGGAGATAAGAGATGTCTGTTCGTGCGGTGGGATTTCACCCAACATAACGGGCTTAATCGCCCGGGCAATTGCGATCGAGCCGTGCTTGCCGCGGGACGCGGCGCTCAGCGTCGGCGTCGACATCGGCTTGGACACCGGTTCCCCGTGGCGAGACCGGCATCGATCCCTCCGCATCACCGAAAGGGGACAACGCGATGGCTGACTTGCACGGCAAGGTCGCTCTCGTCACCGGGGCCGCACGCGGTCAGGGACGTGCTCATGCGCTGGCATTGGCACAGGCGGGCGCCGACATCATCGCCCTGGATATCTGCCGGCAGATCGACTCCGCGCCGTACGCACTGTCGACCAGTGACGATCTCGCGGAGACGGCCGCTCAGGTCGAGGCACTCGGCCGGCGCGTCCTCACCGCCGAGTGCGACACCCGCGACAGTGCAGGTCTGAACAAGGTCGTCGCCGACGGCATCCGCACGTTCGGCAAGATCGACATCTCGGTGGCCAACGCCGGGATCTGGGCCCTGGGCAATCTCTGGGAGCTCACCGATGATCAGTGGGACGACGTCATCGGAACCAATCTGAGCGGTGTGTGGCGCACGGTCAAAGCGGTAGTGCCTTCGATGATCGACAACCACGGCGGATCGATCGTGCTGGCCTGCTCGGTCAACGGATTCGAGGCAGGAGGGGGCATGACCCACTACGTTGCTGCCAAGCACGGCGTGCTGGGTCTGATGCGGAATGCCGCCCTCGAGCTAGGTCGCTTCAACATCCGATGCAACGCGGTCTGTCCGGGCATCGTCGACACGAAGATGAATGACTGGCAAGGCGCCTACGACATGATGGCCGGCCGGCCCGGTGGCACCGCGGAAGACCGCAGAACCGCCGCCTACAACTGGTCCGCGCTCGCCGGTCGCGGGCTTCTGAACCCGGCCAGCATCAGCAAGGCGGTCCTGTGGCTGGCCTCCGACGACGCGAGCGACGTCACGGGCGTCGCGCTGCCGGTCGACGGTGGTCACTCGATCCTGCCCGGCGTGAACCCGGCTCCCGTCATCCCCGTCGTCCACCCGGGCTGACGCCGACCGGTCCCGTCACCGCGCGCCAGCGGAAGTGCTGCTACACATTGTGAATCAATACTAGACAGCCCGCGGTCGCACGGGTTACGTTCCTGTCCAGTCGGCCCCTGCCACTGGCAAACCCCGCGAACAGCCGGCCGGCCCGTCGAAACCCGTCCAGCCCCGCGGCGCACCTGCGCACCACGTGAAGGAGATCGCATATGTCGGTCCGTGACGTTCAGTTCAACAGCGCCGGCACGACGGTCCGTGGCGATCTCTACCTGCCTGACGGTGAGGGGCCGTTCCCCGTGATCGTCATGGCCGGCGGGTGGTGCTACGTCAAGGAACTGCGGCAACCGCAGTACGCCGCCGAGTTCGTGAAGCGGGGTTTCGCCGCGCTCGTCTTCGACTACCGCCGCATCGGCGCGAGCGACGGCGAGCCGCGCCAGCACATCGAGCCGTGGGATCAGATCGAGGACTACAAGAACGCGGTCACCTATCTCGAGTCGCTACCGGAGATCGACGCGACGCGCATCGGGGCGTGGGGCATCTCCTACAGCGGCGGCCACGTGATCATCCTGGGAGCTGTCGACCCGCGCGTGAAGGTTGTCGTGTCCAACGTCCCCGTGATCGACGGGTACCAGACCATGTGGCGGGTGCACGGGAGCGAACGGTTCCGCAAGCTGCAGCAGGCGGTGCTGGACGATCGCCGCAAGCGCCTGGAATCCGACGCGCACGCCTACATGGCGATGTCCGGGACGCCGACCGGGATCGACTCCGAGCTCGCCACCTGGCCCTTCGACGAGGTGAAGACGGTCTTCGAGGAGCTCAAGGCGACCCAGGCGCCCCGGCACGAGCACTACAACACGGTCGCATCGGTCGAGCGGCTGATGGAGTACGACGCTGCCCCGTTCGCCGCGCGTCTGATCAACAAGCCGACGATGTTCATCATCGCGGCCGACGACGACATCACCATGTGGGATCAGGAGATCGCGGTCTTCGACTCCATACCCACAAGGGAGAAAGAACTTGTGGTGCTTCCGGCCACCGACCACATGACCCTGTACAGCGACCTGACGGCGTTGGACTACGCGGCAAGTGCCGCCGCCAGCTGGTTCGTGGCGCATCTGGCGCGAACGCCGACGCTCGCCAACGGCATCGCACGCTTCGCCTGATCCGAGGTTCCCCACGACGTCGCCACGGCGGCAGAGCGAGGAGGAGAGCGTGCCCGTCGCCGCGACGCGTCAGCACGAGTTCGCCCACACCGAGCTCGCCGCGTACTCCAAGCCGGCTCCTCGCCTGCTGCTCGAGCATGCAGCCATGCGACCCGATGCCCCGTGCGTCTACGACCGTGGGCGCTGGTGGAGCAACGCGCAGGTGGTCGCGATGGTCGGCCGGATGCAGCTGCGGCTGCGCTCCGCCGGCGTGCGGCCGGGTGACGTGGTCAGCATGCAGCTGCCGAACTGGACCCACACGCTCGTCACCGTTCATGCGGTGTGGGGGCTCGGCGCGGTGCTGAACCCGATCACGCCGATCTATCGCGGACGGGAACTCGCCGCGATCTTCGCGGACTGCCGGCCGCGGGCCGTCGTCGTGGCGGACACCTTTCGCGGCGCGGAGTACCCGTCGATGGTGCGCGATTCGCTCAGCGCCGCCGGCGTCCCCGCGGAGGTGATCGTGCTGGGCGCCGGTGGTGACGAGGACGAATACCCGACGGTGTGCGGGGATCCCGTCGAGGTCCGCTGCGGCCCGGACGACATCGGCGTGCTGATGTACACCTCCGGCACCACCGGGTCGCCGAAGGGCGTTCTGCACAGCCACCGCACCCTGCTCTACGAAGCGGGTTCCATCGCCGGGCTGTTCGGTAGCCGGCCGGAACGCGTGTTCATGCCGTCGCCGCTCACCCACATCACCGGACTCGTCTTCGGTGTGCTGATGCCATTGCTCACCGGTGGTGACCTCGTCCTGATGGACGTGTGGGACCCCGCCGCGGCGGCCGGTCTCATCGAGACGCACGGATGCACCGCCTGCGTCGGCGCGACACCGTTCTTGAGCGGGTTGCTCGATGCCTACCGTGCCCGCGGCTCGAGGTGCGCGCTCGACTGGTTCGTCTGTGGCGGCGCGGACGTGCCGCCGTCCTTGATCCGTGCGTCCAGAGCGGTGATGAAGACCGTCACGGTGCGTGCCTACGGCTTGACCGAGATGCCGACAGTCACGTGCGGCGCGCCCGGGGACGACGAGTGCGCGGCGTCCGGGAGCGACGGGCGGCCGGTCGGACCGTCGCGGGTGCGCCTCGCGCCCGAGAGCGGCGCGGTCGGCGCGGTCGGCGAACTGGAGGTGACCGGGCCGGAGTTGTTCCTCGGCTACGCGAACCCCGCCGACAACGCGGTCGCCTTCACCGTGGACGGGTGGTTGCGCACCGGCGATCTGGCGAGCATCGGCCCGGATGGCGCGGTGACGATCGTCGGCCGCGCGAAGGACATCATCGTGCGCGGAGGGGAGAACATCAGCGCCAAGGAGGTCGAGGACCTGCTGATCACGGATCCCGCCGTGGCCGACGTCAGTGTCGTCGGTGTCCCGGACCCGGTCCTCGGCGAGCGTGCATGCGCCGTCGTCGTGCCCGCCGGCGAACCGGTCGATCTGGCTCACCTGGTGGACCGCTTGACGGACGCCCGCATCGCGAAGCAGAAGTTCCCCGAGTTCGTGCTGCTCGTGGACGAGCTCCCACGCACGGCCAGCGGCAAGATCCAGAAATTCGTCCTGCGCGACTACGCCGCGCGCCGCCTCGCGTCGGTGAAGAGCCCGCCGGACGGGCACGACGGCGAACCCGGAGCCGGCGTCCCTCCACGTGTCAAGTAGCACTGAACAGCCGGCAGAACTCGCAATGTGAACCGACCGGTTCCCGCATGGGAACCGCACACACAGGACAGGGGAACGGCGCATGGCAAAGCTCGATGAACGGGTGGCTATCGTCACCGGCGCAGGGTCCGGCATGGGGCGTGCGATCGTGCTCGAACTGGTCGAGCACGGTGCGAAGGTGGTTGCGCTCGACATCCGGCCCGACGAGGCGGAGAAGACGATCGGGATGCTGCCGGACGCCGGTCGCGGCAGGGCGTTCGGGGCGGACATCGCATCGCCCGAGCAGGTCGCCGCCGCAGTGGCCTTCGCCGTCTCCGAGTTCGGCGGCGTCGACATCGTGTGCAACAACGCCGGCATCCTGGACGACTACGCCGCCTGCGTGGACACGAATGACGAGCTATGGCAGCGCATCATCGGGGTGAACCTGACCGGCCCGTTCCTGATGTGCCGCGAGGCGATCCCGCACATGCTCGCCAAGGGAAAGGGCGCCATCGTCAACACCGCGTCCATCTCGGCGTTCATCGCCGGCGGCGGTGGCGCGGCCTACACCGCCTCGAAGCACGGCGTCCTCGGGCTCACCCGGCAACTCGCCTTCGAATACGGCAACAAGGGCGTCCGCGTGAACGCCATCTGCCCAGGCGCGGTGCAGACCGGCATGACGTCCTACCTGCTGACCGACGAGGGGCGCAACCCGCACGTCGACGCCGCGATCGCGGGCACGCCGGCCGGGCGGTGGGGGCGGCCCGAGGAGATCGCCCGTCTCGTCTCCTACCTCGTCAGTGACGATGCCGACTTCATCCACGGTGCCGCCTACGCGATCGACGGCGGCTGGATGCTGCCTTAGCTGCGCGCTGCGTACCGACCTGAGCGGCAGCAGGTTGCCGCTACCGCGTCATGTCACCTGATTCTGATCGCGACGGTCCGGCGCCGGAAACACTATGTAGACTGCTACTGCACATTTGGTGTACACATGGTCGGCGCACCATCGCGGTGCTGGGGTCTCAGGGGGAATTGGTCGATGGCGGCACCCTCGGAGCGTGCGTCCTTGCAGACGATCGGTTCGCGGCTGCGCAGCGCCCGGCTGGAGCGCAACGTCAGCCTCCGCGAGATGGCGCGACGGATCTCGGTGTCGCCGAGCTTCGTGTCGCAGGTCGAACTCGGCAGGGCAAAGCCCTCGGTCGGGACCCTCTATGCGTTCGTCTCGGAACTGGGTCTCTCGCTGGACGACCTGATGATCGACGATCCGCAATCTGCACCTACGAGCTCGAGCGAGCCGATGCCGAACATGCCCCAGTGGTCGAAGAACTCGGCCCCGTTCCCGTGGCCGCAGCCGCCGTCACCGCTGCAGCCCCAGGACGGACGCCCGAAGATCCAACTTCCCGGTGTGATCTGGCAGCGGCTCACCAGTCACGACGATCCGATGGTCGAGTTCCTGCACGTCACCTACGAGCCGGGTGGCCAGTCGTGCCCGGAGACGAAACTGATGCGCCACGGCGGTCACGAGTACGGCCACATGATCAGCGGGCGGCTCGACGTGCAAGTCGGCTTCGAGCACTACCAGCTGGGGCCGGGAGACTCGATCCATTTCGATTCCGCCACTCCGCACCGGCTGCACAACGGCTACGACGAGGACTGCCTGTCGCTCTGGGTCGTCGTCGGCCGGCGGGTCGATCCTCGGGTTTCCGGACCCCAGCACGACGTCGTGCACCTGCCCGACATCGAGTAGTCCGCGCCGCTCAGCGGGCGCGGCCATCGGCGCTGCCTGCCTTCACCCGCCGGGGTGTCTTGATCACCACGGGGCTCGGTCCGCCACGCCGATCAGCGTCTGTGTCACGCGGTTCCGAACACCTAGGGTTGCCGAGTGCCGACTGTTTCCATCTTGGACGACTACCAACGGGTGGCGCTCGCCAGCGCGGACTGGTCGGCGGTGAGTGATCGGTACACGCTCGACGTGCTGAGCGATCACATCGCCGATGAGGCAGAGCTGGTGCGACGCCTTGCCGGAAGCGAGGTGGTCGTGGCGATGCGCGAGCGGACCGGCTTCCCCGCGCGCGTGCTCGAGCAGCTGCCGAACCTGCGGCTGCTCGTCACCACCGGGATGATCAACGCGGCGATCGACTTCGACGCGGCGGCGCGGGTGGGCATCACGGTCTGCGGGACGTCCGGATCCGGCAACTCGGTGCCGGAACTCACTCTCGGGATGATCATCGCGCTGACCCGCAACTTCGCCCAGGAGGACGCGGCAGTCCGGGCCGGGCACTGGCAGCACACGATCGGGCCGGGCCTGCACGGAAGGACGCTCGGCGTTGTGGGGCTGGGCCGGCTGGGGCTGCCGGTCGCCGGGCTCGCGCAGGCGTTCGGGATGTCCGTCATCGCCTGGTCGCCGAACCTGACCCCGCAGCGTGCCGACCCGCACGGCGTGCGTGCGGTCGGCAAGCGGCAGTTGTTCAGCGACTCCGACGTGATCACGATCCACATGCCGCTCTCGGACGCCACCCGCGGGCTGATCGGTGCGGACGACCTCGCCGCTATGAAGTCGACCGCGTACCTCATCAACACCTCCCGCGGGCCGATCGTCGACGAGCCGGCGTTGATCGACGCCCTGGGCACCGGGCGCATCGCCGGCGCGGGCCTGGACGTGTACGACGTCGAACCGCTGCCGCTCGATCACCGGCTCCGTTCGCTGCGCAACACCTTGCTGCTGCCGCACATCGGCTACGTCACCACCGAGAACTACGAGCACTTCTTCGGCGAGGTCGTCGAGGACATCCTGGCCTGGTCTGCCGGCGCGCCGGTGCGGGCCCTCTGACCGGCCCGGCTCGCCACCGATCCGCAGACCGTCAGCGAGCCTTGGTAAGGCGGGGCATCTCCTCGCGGGACGTGAACCGCAGCTGGGTGAGCGGCTCGCCGTCGCGCCACGCGTTGAAGGCCTTGAGGTAGAGCGCGACGTGCTCGCGGGTGTCACGCCGGCGCAGGACCTGGCCGGCTTGTTTGCGGGCCATCGAGAACATCACCCGGCGGAACTGTAGCCGTGGGTCCTGCTTTGCCAGTCCCGCGCCGTCGACGATGCCGTCGAGCCACTCGTCCAGTTCTGTGCGGCGGCTGACCCGCGAGGTCAGGTAGCTCGCTGCGCCGGCGGCGCTCTTGATCATCCCGGTCGCCACGGCGATCTGCTCACCGACGCTGACGAAGTCGCGGAGCTTCGGGTGCTGGGCGAGGGTCTGCACGATCTGATGGTTGGTGACCGCGGCGGCGCCCCCGGACCAGTTCAGGTCCGGACGGTTCTCGTACAGCCACACAGTGCGCACCATCGCCGCGAGTGTGGTCGAGGATTTCTCCCCCTCGATGGCCAGCACGTCGGCAGCGTTGCGGCGCTTGCCGGTATCGAGCACGTCGAACGTGCCTTCGTCGACATCGGTGAAGACGGTCATCTCGACCGGCGTGTCGGCCTCCACGATCGCCGCGAGCCGGTGCTGGCCGTCAACGAGCACCCCGTTGACATCGAAGGCGATGCCTTGGTGGGTCACCATCCAATCGCCGCGGCTCATCGCCTCGGCGAACGCCCGCACAATCGATCTCGAGAGCGGCCGGTTGGTCGTGTTCGCATCCAGCATCTCCCTGGCTTTCGCCGGCGTGATCGTCTGAACCCTGCTTCGCACGTGGGATCGCGCCTTTCGACTTGGTTGCCGGCAACCGATCGCGTGCCAGTTGCGGAGCACCGGCGATCCCGGACGGGAGGTGAGCCTCGGAGCTCGTGCAGACGCTACGCGAAGATACGAGCCGAGATCAGATCTGGTTGGCCGCCAGTCGGTCGAAAACGACTGGGTCGTGCGCTGGGATCACCGTGGCGGTGCCCGAAGCGCGAACGTCAGCGAGACGAGCGTGATTGCGCGCGATTATGGAACGGTCCTGGGCGACCACCCGCTCGAACGCCTTGATGGTTCGCCGGTTGGCCCGATCGGTGGCCGTGTCATCCGCGATCGCCACGGAACCGCGATCGAAGACCGCATCGCCGGCGTGCAACAGCCATCCGCGGTCGCCGGCGTCTACCGCAACGAGGGCGTGGCCGCGGGTGTGACCGTTCATCGGAATGATCGTCACGCCATCGACGCCGGGAATCGGGTAGGCGACCTCGAAGCCCTGCCACGGCTCGCCGGCACCTGCGTAGGCCTCCACGGTCGGGCCGTGGCTCCACTGGATGCTGCGATACCGGCGTCGCTCTGCGCGTGTCGGCGGGTGGTTGGCAGCCTCGAGCTCAGCCGCTGTGGTGTGCACCGTCGCGTCCGGGAAGTCGCTCAAGCCTCCGACATGGTCCAGATCGAAGTGGGTGATCACGATGTGCCGCACATCCGAGCGGGAGTGGCCGAGCGCCTCCACCTGACGAGCCGCGGTCTCTGCCTGGTCGAAGCGCGCATTGAGCAGGAACCGTGCCGGCCCGATTCGTGCATGCTCCGCGCAGTCGGCCAACCCGAAGCCGGTGTCCACGAGCACCAGCCCGTCGTTCGACTCGCACAGCAGCACATGACACACGATCCGACCGACGATCAACGGCGACATCGTGCCGCAGTTCAGATGGTGAACACGCATCCCGGAACTCTCGCACGTTGCCGGGCGACTCGACACGGAATACTCGACTCGAACGCGCCGCGTGCCGACGGTGATGTCCGAACGGTCCGATCGGTTGCGGGTTCTGCGGCATAATCGTGCTTTTACGTCGAGGTGGGAAGCTTCATACATGCCTAACTGGCCCAACACGACTCCGGCGCTGAAGTACGGACCGACCGATCTTTACGGAACCTGCGAAGCGGAGCAGTGCGGTGGCCAGGCGCGGCTGACCTGCTCAGTGTGCGGCGGCGAGTTCTGTCGCTCCCACGGCAGTCATCGAACTCATGGGAGTTCGGAGACGTCCGGTCCGCTCGAGCGGACCCGGTAGCGGCTCGCCTTCAGGGCAGGACGGGAAGCCCGCGCACCGGGTCAGGGCCGCGCGAGCCGGGCGCTGCCCTGCGGACAGATGCACCCTCTGGGCAGGGCGTGTGCCTGCGTGGCTTGGCAGTAACGCTGGCTGATTGCGTCGTGGTCCCCGGGATGGTGATCGCACACTGCGCAGCGCGCCGCCTCCTGGGAGCCGACCTCGTCCGGGGTTGTCGCGACGGAAGTGCGCTCGGCGCCGGCGGTCATCGCGTCTCCATCGAGTCGTCTGCCTTGGTTGTCGTCGGGGGATTGCGAAGCTCACCGACCGCGAGTGCTGCCGGTGAAGTCATGCTCGGCTGAGCTGTCGATGGTTCGAGAAATGGGGCGATCGTCATGGCGCGCCTCGAGATGACCCTTGTCAGGTCGGGCATTTTGTTCGCCGAGGGCGAGGCCAGTGTGATGACTGGCGTGCGACAGAGCCTCAGTGCCACCGACTCTACGCGCCTTGCCGTTGCCGGCACTCCCGTCATGATCCGCGCCCAAGGCCGCCACAACGCGTACATCCTGCCCAGCGAACGGTGGTGTTCGTCAGATGATCTCGAACGCGCCATCCAGCCCGGTGATCGTGAACAGCCTCACGATTCGGGGCCGCACCGCCCTCAACTTCATCGACCAGCCGCGGGACGCGGCACACTGCTGGGCGCTGAGCAGCGCGCCGATCCCCATCGAGTCGATGAAGGTAACGCCGGCCAGGTCAAGGACGACGCTGGTAGACCCGTCGGGGCACTGCTGCACCGCGTTCTCGACCAAGCTCACCAGGTGCGGGGCGATCACGATGTCCATCTCGCCCGTGAGCGTGACGATGCATTCGTTTCCGTCATGCGTCACGCCCGCCAGTGGTGTCGCGGTCACAGCGCCGGCCTTTCACCTCGGTCGCCAGCACGCGCCGGCCGCTCGACCGTCTGGGGTGCGCCGCACGGCTCGACGACAGGGACAGGCTGCCCAGAGTCGACGCCCCTGAAACGCCGCGCTGACGACCCGCGGCGGGCCGGAAGGCGTCAGCGCGATCGTCCACGCATCCATCTGGGAGCGCCGCATATGCCCGTCGCGAGATCGCGTCGGACTGAGGTGAAACGCCAGAGCCCGCCGACCAGGATGGTGTCGGCGGGCTCGGTGCAGCCGGATACCGGTGGACCCCCGCCCGCTCGGTACCTCGCCCGAATGATCATGACCCGGAAGAACCTTGCGGGACAGGTACGTAGGTCCCCGATCGTCGGGCTGCTCCGGTGCGCCTGCGGCTCACTGGGGGGACGGCGGCCCGTCGGCACTGGTGAGGGGTATCGCGATCTGCACCGTGGTGCCCGCACCGGGCGGGCTCTGCAGGGACAGCGTGCCGCCGAGTGCCTCGACGCGGTCCTTGAGCCCGACCAGCCCGGAGCCGTGCAGCGGGTCGGCGCCGCCGACACCGTCGTCGCGCACGCACATCCGGAGCATGCCGCCGGACGCTTCGGCGTCTACCTCGACGACTGAGGCGCGGGCGTGCTTGGCGGCGTTGGTGAGCATCTCGGACACGACGTAGTAGGCCGCCACCTCGACGTGCTCGGGGAGCCGGCCGTCGATCCGCACGTCTATCTCGATGGGGATGGGCGAGCGGCGCCCGAGCGCGCGCAGCGCCTGCCGCAGCCCTGCCCTGGACAGGATCGCCGGATGGATGCCGCGTGAGATCTCCCGCAACTCGTCGATCGCACCCATCAGCCCCGAGGCCACGTCGATGATGGCGGTACGGACCTCGTCGCCGTCGGGGGGTGCCGCCGCCGAACGCAGCCGCAGTGCCAGTGCAAGCAGGCGTTGCTGTGCGCCGTCGTGCAGGTCGCGCTCGATCCGCCGGCGGGTCTCATCCGATGCCGCGACGATCCGCGCGCGGGAGGTGATGAGCTCGGCCCTGTTCTGCGCGTTCCCGACCGCCGTGGCGACCAGGTCGGTGAACTGCGACAACCGCCCCTCGAGGCCGGGCGGCAGCGGCCCGGGCCCGACGGCGATCATTCCCCACAGCCGGCCGTTGACGTGGATCGGCACGGCGACCGCGGATTGGATCCCCTCACGCAGCGTCGCCTCGCCGCCCTCAATGGCGCTGTAGTCATCGACCCGGGCGGAGCGGCCGGTACGCCGGACCGTCGCGGTCAGCCCGTGCGGCGGATAACCCTCCCACCGTTCCCCGACCCGCACGCCGGGGTCCGTCGCGCCCTCGTTGGCGACGAGCGTCGCCGTTCCGTCGAGCTCGAAACGGATCATCCGGGCGGTGCCGTTCCCGGAATATCGGAGAGCCTCGCTGGTCGCGGCTGCGAACACCGCGTCGGGCGGTTCGCCCCGCGCCACCAGCGTGGCCAGGCGCCGCAGTGCCGCCTCGGTGTCGGCGAAGCCGCGCAGCTCCATCCGCGCCTGGGCGTCGGCGATCGCGGTGGCGACCAGCTCGGTGAATCCGGCCAGCCGGGCCTCGGTGTCCGCGGGCAGTGGCTCCTCGCGGGTCGACACCACGCTCATGACGCCCCACAGCCGGCCCTCGACGCTGATCGGCGCGCCGACGGCGGAGCGGATTCCCCACGCGTCGGCGAGGGCGGCGACGGGACCCGTGGCCTGGGTGTAGTCGTCGATCCTCGCCGGCCGGCGCGTCTGGAACACCAGCGTGGGCACGTTCGGTCCGCCGAACTGCACCCGGGTGCCGATCGGGATGGGCAACGCGCCGGTGCTGCTCCACCCACCGACGGCCGTGGCCGCGCCGTCCGGGTCGTACCGGTTGAGGAAGGTCATGTCGCAGCCCGGCAGTCGCCCGACCTCCGTGGCGACCGCGGCGAACACCTCCTCCGGTGCCGGCGCCCGGGCCACGAGGGTCGCCACCCGGCGCAGCGCGGCCTGCTCCTCGGCGAACTCGCGCAACTCGACGCGGGCCTGGGCGTTGGCGATCGCGGTGGCGACAAGCTCGGTGAACCCTGCCAGCCGTGCCTCGGTGTCGGCCGGCAGCGGCCGGTCGCGTGTGTACGCCACGATGATGAGGCCCCACGGCCGCCCTTCGACGCTGATCGGCACGCCCACCGACGAGCGGAAGCCCCACTCACGGCTGCCGGTGTTCCCGATGGCGCCCGTGACGTCGGCGTAGGCATCCAGGCGTGCCGGCCGGCCCGTCCTGAGCACCTGCGTGCTGACGTTCCGGCCGCCGAGCTCGAAGCGCCTGCCCACGGGCGACGGCGCGGCGGCGCCAGTGCTGGTCCACGTGCCGACGACCGTGATCATGTCGTGCGGGTCGGATCGGACGAGGACCGTGTAGTCGACCTCCAGCAGCCCCCCGACCTCGCCGGCGACGGCGGCGAACACCTCCTCCGGCCGCGCGCCGCTGGCGACCAGCGTCGCCACCCGCCGCTGCGCCGCCTGCTCCTCGGCGTAGCCGCGCAGCTCGACGCGGGCGTGAGCGTTGGCGAGCGCGGTGGCGATCAGTTCGGTGAACCCGGCCAGCCGGGTCTCGGCGTCCTCGGCGAACGGCCGATCGGCGGTGGAGGACGCGAACGCGACACCCCACACACCCCCCTCGACCACGATCGGGACCCCGACGAACGTGCGCATCCCGAGCGCGCGCGCCTCGTCCACGAACGTTCCGGTGGGCGGGAGTTCCGCCAGCTCCCGCCGCCACGGCCGGCCGGTCTCTCGAATGGAGCGCAGCTGCTCGTCGACCGGACGGTTGGCGCCGATCGGCAGGTCGGCGTGCCGCGCGTTCCAGGAGGCCACGAGCGTGACGGTGTCATCGGGCTCGAACCGCAACAGCGACGTCGTACCGGCGTTCACCAGCCAGCCGATCTCCTCGGTGACGGCCGCGAACAGCTCGTCCTGCGCGATCCCGCGCGCGACGAGAGTCGCCACCCGTCGCAGCGCCGCCTGTTCGTCGGCGACCACGCTCGCCTCGGCGCGGATCGGCACCCGTACCGCGTCCGCGCGGTCGGTCGGCTCGGGCATGTAGTAGCTGCAGACCGACACGATGCGCCCGTCGCGCACCCGGCAGATCTCGCATGCCGAGCCCGTCATGCGGGATTGCCCGCCGGCAGGATCGCCGGTCACGAGGTCGATCTCGGTCACGATCGTGTCGTCGGATTCCGCGACGACGCGCTCGGAGGCGATGTAGAGGCTCGGGAACTGGCTCACGCTCCCGACCCCATAGGCAACCGCGGCGTCCACGCCGCGAAACGACACACCATCGACGAGGAGCTCGACGTCCTCGTCGAACAGGTCGCGCCAGACGTCGAAATCGCGATCGTTGAACGCCTCGTGATAGCGGGCGAGCAGCGCCCCGAGATCCATGCGCACGGCCGGTCGACCTATCCGCGTCGCACGCGACCAGTCACGGCCCGAGGCGGACGACGGCCGCCGCGCGGTGCAGCGCAGCGCCTGCCTGGGCGATCCGGACGCTCCTCAGGCCAACCATCCGGGGCCTCCTCCGGCGGCGTGTCCACCGCCTGCTCGACATGCGTCTACCGGTGCCGGTCGTACGTCCAGCGTAGGTCGGTGAGAACCCGCGGGCCGCCGATCACAGCCTTTCACGGACAGTCCACAGGTCGCCGCCCGCAGCCGCACGCCTGCATTCCTACTTCCAACGGTCAGGCGGCGCCCGTGGGTGTCCGGATTGGCGTCGCGGTGTCCTCTGCCTCCGCGCGAGCGAGATGCGCGCTGCCTTCGATATCGATGTTCGGAGTGATTCGGTCCAGCCATCTCGGAATCCACCACGCGTGCTCGCCGAGCATCGACATGACTGCGGGCACCAGGATCATTCGGATGATGCTCGCGTCGATGAGGACGGCCGCGGCCATGCCGACGGCGAGCATCTTGACTGTCGGGTCGGGATCGAGAACGAAGCTCGTGAAGACGACCACCATGATCGCGGCGGCCGTGGTGATGACCCGAGCTGTGCTTCCGATGCCGATCGCCACGCTGCGATGCGCGTCGCCCGTCTTCGCCCACGCCTCGTGTACCCGTGAGAGGAGAAAGACCTCGTAGTCCATCGACAGGCCGAACACGATCGCGAACATCAACATCGGTACGAACGCCGGAATCGGCAGCTTCTCGTGGATTCCCACGAATGACGAGCCCCAGCCCCACTGGAAGATCGCCACTATCACCCCGTAGGCCGCGCCCACCGACAACAGGTTGAGTATCGCTGCCTTCGTGGCGATGACGATTGAGCGGAATGCGACGGTCAGCAGGATGAATGCGAGAGCGACGACCACGAGGATGAGCCACGGCATGCGCTGGGAGATCTTCGCAGTGAAGTCCACGTAAGACGCCGTGGCGCCGACGACGTACGTCCTGGCCGGCACGGTGGGCAACACCGTCGTGCGCAGCTGGTTGACCAGGTGTGTCGTGGCTGCGTCCTGTGGCGATGTCGCCGGCACCACCGTCATCACGGCGGTCGTCCCGCCGGAATTCAGCGACGGCGCCCCTACGCCCGCAACGTCAGGTGTCTTGCCCAGCGTTGTCTGTGCGGTCGTCAGCAGGGCCTGGTTGTCCTGCGCCGAGTTGCTCGTGGGCAAGGCGACCACGACGGTCAGTGGGCCGTTGCTGCCCGGACCGAACCCGTTGGCCACGAGGTCGTACGCGCGGCGGATGCTCTCGGAGGTCGGGTTCGTGCCCGCGTCGAGCTGCCCGAGTCGCAGGGAGAAGAACGGGATGGCGAGCAGGGCAAGAACGCACGCCGCGAGTACTGCCCACGGCGCCGGCCGGTCACTGACCTTGCGTCCCCAGCGCGCGAACGCGCTGCGTTCGTGAGCCTCGTCAGCGGCGGCTGCCAGGGCGGCAACCGAGGAGGCAGCGGCCTCGTCGTCGGCGCCGGTCGTCGCGCGCTTCGCTGCTCGCAGATCCTTGATGGCGCGAACGTTCGTTCCCGCGACGCCCATGAACGCGGGCATGAGAGTGAGCGCCGCGAGCATGGTGACGGCCACTACGACCGCCGAGGCCAGCCCCATGGCCCCTACGAACGGCACGTCGGCCACATACAGCCCGAGGATGGCGACGACGACCGTAGCTCCGGCGACGATGATGGCCGCGCCGGACGTCGCGGTCGAGCGGCCGGCCGACGTGACCACCCCGACGCCGTGGTCCAGTTGTTCGCGATGGCGCGCGGCCAGGAACAGCCCGTAGTCGACGGCCACACCCAGCCCGAGCAGTGTGGCGACCGTCGGCGCGGCGGTGGGGAACGTCAGCGCCGCGGCTAGCAGGCCCACCACCGAGAGCCCGGCGAGCACGCTGAACACCGCCGAGATCAGCGGCAGAACAGCGGCGACGATCGAACCGAACATCAGCAACAGGAACAGCAGCGCGCACGACAATCCGATGATCTCGGATTTCTTGTCGTCGGTTTTCTGGCCGATCTGCCCGGCACCCGCTCCGTACTCGACCTGGAGTCCGGCGGCGCGCGCCGGTGCGACGGCGGTGTCGAGTTGCGTGAGGTACGCCCGGTCGAGTGACGCCGGAACGACGTTCCACGATGCTGTTCCGTACGCGGTTGTGCCGTTCTTAGCGACCTGAGGCGAACCCGGTACGGCGAATGGGCTGACTGCGTTGATCACGTGTGGCAGCATGGCGACGTTTTCCATCGCGCTGTTGACTGCGCCGGTTTGAGCAGCGACCGTTCCGCTCTCGGCGTGGAACACGATTTGACCCGCGTAGCCACCCTGCGCCGGAAAGTCCGCCCTCAACAGGGCCAGCCCGACCGACGACTGGCTGCCGGGAACCGTGTAGTCGTTGACGAACTTCCCTCCGAACGCGTCGCGCGCCGCCAGCACTATGCCGAGGACGACGAGCCAGCCGATGATCACGGTCCAGCTGCGTCGCGCACACCAGCGCCCTAGCGAGTCGAGGAAGGCATGCATGGTCCCCTTCTCCCAACGGGGGTGACTCATGCCGGGGTTGCACATTCGGCTGACTTGTTCGGCCGCGCCCGACGCGTGGTGTCGCCGGTAGGCATCGCCGTCGCAGCCGTTCTGCGCACCCCCCGCCAGGCAGAATCGACGCGACGTCCAAGCACTCGAAGGTTAGTCCCACGTGAAGTCGGGCACATCGAGCGTGGCACGGGGTGTTCGCGTTCGGGGCCGACGCGTCACAGGGCACCGATCACGCCTCGTCCGGTCATCGACGATCTTGCGATGAATGTCGCTCGACATATGGCGAGGTGCCTGCTCCGTGGCTATGGTGCTTTGGCCGGTTGATACGGAGCGGCCCACAAATCGTGCGGAGGAATGTCGTGACCGATCCGTCGAATGTCCTTACCAGTGACAACATCGCGTCCCTGAATGCGGTACTCACCAAGGCCGAGCGCGCTCTCGTCTCCATGCGGTCGCGAGGCAGTAATGTGCCCTATTTCAAAGCGGCGGTCGCCGAGTTCGACAAGCAGAAGAGTGCGCTCGAGGGGCGTATCACCGCCATCAAGCCCGGCATCGGCAGGACGCCGCGAACAGATCCGAAAGTGAACACGCTGATCAAGGACCTCACCGCATACGGCAAACGGGTCGAGCAGGAGAGCAAAAAGACCGAGACGACCACGTTCCAGTTCGGCAAGGTGAAAGTCGCGAGTCGCTCGGCGCTCGAGGCGAAGATCAAAGGCGTGCTGCCCGAACTGGCCAAGAACTGTGCCAACGGCGCGCTCACCGACGCGCAGGACGGCGACGCGAAGGATGCCTCGAAATTCGGGACCGGCCTTCGGCATGCGTCCGCCGGCAAGAAGGGCGTGAAGGGGAAGTCGTGCTCGCTGTTCTTCAGCCGCGAGGTCAAGAACGGTGGCCTCGAGACCATCGTGACGATCCACGCGGTTGGTGGGCATACGGCGTCAGGTCCGGCGAGCTACGAGATCCACGAGTCGTTCATCCCGACGCTCAAGAAGGGCGCCGAGGTCTCGCTCTGACGACGCCCGTTCAGAGCTGGGCCTGACGTCGCCGCGCTGCCGCGCCTTGGGATGATGGGTCGGTGACGGTGTCGCGAAGAGGCCTGCTCGGATTGGGCGCCGCGGCGGTGGCGACCGTCATTGCTGGTTGCGCCCGGGGGGTCCGCACGATCGGCGCGCCGACGACATCGGGCTCCGGGTCCGCGCGCAGCGCGACGTCCGCGCGCAGTTCCGCGGCAACGTCAACGACGCCGACAGCTCGCGCCTCGGCGCCGCGGCACGGGAGCGCGGTGCAGCACACGACCGGACCGCGGTCCAGACGCGAGGTCGCGCTCACCTTCCACGGCGCGGGTGACCCCGCCATCGCGCGTCAGCTGCTCGATGTGTTCCGCGCCCACGACGCGAAGGTGACGGTGCTCGGCGTCGGGAGCTGGCTGGCCGCGAACCCCGGCGTCGCCCGGGAGATCGCCGCAGCGGGCCATGAGTTGGGAAATCACACCTACAACCACCTGGACATCAACAGCCTGGCTGCTTCTGCGGCGAGCGACGAGATCGTGCGGTGCCGCGACGTCCTTACCTCGATCGTCGGATCCGGCGGCGCGGTGTTCCGTCAGTCTCAGGCGGCGACGGCGACGCCACTCGTCCTGCAACTGGCCGGTGCGGCCGGCTATCCGATCTGTCTGTCCTACGACGTCGACTCGCTGGACTACACCGATCCTGGGGCAGACGCGGTGCGAACGAACGTCGCGACTGCGCAGCCAGGGTCGATCGTCAGCATGCATTTCGGACATATCGGGACGGTCGAGGCGATGCCGCTCGTCCTCGCCGATCTTGCTGCGCGGGGACTGCGCGCGGTCACCGCGAGCACGCTGCTACGCCGATGACTGGTGGGTCCGCGTAAGGGACGGATCGCGGTGTGAGCACGCCAGCTCAGCGTTGGGGGTGCACGCGACAACGTGGTTCGATCGTCCGATGTCCGACTCTGGGCGCGGGCGCGGCGGGCGGCATGCCACTCCGTCGCGCCGCCGCCAATGGCCGAGACCCACGCGTGTACTGGTCTTCGTGGTGCCGATCGTGGCGCTGTCCCT
>JAVHVN010000083.1:0-3523 GCA_032160545.1 Pseudonocardiales bacterium | reverse complement strand
AGCCCATCATGTTCGTGCCGACGGTCACGGCCCAGAGCGAGAGCTGATCCCACGGCAGCAGGTAGCCGGTGAACGAGAGCAGCAACGTGAGCGTCAGCAGGATGACGCCGATGACCCAGTTGAACTCCCGGGGCGGCTTGTAGGCGCCGTGGTAGAAGACGCGCGCCATGTGCAGGAAGACCGAGATCACCATCAGGTGCGCGGCCCATCGATGCATGTTGCGTACGAGCAAACCGAACGCGACCGACGTGTGCAACGTCGAGATGTCCTGCCAGGCCAATGCCGTGGTCGGGCGGTAGAAGAACATCAAGAAGATGCCGGTGACGGTGAGCACGATGAACAGGAAGAACGACAGACCGCCGAGGCAGAGCGTGTAGCTCACCTTCACTGCGTGCCGCTTCACCTTGACCGGGTGCAGGTGGTACAGCACCGAGTTCATGATCACGTACGAGCGGTTACGAGGGCTGTCGGTGTAGCCCTTACGGAAGATGGAGCCCGGCCGGAAGATCGATCCCCACGCCTGCGACCCCTGCACGGAGCTGTTCAGCTTGGACACGCGATCGCCCATCGACGGTCGGTCGGACATCGACTTGGCCAAGGCGCGCTTCCTCTCTAACCGAGTCTCATGCCATAGCCGTAGCCATGGGTGTTGGTGCGCATGTGGGGATCACCGGTGGCCGGTGCGTCAACGAGCTTGCCGAGGATGATGACCCCGGTGGGGCAACGGTCGACGCACAACGCGCACCGGGTGCACACGTCGTCGTCGATCAGGAACAGGTACTGGTCGGTGGGATCGTCACCGGGCTGATCGGTGTCGATCGCTTCGCTGATGGCCTCGTTCTGCACCATGTGGATGCACTTCCACGGGCAGATGTCGACACAGCCTTCGCAGGTGATGCACTCGGACTGGTCGATGTGAATGAACTGCTTGGGCTTGACGGCGCGCGTCAAGTAGTCGTTGTCGACCTCTTGGAGGACGTAGTCGGTCCGGAACTCCGGCATCGGCGGGTTCGCATCGGTGCGAGCCATGGTGAGGTCCTACCCGCCCTGCTTCACGAGCGGACGTCCGTACGTCGACGGTGCGAGCTCACGTTGCGTCCGCTTGTCGGCTCTCTTGCTGCGGTCTTGCCAAAGAGCCCACATCGCCACGTGTGCTCCGAGAAAGATGCCGTAGATGACGACCACGATGATGTCGCGCAGCTTCTCGTAGTCGAGCGTGAACGGCAGGTAGTCCTTGAGCACGTCACCCGGACCGAAGAGCTTCTTCGACGGCGTCCACCGCAACTCGTTGTTCGCCCACTGCAACCATTGATGAGGCACGACGCCGTACGCCCAGAACATGAGCGCGAACGCGAAGGTGGCGGCGGCGATGGCTTCACCCCAGGTGAGCGGCGCGCCGACAGCACGGCGACGGCCATACGCCATGACGCCCGCCATGCCGGCGATTGCGACCAGGAAGGACATCACGAACGCAACCACTCTGGCGGGTGCCACCTCCTCGCTCTTTGGGCCGTCGGCACGGCACCGGCGGCGGGACTCTGCCTCGTGAAATCTCTCACATTCTACCGACGAAGGACCAGTCGGAAGAAGGTGTGGCGGGTTGTCTAGCACTTCGAATTCTGGGTCGACGAACCGCGTCGCCCGTTGCCCCGTCTTGGTTTCCGGGGATCCGGGCCGTCTAATGTCGCCCCCGGAATGACCGAGATCCCGGAACATCTGCTGGCGCGATCTCGAGCACGGCGCGAGGCCGCCGGTCTGGCGACGCCCGCCGATGCCGGAGCCGCCGCCGCGCCGACCGCCGGTGGTGAGGTCGAACCGGTCGCGGCCGCGGTGGCGACCCCCGCCGTCGCCGCTGCTCCCCCGCCGCCTCCGCCCCCGCCGAAGCCCGATCCGCCGTACATCCAGGCCTACAACAACCGCAAGAAGATCCCGGTGTGGGCGATGCCGGCGCTGGCCCTGCTGCCGCTGTGGGCGTTCATCTACGCGAACACCCTGGAGAAGCCGGCGGCCGAGCAGACCGGCCCGCTCGCCGCGGGAGCGAAGATCTACCAGCAGTGTGCGACCTGCCACGGAGCCGACGGCAGCGGCGGGGTCGGACTCCCGCTCAAGGACGGCGTGCTCGCAAAGGACTTCCCGAACTTCAAGGACCAGATCCGGTGGGTCTCGCTGGGGACCGCGGGCTGGCCCGGCGACACGTGGGGCGCCCGGAACCTGCCGAAGGTCGGCAACATGCCCGCGTGGGCGGCCCAGCTCACACCGCTGCAGATCGCCGAAGTCGTCCGGTACGAGCGCGAGGTCTTGAGCGGCTTGCCGCCCGACCCTGATCTCGTGGCCATCACCGAGGGCACCAAGCCGCCGCTCGACAAAGACGGCAACCCAGTCGCAGCCGGGGCGTAGTGCACCACACCACCGAGGTGTTGGTGGTGGGGGGCGGGCCAGCCGGAGCAGCAACCGCGTATTGGCTCGCGCGTGCCGGACACGATGTCGTCGTCCTCGAGCGCAAGATGTACCCGCGCGAGAAGACGTGCGGCGACGGTCTCACCCCCCGGGCCGTGCACCAACTCGAGGAGATGGGCCTCGGCGAGGGCCTGAAGCAGTTCCATCGCTACGACGGGTTGCGAGCGTGCGCGCACGGCATCACCCTCGAATTGCAGTGGCCGGACCATCCGATCTACCCGAGCTACGGCTACGTCGTGCGCCGGCGTGACCTCGACAAGATGGTCGCCGACCATGCGGTCGCCGCGGGCGCGACGATCCGCCAGGGCTGCGAAGCGATCGCACCGGTGCTCGAGGACGGACTCGTGCGCGGGGCGGTGGTCAAGAACAAGGCAACGGACGAGACCGAGGAGGTGCGGGCTCGGTACGTCGTCGTCGCCGACGGCGCGAACTCACGGTTCGGGCGCGCCCTCGGCGCGACCCGCAACCGGTCGTTCCCGCAGGGCATGGCCATCCGCGGCTACTACGAGAGTCCGTTGCATGCGGAACCGTGGATCGAGTCTGCGCTCGACGTGCGCGACCGCAACGGCAACTCGCTCCCCGGGTACGGCTGGATCTTCCCGGTGGGCGACGGAACGATCAACGTCGGTATCGGCCTGCTGTCGACGTTCCGCGATTGGAAGAACGTCAACACGTCGCACCTGATGAACGAATTCGCCGCGACCGCGCCGGAGTACTGGGGCATCACGCCGGAGGGCTCCACGGGCGCGCCGACCGGCGGCCGCTTGCCGATGGGCGGCTCGGTGACGCCGAACGTCGGGCCGACGTGGGTGCTCGTCGGCGACGCCGCCGGAACGATCAACCCGTTCAACGGCGAAGGCATCGACTACGCCTACGAGACCGGACGGCTCGCGGCGGAGTTGCTGCACGACGCGCTCACGACGGGCGACGGCATGGCGCTGCAGCGCTACCCGTCGCTGCTCGAGGACGAGTACGGCCTCTACTTCAAGGTCGCCCGCCTGTTCGCCCACGTGATCGGCAACCCGCCGCTGCTCAACCAGCTCACGCGCGTCGGCATGCAGTCGCG
>JAVHVN010000027.1:0-6107 GCA_032160545.1 Pseudonocardiales bacterium | reverse complement strand
CGGGATTCCTGCAGTTCCTGCGCGATGGCGAGGGCACCGTCGAGGTTGTCGGCCTCCACCACGATGACGCCGGCGAGAAATTCCTTGGTCTCGATGAACGGCCCGTCGGTGAGAAGCGTCCGCTCCTGGCCGTGCCGCACGGTGGTGGCTGACCCGTCCGCGTGCAGGCGAGCCCATCCGGTGACGTACGGCCTAGCGAGCACGTCCGCAATCACCCCGTCCACCGGGCCCGAATCGGTCCGCTGGCTCCCGTAGGCAAGCAATGCGTACTGCATAACCCCTCCAGTCATTGATCGGTTCCAGTTCGAGTATTGACGAACGACGTCGTCGCCGACGGACAGCGCCGAATGAACGAATCTTTGAAAGAACTCTTCGCCCGCGGCTGTCCGTGCCGGGCAGGGCTGTTCGTCACTGCGGCAGATCCGCCCCACAAGGCGGCCCCCTGTTGGAGGATCGATGACGAAGAGGCAACCGCCGTCCACCGCGCCCACCCCCTCCTTGCGTTGGGTGGTGGCCCTGACCTCGACTGCATACTTCATGGTCATCCTCGACACGGGCGCGTTGTTCACCGCGCTGCCCCGTATGCAGCGCGACCTGCACGCGAACCTCGCCTCGCTTCAGTGGACCGTGAACTCCTACGGCATCGCTTTCGCAGCCGGGATCCTCACCGCTGCGGCGCTCGGTGATCGGTTCGGACGGCGGCGGGTCTTCACCTTGGGCTTGACCCTGTTCACGCTGTCCTCGGCCGTGTGCGCACTCGCGCCCAGCACTGCCGAGCTGACCATGGCACGTACCGTTCAGGGGCTTGGAGCGTCGGCGGTGCTGCCACTCAGTCTCACCATCCTCACCACGGCCTACCCACCGCACCGGCGCGGGCTCATCGTGGGCATCTACGGCGGACTCGCCGGCTTGGCGGTCGCGTCCGGTCCCGTCATCGGCGGTGTGGTCACCGAGGGACTCAACTGGCACTGGATCTTCTGGCTCAACGTCCCGATCGGAATTCTTGCCACCGCGCTCGCCGTGCGCCTACTGCCCGAAAGCCACGGCTCGCCGGAGCGCCTCGACCTGCCGGGCGTCTCCCTCGTCACCGCAGGCGTCGTCATCCTGGTCTGGGCCCTGGTACGAGCCAATGACACCGGTTGGTCGAGCGCGGAGATCGTGTGCACGCTGGTAGCCGGCTGCGTGCTGCTGGCGACCTTCGTCGGGTGGGAGCGCGGCGCTCGTGCGCCGATGCTGCCGATGCGACTGTTCCGTGGTCGGGCGTTCGCTGCAGGGAACGTGACGATGTTCCTCATGTCGGGGGCTACCTTCGCCGCCGCATTCCTGATCACCCAGGACTTCCAGTTCGCCCGCGGGTACTCACCCGTCTCCACCGGGCTTCGGCTGCTGCCGTTCTTCGGCACACCGATGGTCGTCTCACCGCTGGCCGGCGCGCTCTCCGACAGGATCGGACGGCGCCCGATCATGGTGAGCGGTCTCGCGCTGCAAGCACTCGGATTCGCCTGGGTCGCCGAACGCGGGTCGCTGCACACCAGCTGGATCGAACTGGTCACAGCGCTGCTCGTGGCCGGTATCGGCGTCTCGATGGCCTTGCCCACCGTGCCCACCGCCGTCCTCAACTCCGTCGCTGAGACCGAAATGGGCAAAGCGTCCGGGATCAATTACATGGCCCAACGCTTGGGCGCCGTCTTCGCCATCGCCATCGCCAGCACGGTCTTCTCGGCCCACGGCAACCTCAACAACCCGACCTCAGTGACCGCCGGGTTCCGGCCCGCTCTCTGGTCCTGCGCCGTCTTCGGGGCTCTCGCCGCACTGAGCTCGGTTGCCATCAGCCCACGCCCGGTCTTCGTGAACCCGCCCTGAGAGCGGGCCTGTCCGGAGGAGTGAATGTGGACGCTCTGCGTCGCCACAACGCGGTGCGTCCCGGGCCCGTCCCGGATGCAATGAGGGCGCGGTTGTGTTGGTGGTGCGTCATTTCCAGGCGGTGGCGCGTCTTGAGGGTGTGGATACACAAGTTGCTGTCTCGCTGGAGAGCGGGCGTGCGGGTACTGATCCGCCGTTGTCGGTGGAGGCGCTGCTTGCTGGTCGGTGGCAGCGGCTGGTCCTGTTGGCGGTCGGCGTGTTGGGTTCGCGTGCGGCGGCGGAGGACGTCGTGCAGGACGTGTTCGAAGCGGTGCTGCGTGGCCGAGTGGTGTTCGAGGGCCAGTCGCGGGCCGACGCCTACCTTCGCACCGCGGTCGTCAACCGGTGCCGCTCGCAGTTTCGCCGTCTGGCCACCCATCGACGCTACGAGCGTCGGCACCCGGGCGGCCATGTGGTGGTTCCCCCGGCAAGTGATCTTTACGGCGAGCACGCCGAATTGCTCGAGGCGTTGACGCGGTTGCCGCAGCGTCAGCGGGAGGTGCTCGTTCTGCGCTTCTGGTGTGACCTCCCCTTCGACCAGCTCGCCGCCGAGCTGGGCCTACGTGTCAGCACTGCGCGATCTATCTCGACCCGAGCCCTGAACAAACTGAAAAGCGAGCTGAAGGAGAACCGTCATGGATGAGTACCCGAACGATGTCGCCGATGTCGTCGCCCGCCTGCGCGATACCCGCACGGTGATCTGCACCGCGATCGAAGAGTCGCACCCTGACGTGGCCGCCTCGCCGGCCGTGGAATTCGCGCCGGCGCTGGATCTCGTTTCTCGTCGCCGCGTTCGCGCCTCGCGGCAAGGGCAGCGTCCGGGCAGGGCGGCGTGGGGACTCACCGCCGCTGCGTGCGTCGCCGCGCTGGCCGTTGTCGGCGCTGCGACGCTGTCCAACGGCGTGGACAATCATGCTCAAGCAGCCAGCGGTGGCAGCCCCACAACCATGGTGAGCGAATCGATGCCGGCCCCGGCGGGCGACTGGTACTACACGAAAGAGACGCAGACCGAGGCCAACATCGTCACCAACCATCCGATGGCCGATTCTTCCGGCGAAGCCTGGATCCCGGTCCGCGGGCAGGGACAAGGGGAGACACGCATCGTGGAGTGGGGTAAGACGACGACGCCAATGCCGTGTGGCCCAATTGGTAGCTGCGGCACGGCAGGCAAAGCTGCCCCTGGTACACCGGCAGGGAGCCCTCGAGTGACCGTGTTCACCTGCGCACCCAAAATCCTCGACGATATGTGCGGGTGGGACAGCTCCGCGGTCTCGGACAACTCCTTCGACCACCCCACCTCTGCGTTCGTCGCCGCCCTTCCCCGCGACCTGCAGCAGTTCACCGCCGTGGTTCGCGCCTTCGCCCAACAGCGCGCCAACGACCTGGCCGCCACGCCCCTCAAAGCCGGCCACACCCGCAACCGCCCGCACGACCAGCTGGTGGGCGACACGGAACTGCAGGTGATCGAGCACCTCTACCGCACCGGTGCGGTAGACGCTTCGCTCGCCTCCACGATCGCCCGGTTCCTGCCCACCGTCTCCGCGGTGCAGACCATCGCACACGCCCGCAACCTCGCCGGCCAGAGCGGCACCGGCTACTACGTCCCGCTCCGATTCGACTTCGAGCCAGCGGGCAACGCCGCCCTGGTCATCGACCATAACGGCCGCTACATCGGTGACGCGACGGTAGACACCTCGGGTCCCCAGCGCGCCACCACCTTCGAGTACGGAAAGACCTTCACCCTCGGCCAGCCCGCACCCACCACCCACTAACCACCGCACCCACGCAGGGGCATGGGACGGGTTATCCCGTCAACGGCTCCTCTCTGGTCACCTTCCTGACCAGAGAGGAGCGGTGTCCTATTCGCCGGCGACCTCGATCGGAACGGCATCACCTACCCCTGCTCGCGCTCCACGACTCGGTCACCGGTCTGCTGCGCGGTCACCGAGGCCTCGACCCACTTCTGTTGTCTGCCCGCGACGGTGCCGTTCGTCATTGTGGTGAAGGCGTGCATGGGGCACGCCGGTTCTCGAAAGGGACGATCGAGATGCCGAAGTTCATCTACCTCTACCGTGGCCCGGCCACGCCGATGTCCGACCCCACGCCGCAGCAGGGCGCCGAGAGGATGGCCGCGTTCGGCGCCTGGATGGAGAAGCTCGGTGCGGCGCTCCTCGACGTCGGCAGCCCGTTCGGGACCAGCGCGTCCGTTCGCGATGACGGCAGTGAAGGAACAGCCGGCGACCTGACCGGCTACACGATCGTCGAAACCGACGATCTCGCTGCCGCAAAGGCGTTCACCGACGGTCTCCCGTTCCTGTCCAACAGTGACGGGAAGTGCGCGGTGGAGATCTTCGAGTTGCTCTCACTGGGCTAGCACGGCGTCAGGCCGGTGTGACAGGCAAGCGAATCGGGAAGGGTCTTGTCGGGAGCAAGGATGGCAAAGCGGCAGCAAACAAGTCGTAGCGCCCGCATCAGCCGGGTTCGCCGCGACGCTTGCGGCGCACGATGACGGCGATGTCGACTGCTGCTGTCGCGGCCAGTACAGCTAACGCGACGGTGAATCCGACTGGTGCCGCGGTGACGGAGAACCCGATCGCGGCCGCACTGCAGAAAGCGAGGCCGAAGCAGGCCAAGACCAACCGGAGAGTGAGCGCACTTTGGGCTGGCGGCGCACCCCCGATCCCGGCGAGGGGGTCGTGGTAGTCGGGCAGCCCCTGGGCGTACCGGCGCCGCCGCTGCTCGCGGGTCTCGTTGTCGCGATCTTCGGCGCGTCCGCTCGTCAACTCCTCGCCCCCACTCACGACGCGCGCGGCGTCAAGGCTGCTGCCCGGCTGCTTTGCGGCTGCCAGCTCGAGTACGCATCGGGTCGGGCGCGCTCTCGCGCGGGAAACGGCGCAGGAATTCCTGCTCAAGGGCCAACATCCGCTGCGTGTGGACCTGCAGTGCGTCCTCTGACCCACTGAGCATGGTGTCGTGCCGCGTCTCGTGCAGATGTGCGAGTTCGCGCCGGAGATCGTCGTCGGCCAGCCGCGCCGCGTCGATGCCCGGCGAATCGCGTGTCATGACTACTCAATACCCGGATCCGAGCCGCTTGTGCATCCGGATCCGGCACGACACGTCAGTAACTACCCCCGCGCCCACCTGCTAACGGGACGCGGCCCGCGGGAGACCCCGTGTCCGGCATCTGCTTCGAGGCGCCCAATGGTTGCAAGCGACTGCCTCACCTCCATGTTTAGCAGAGTTCGGCCGAGCTCATGAGCGCCAAAATTTCGGTCTAACGTCACGAACGTCAGATCGGAGCTGATGAGGTGAACCCCCTGACTACCAGCGCGTTCGACCTTCCCGAACACCTCGCCCCCAAGGCCGACCCGAGGCTGATCGCCGGCGACGAGCAGCATTTCGCGGCTATCGCGCAGAGCCTCGGGCAGTCGATCGCTGACCTGTCCGGCCGCCTCGGTACCGAGCGCATGGCGCCCGGCGGCATCGGCCAGGAGGCGATGGACCGGGACCTGGAGATCCACCGGCTGACCGCTCGCCTGCGCGCGCTGCGTCGCTTCGGCCTCGACCTCTGCCTCGGCCACATCGTCAGCTCACACAATCCCGAACCCGTGTACATCGGACGACTTGGCCTCACGGACAGCGCGGGTCGTCGGCTGCTGCTCGACTGGCGATCCCCCGCCGCGGAGCCGTTCTTCGGAGCGACCCACGCCAACCCGATGGGTCTGGCAAGCCGGCGCAGGTATCGCTGGGCCCGCGGCCGGATCAGCGACTACTGGGACGAGGTGTTCACCTCGGACGGGCTCGAGGGGCACGCCGCGCTCGACGACCAGTCCGCCTTCATCGCCAGCCTGGGCAGCGACCGGTCAGCCCGGATGCGAGACGTGCTCGGCACCATCCAGGCCGACCAGGATGCCATCATCCGCGCGGGATCCCGCGGCGCTCTCGTCGTCGACGGCGGTCCGGGTACGGGCAAGACCGTCGTCGCTCTGCATCGCTCCGCCTACCTCCTGTACTCCGACCCTCGCTTCGGTCACCGCCGGGGCGGCGTGCTGTTCGTCGGTCCGCATCAGCCCTACCTGGACTACGTCGCCGACGTCCTCCCCAGCCTCGGAGAGGAGGGCGTGCAGACCTGCACCCTGCGGGACCTCGTCGCCGAGGGAGCCGCAGCAGGGATCGAGACCGACCCGAACGTGGCCGTGCTGAAG
>JAVHVN010000012.1:0-2636 GCA_032160545.1 Pseudonocardiales bacterium | reverse complement strand
CGCGACCGCGCACTCGATGACCGGCAGGCTCGACGTCGTCGTGGCCAGCACGGTGCCTGGCGCGCAGATGTCGTCGAGGTTGGAGAACAACGCCTGCTTGACGGTGAGATCCTCGACCACGGCCTCGACGACCAGCTGCACCGAGGCGAGGTCGTCGAGCTTGGTCGAGCCGGTGATCCGCCCGAGCGTCGCGTCCCGGTCGGCTTCGCTGAGCTTGCCGCGCTGCACCGCCTTCTCGAGCGAGCGCTGCACCGCGCTGTTCACTCTGTCGGCCTTGTCCTCGCTGCGAGCGACGAACACAACGTCATACCCAGCCTTGGCGAAGACCTCGACGATTCCGGTCGCCATGGTGCCTGAGCCGACGACGCCGACCGTCGACACCGGACGGGCACCCGCCGGTACTGCGTCGGGTGAGGGCGTGAGTCCATCGGCGATCACGACGGGCGAGCCGGCGGACTCGTAGCTGTAGAAGCCGCGGCCGGACTTCCGTCCGAGCAGGCCAGCCGTGATCATCTGCTTGAAGATCGGACGCGGGGCGTGCAGCCGGTCGCGCGACTGCGCGTACATCGTCTCGAGAATCTCGGCCGCAGTGTCGAGGCCGATCAGGTCGAGCAACGCGAGCGGCCCCATCGGCAGACCACAGCCGAGCTTCATGGCCGCGTCGATGTCCTCGCGGCTGGCGTAGTGCGACTCGTACAGCGCGGCGGCGTGGTTCAGGTAGCCGAACAGCAGCGCGTTGGCGATGAACCCGGCGCGGTCGCCGATCGTGACGTCGACCTTGCCGAGCTGCTGCGTGAACGCCTCGACGACGTCGACGACGTCCTGCTCGGTGACGACGCTTCGGACGACCTCGACCAGCTTCATGACCGGCGCGGGGTTGAAGAAGTGCAAGCCGATGACCTTGCCGGGACGGCCCGAGGCGACCGCGATCTCGGTCACCGAGAGCGACGAGGTGTTGGTGGCCAGGATGGTCTCGGCAGGGCAGATCTTGTCGAGCTGGGTGAACACGTCGCGCTTGAGGTCGAGGTGCTCGGGGACGGCCTCGACGACGAGGTCGGCCGAGGACAGCGCCTCGAGGTCGGTGCTGAAGGTGATGCGGTCGAGCAGCGCCTTCTGATCGTGCTCGGAGAGCTTGCCGCCCGCGACGGCGCGCGCCGTCGAGCCTTCGATCTGGGCGCGCGCCCAGTGGATGCGCTCCGCGTCGATCTCGACGCCGACCACGGTCAGACCACTGCGGGCGAAGACCTCCGCGATGCCGGCTCCCATCGTGCCGAGCCCGACCACACCCACCTGCTGGAACTCGCGTGCCATCTCAAGCCCTTCCGAAACCGGGAATCTGCGAACCTACTGCCGAGTAACTTCCGCTGATTCTCGACCATAGTCTGCCGCCCCGCACGCCAAGGCAGCGACCTGAGGCCCACCTCACCCGGTGCCGGGGGTCCGACGGAGATCTCAGCGTGAGATCGAGCCGCGACGCCCCCAGCGTGCCTTCACCAGCGCGGCGAGCGCACGGTGCGCGTACCTCGGCCGCGCGAACGTCGTGACGTTCAGCGGTGCCGGGAAGCGCAGCGAGGTCACACTGCGCGGCCAGGCGAACTCACGCAGGCCGTCCGCACCGTGGATGCGCCCGAAGCCCGAGTCCCGCACCCCGCCGAAGGGCAGCTCCGGTACGAAGGCGAACGAGATCGCGGAGTTGATGCTGACGCAGCCGCACGAGAGCCGGTCGGCGATGTCGCGGCCCTGCTTCGCGCTGAAGACTGCCGCGCCCAGCCCGAAGCGGCTGTCGTTGGCGCGCTCAACCGCCTCGTCCTCGTCCCGCACCTTCGTGATCGTCACGGTCGGGCCGAACGTCTCCTCACGGATGGCAGCCGACGACTCCGGCACGTCGACCAGCACGACCGGCTGGACGAACGGCGCCTGTACCGAGTCGCGGCCGCCGACCAGCGCTCGCCCCCCCGATGCGATCGCATCGGCGATGTGCCGCTCGATCACGGCGACCTGGGCAGGCATCGTGATGGGCCCGTAGTCGGCCGAGGCGTCCGAGCCGCCACGTATCTCGCGAGCCGCACGGGTGACCCTCTCGACGAAGGCGTCATAGACGGACTCGACGGCATACACCCGTTCGACCCCGGCGCAGGTCTGGCCGCCGTTGGACAGGCCTCCCCACACGGTGGCGTCTGCGGCGGCGTCGAGGTCGGCGTCCGAGGCCACGATCAGCGCATCCTTGCCGCCGCACTCGATGACGACGGGAGTCAGCGACTCGGCACAGGCCGCCATCACCTTCTTGCCCGTGGCCGTCGAGCCGGTGAAGGCCAGCTTGTCGACTCCCGACGTGCACAGCGCGTTGCCTGTCGCGCCGAAGCCGGTGACGAGCTGCAACACCTCGGGCCGGTCGGGGACAGCCTCGGCGAACGCGTCGACCAGCCATTTGCCGATCGCAGGAGTGAACTCGCTCGGCTTGAACACCACGGCGTTGCCGGCTGCCAGGGCGTACGAGATCGATCCCATCGGGGTGTGCGCCGGGTAGTTCCACGGGCCGATCACGCCGACGACTCCGTAGGGGACGTACTCGACCGAGGCGGCGTGGTTCATGGCGAGCAAGCCCGATCCCACGCGCCGGCGGCCGAGAACCTTCG
>JAVHVN010000212.1:0-3371 GCA_032160545.1 Pseudonocardiales bacterium | reverse complement strand
ACTCGAACACCGCACGGACGGCGAGGTCCATCTGCTCGCGCGGTTCCTGCGGGAAGGGCCGCCCCGCGTGCTTGACCACGACCTCCTTGTAGGTCTCGACGAGGGTGCGCAGGTCGTCGGCGTCGAGGTCCAGGTCGTTGGTGGTGCCCTTCGAGTGCTTCGCGGCGTCCAGCGCGTCCTCGAAGTGCTCCCCGTCGATGCCGAGCACCGTCTTGCCGAACATCTGGATCAGCCGGCGGTAGGAGTCGAACGCGAACCGCTCGTCGCCCGCCTGCGCCGCGAGGCCCCGCACCGACTGGTCGTTCAGCCCGATGTTGAGGACGGTCTCCATCATCCCGGGCATCGAGAACTTGGCGCCGCTGCGCACGGAGACGAGCAACGGGTCGTCCGACTGGCCGAGCGTCTTGCCCATCGTCTTCTCGAGCGCGCTGAGGTGCGTGGACACCTCGTCGGACAGTTCCTCGGGCTCACGACCGCTCTTCAGATACGCCTGGCACGCCTCGGTCGTGATCGTGAACCCGGGCGGCACCGGCAGGCCCAGGTTGGTCATCTCGGCGAGGTTGGCGCCCTTGCCACCGAGCAGGCCCTTCATGTCCTTGCTGCCCTCGGCGAAGTCGTACACGTACTTGGACATCGGCGCTCCGGATATGTTCGGCGGGGCCCACCAGCCTAGACGGAGCTCCGTTCGGCGGTCGTACGACAAGACCTGCCCGGACGCTTCAGTTGACATGTGTGCACTGGTTTGATTCGGTCGATTACGGGCAATCTGCGTCCCAAGTATCTATCCGACGAACCGACGGCAAGCGGAGGTCCGTGTGGTCGAGACGGGTGCGAAACCGGAGATCTCCCCACTGCGGCAGCGATTTCTCAGCGCCACGAAGGCGCTCACCACCCCGCTGCTGCCCGACGACTACCTCGCGCTGCTCAACCCGCGGTGGTCGACACGCGAGTTGACCGGAACGGTCGTGCGCGTGCGGCACGAGACGCCGGACTGCACCACCGTCGTCATCAAGCCGGACTATCCGTGGCCCGGACACCAGAGCGGGCAGTACGTGCGAATCGGGATGGAGATCAACGGCATCCGGCACTGGCGGGCCTACACGATCACCGCCGACCCCGAGCATCCCGAGGGCGTCATCTCGATCACCGTCAAGTACACCGAGGGCGGCCGGATGTCGCCGGTGTTCGTCCGGCACGTCCAGCCGGGCAACACGGTGTTCCTGGGCGAGGTCGAAGGCACGTTCGGCATCCCGACGCCGTGCCGGGACAAGCTGCTGTTCATGTCGGCCGGCAGTGGCATCACGCCGGTCATGAGCATGCTGCGTGAACTCGACCGCCGCGACTGCCTCGACGACGCGTTCCACGTGCACAGCTGCCGCAGCCCCGAGGACATGATCTTCGGCCCGATGCTGCACCGGCTCGGCGAGCGGCGCGAGGGCTACCGCCTGCACGCGATCCACACCGGCGACCAACCGCGCTTCGCCCCCGAGCAGCTCGACGAGCTGTGCCCCGACTGGCGTGATCGCGAGGCGTTCCTGTCCGGCCCGCGCGAGCTCATCGACGCCGTCCACGAGCGGTACGAGCAGGAGGGCTGCACCGACCAGCTGCACACCGAGCGCTTCCAACCGGTCATCGGCACGGGCGGCGGTGAGGGGTCCGGCGGCACGGTGCACTTCCGCGTCACCGACTGCGAGGGCAAGTGCGACCCCGGTGTCTCCGTCCTGGTCGGTGGCGAGGAAGCCGGCGCCACGCTCATGTACGGCTGCCGCATGGGCATCTGTCACACCTGCGTCGGACGGCTGCGCGAAGGCGTCGTCCGCGACCTGCGCAGCGGCGAGCTCACCGAAGCGAGCGGCCAGATGATCCGTGTCTGCGTGACGGCCCCCGAAGGGCACGTCGAGATCGACCTGTAGGACGTCCATCACCCACCCCCGGTCAGGAGTTTCGCCCGTGCGACACACCGACATCGAGAACCCGCTGCACAGGCTCACGCCCGAGCAGCTGGAGCAGATCGGCAAGGAGTTCGAGGCCATCGGCCAAGAGGTCCGGGACGATCTGGGCGACGCGGACGCGCGCTACATCCGCAACGTCATCGTGTTCCACCGGCGCCTCGCGGCGCTGTCCCGAATCGTCCTCATCGCCGGATCCCGGTGGAAGCCGACCTGGCTGCTCGGGACCGCGGGGCTGTCCGTCGCGAAGATCGTCGAGAACATGGAGATCGGCCACAACGTCCTGCACGGGCAGTGGGACTGGATGAACGACCCGACCATCCACTCGTCCACGTGGGACTGGGACACCGCGTCGCCGGCGGCGGCGTGGAAACATTCGCACAACTACGTCCATCACACGTACACGAACGTGATCGGCAAGGACAACGACGTCGGCTACGAGATCATGCGCATCGACCCGCGCCAGCGGTGGAAGCCGGTGTACCTCTTCCAGCCGCTCTACAACCTGCTGCTGATGGCGCTGTTCGAGTGGGGCGTCGCGGTGCACGACCTCGACTTCGAGAAGATCCGCAAGGGCGAGAAGCCGAAGTCGCAGGTCCGGGACGAACTGAAGGCCATCGGTCTCAAGGCGCGCCGACAGATCCTCAAGGACTACGTCGCCTACCCGGCGCTGTCCGGCAAGGGCTGGAAGCAGACCCTCTGGGCGGACTTCACGGCCAACATCGTGCGCAATCTCTGGTCGCACGCGATCATCTTCTGCGGGCACTTCCCCGACCAGACCTACACGTTCAGCGCCGAGGAGACCGAGGACGAGAGCCGCGGCGGCTGGTACGTGCGCCAGCTGGTCGGCGCGGCGAACATCCAGGGCAGCCCGCTGTTCCACGTCCTCAGCGGCAACCTCGGCTACCAGGTCGAGCACCACCTCTTCCCGGACATGCCGAGCACGCGCTACGCCGAGATCGCGCCGCGCGTGCGCGAGATCTGCGAGCGCTACGAGCTGCCCTACAACACCGGCCCGTTCTTCCAGCAGTGGGGCATGGTCAACCGGACGATCCTGCGCCTGGCGCTCCCCGGCGGCAAGCCGCGGCCCAAGCCCGGCCCCTACCGCGGCGAGCATGTCTCCGACGAGGACGCCGAGGCCCGCGCGCGCAGCAACGGCCACGCGTCGGGCAACGGCCATGCGTCGGGCAACGGCGGCCGTGCGCCGGCGGGCTCCGACGTCGCAGGGCCCGAGCAGCAGTCGCCGGGTGTGCGTGTCGAGCCGCCGCCGCGCGATTAGGCCGGCGTTCCGGCGGGCAGCGGCGCCGCAGCGATCGCCGACGCATCGGCGTCGGGGACGCCGAGCGCGCGCAACGCGTTGCGCGCGTACTCGACGTCAGCGCCGGCGCCGAGGCGCTCTTCGACGACCGCGCGCATCAGCGC
>JAVHVN010000059.1:0-16414 GCA_032160545.1 Pseudonocardiales bacterium | reverse complement strand
CACCCGGCGGGGGTGAAGTCAGGCAGCTACCCATATGACCCCGGTGACCTTCGGGTCGACTGCGTCGAAAGGTTCTGCGATGCGATTAGTGATGTCCCGAACGACGACCACACGCCGGCGCTCGCGCGCCGCCGGTGCGGCGACGGCCGCAGTCGGTGTCGCCGCCCTGCTGGCCGGCGCGACCGCCGCGCCGTCGAGCGCCGCGGCCCCCCAGCATCAGTCGGCCACGCCGATCAAGCATCTCGTCGTGATCTTCCAGGAGAACGTCTCGTTCGATCACTACTTCGCGACCTACCCGAACGCCGCCAACACCGGCGGGTCACCGTTCCAGGCCGCGAAGCACACCCCGTCGGTGAACGGGCTCTCGGGCTCGTTGCTCACCGCCAACCCGAACGGCGTGAACCCGAGTCGCTACAGCCCGACGTCGATCAACGACGTGCTGACCTGCGACCAGGACCACAACTACACCGACGAGCAGAAGGCCTTCAACGGCGGCGCGATGGACCGCTTCCCGCAGACGGTCGGAACCGGGACGGGCAAGTCCCCGACCGGTGCTCCCTGCGTCGCTGGCGATGTCATGAACTACTACGACGGCAACACGACTACGGCACTCTGGAACTACGCGCAGCAGTACTCGATGAGCGACAACTCTTACGGCACCACCTTCGGGCCGTCCGCACCCGGCGCGATCAACCTCGTTTCGGGCAACACCGGCGGCGTCGACATGGCGCACACGGCGAACGCCCCCTCGATCGCCACCCCTGCCAAGCCGAATGCGGACCTGACCGCCGACGGCACCGGCGGCTACTCGCTCACCAGTGACGCCCAGCCCTACTGGGACGACTGCAGCACCCGCGACGCGGTCGCGATGTCCGGCACCAACGTCGGCGACGAGCTCAACGCCGCGGGCCTGTCGTGGGGCTGGTTCGAGGGCGGCTTCCGGCCCACGACGAGCTTCTCGGACGCGGCGACGGCCACCGGTCACGCCGGCCAGTCGACGTCCACGTTCATCCCGGACGAGTTCAAGAACGGCGGCTTCAACACCTCGGTTCCGAACTCGTCGAACCAGGGCATCTGCAACGCGGTGCACCCGGTCGGCGCCGGGCTGGGCGGCGCGCTGCCGCAGGGCACCGGGCAGTACGGCTACAAGGACGACTACATCGCGCATCACCAGCCGTTCCAGTACTACGCGTCGACGGCGAACCCGCATCACGTGACCCTGCCGACCAACCCGAACGGGACCGTCCCCGCCTCGGCGCTGAAGACGATCGGTACCGATACGCAGCACTACGTCAACGGTCAGCCCCAGTTCGACACCCCGAACCACCAGTACGACTCCAGCGACTTCGACCAGCTGGTGGCAGGCATCGGTGCCGGCACGCTGCCGGCGTCCGCCCTCCCGGCGGTGAGCTTCCTCAAGGCGCCCGGGTATCAGGACGGGCACGGCGCCTACTCCGACCCGCTCGACGAGCAGCAGTTCGTCGTCAACGAGATCAATGCCCTGCAGAAGACGCCCGACTGGCAGAACACCGCCGTCGTCATCTCCTACGATGACTCGGACGGCTGGTACGACCACGCGTACAGCGGCGTGACCAACCCGTCGCAGACGGTGGCCGACGCGCTCACCGGCACGGGGCAGTGCGGCACCGGCACGCCGGTCGCCGGCCAGCAGGGCCGGTGCGGTTACGGTCCGCGCTTGCCGCTGCTGGTGATCTCGCCATGGGCGCAGCACAACGCGGTGGACCACACGCTGACCGACCAGTCCTCGATCACCCGCTTCGTCGAGGACAACTGGCGCCTGCCGCGCATCCAGGGCAGCGTCGACGCAGTTGCCGGCACCCTGAACGGGCTGTTCGACTTCGGCCGGAACAACGGTCACGGTGACTCCGCGGACCCGCCGAATGACGCCCGGTTCGTCCTCGACCCGGTCACTGGCGAGCGGACGAGGCCAACCGGCCCGCACCACGCGTCGGGCTCGAGCCGTCCCCGCGCCGCCTAGCGACCGGCCGAACCCGGGAGGTGCACCGTCCCGGTGGGTAGGTGTCAGCTCGGACGACGTCAACAGCGACGGACGGAGACGAGATGACCGAGCAGGACACCACCACCGGCGGCGGGGCACCCGGCCGGCCGCAGCAGGGCGAGGCCCGTCGCGCGGGCCGCGAGGACGACGGGCAGGACTACATCGACCGTTCGAGCATCGACTTCGATCCCGACGAAGGGCTGCTGTCGGGTACCGCGATCGAGGGGACCAGCAACATCCCCGGCCCGCACGAGCGGGGTGAGGACGCGGACCCGGACGACACGGAGGACGGCCTGCCAGACGAACAGGGGTGAGCGCCGAATGTGACGCGGCGCGCGCGGTCGGGGCATCGCGATGGGCGCACAGGAGGGTTCGCTACGGTTTGCGGGTGACGGTCGACCGGGTGCCACAGCTGGGGGAGCGAGCATGACAATCGTGCAGACCGTGCTGGTGTTCGTCGCGATCCCGCTCGGGGTCGTCGCGTTCGTCACCTTCGCCGTCTACGGCAAGTCGATGCTGCACCAGCCGAACCGGTACCGGCCCGGGCGGCCGTGGAACTACCCGGCGGCGTGGTTCGTGCCGCACCCGGACGCAGTCGTCTCGGCGACCGGGTCCCAGCACCGCGAACTCGGCGCCGCGACTACGTCCACGACAGCCGTGGGAGGTGCCAGCGGTGAGTGGTGAGGTCCAGCTCAAGGCCAGCGGGGTGCAGTACGGGCCGCAGGGTTCGGACGACCCGACGCAGCCGTTCACCTCGCGCCAGCTCAGCCGGCTCGACGAGGCGCTGACACTGTCCAGCCGCGAATCCGGCTTGGTGTTCTCGCTTTATGTCGGCGCGCTGACCCCGCCGCCGCGTGCGCACGCCGAGGCCTTGTTCGAGAAGCTCTCCGACGACGCCGTCCTCGTGGCCGTGGCGCCCGGTCAGCGTTGCCTGCACATCGTCACCGGGCCTGTGTCGGCGGCACGGTTGCCGAACCGCTCCTGTGCCCTCGCGGCGCTCGCGATGCGCGCGTCCTTCGCCAACGGCGATCTTGTCGGCGGCATCGTGACCGGCCTGCGGATGCTCGCGGACGCTGCCGGACCGGTCTGAGGCTTGCCCGGCAGCGGATCGTTGCCGACCTAGCGGTACACCGCGCAACGCCCGGGGTTGAGCAGGTCCCACAGCAGGCACGACTTGGTCGGCGTCGGCGTCGGGGTCGGCATGGCTACCGGCGTCGTCGGGGTCGGCGTGCTGCCGGTGCCGCTGCTCGTGCCGCTGCCCGAACCCGACCCCCCTCCGCCACTCGCGGCGGACGTCGCAGGTGCGGCGCGCGTCGTCGCCGCGGGCCTGGAGGTCGCGTGTGCCTGAGTCGGCGTGCCCCCCGTGGCCGGTGCCGCCTTGCCCTGGTTCGCGAGCGGTTGTCCGGGGCTGGCGGGAGGCAGCTGGCCGCTGCCGAGCGGCGGGAGGGATCCGCTGGTGTTGCCGACCGGTAGGCCGCTGATCGGGACACCGCGGCGGTACGCGTCCGCGAGGGCGAGTACCTGGGCGAGGTACTGATCGGAATGGTTGTACGCCAGCACGGCGGCGACCTGGCCCTCGTGCGTGCGCAGGTTGCCGCCGGCCGCGCACAGGTACCGGGCAGCGGTGAGAGCAGCGTCGTTGATGTCGAAGGCGTTCGCGGTGCCGTCGCCGTCGGCGTCGGTGCCGTACAGCGCCCAGGTGGACGGGATGAACTGCATGGGGCCGACCGCGCGGTCGTAGACCTTGTCACCGTCCAGGCGCCCGCCGTCGGTGTCGCGGATGACGGCGGTGCCGTTGCCGTTCAGCGGGATGCCGATGATGGGCGGCGTCGAGACGCCGTTCGCGTGGAGCACAGCCCCGGCGAAGCGGCCGTGGTCGGACTCCTCGCGACCGATGCCCGCGAGCAGCGCCCAGTCGATGCCGCAGCTGGGCGTCGCCGAAGCGAGCCTGGCCGCAGCAACCCGGTAGGCATTCAGGGCGACGCTGGGGATGCCGTTCGACGCGAGACCGCTGATGGCGGACGGGTCCGCCGGGGCCGGATTCTTGGCATGGGTCGGCGTGTCCTTGACCGGCACGGCGACAGCCTGCGCCGTGGTCGGGGCGTAGCTGTCCAGGGAGGGCAGCGGGTCGGTTGAGGACGCCGCGGTGCTGGGCAGCGCGACGTCGACCCGCTTGGCGGACGGGTCGGCGCCTGCGCTCGCAGTCAACGAGGCGACCACGAACAGGACGAGCCCCGCCACCATTGTGCCGACGGCTGCGCCGCGCACGGCGTGCGGATGCCGGCGCAGCAGCGCCCCGATGCCCGGCGCGACGATCGGCTCGTCGCCGGGATCCGGACGCCCGAACACCGCTGCCGAGAGCGCATGGCGTGCCCGAGGGGCGGTCGGACCCGAGGGACTGGTTCCGCCGTGCTCCGGCATTGCGCACTCCTGTGGGCCAGACGTCGTCGTTACGTGGGTGTAACGAGACCCGCCCTACGTGGGATACGCGTTAACTTCGGCTTGGTCCAGGTCGGTCAGGAATTGCTGTCGATGGCGCGTGCTGCCAGAGCCCGGACGATATCGGCGCGACCTTCGCCGACCAGGCGTCGTAGCGCCGACGGCACGCCATCGCGGGCCAGGAAGGCGTCGGCCGTCGCGACGGTCTCGTGCGAGATCGTCGAACCCCAACTCGGGAACAGCCCGACGACGACGTTCTGGGCGAGTTCGCTGGTCCGGCGCGCCCACACGTCGGCAACCTCGTCGAAGTAGCGCTGCGCGTACGGCGCGAGCAACTCGCCCTGCAGCGGGTGCGCGAAGCCTGCGATGACCGCTTCCTGCATCGCGTTGGGGATCGAGTCGTCGTGCACCGCGAGCCGCCAGGCCTCGGCCTTGGCCTCGGGCGTCGGCTGCAGCGCACGCGCCGTCGCGGCGTGGCGCTGCCCGGCGGCCGACGGATCGCGCTCGAGCTCGGCTGCGATGTCGTCCAGGCCGATGGCGCCGTGCGCCGAGAGGGTCTGCACGATCGACCACCGCAGCTCGTCGTCAAGAGCCAGTCCGTCCACCGTCTGCGTGCCCGCGAGCAGCGCCCGCAGGAAGGCGACGTGCTCGTTGCTGCGGGCGGCACCGAGCAGTGCGTGCGCCCACGCGAGCTGGGCGTCCGAGCCGGCGGCGGCCGCCTGCAGCGACGCGAACGCCTTCTCGGCCAGTGCCGCGTAGCCCTGCGGGGACCATGCCGGATCCGCGTAGATCTCGAGCGCGCGCAGCGCCTGGCGCGTGAGGGACTGCATCACACCGATGTCGGACTCCTGCTCGACACCGGAGAGAACGAGGGCCAGGTAGTCGCGGGTGGGCAGCTCGCCATCGCGGGTCATGTCCCAGGCAGCCGACCACGCCAGCGCGCGCGGCAGCGAGTCGGCGAGCGTCGCGATGCCCCTGGTGCGCAGCGTCTCGAGGCTGTGCTCGTCCAGGCGCAGCTTGCAGTAGGTGAGGTCGTCGTCATTGAGCAGCAGCACCGCGGGCTGCGGCCGGCCGACGAGCTGCGGGACGGCAGTGCGCTGGCCGCTGACATCGAGCTCGATGCGATCGGTGCGGACGAGTCGCCCGTCGCGCTCCTCGTAGACACCGACCGCCAAGCGATGGGGGCGCAGCGTGTTGGTGGTGGCCACCTCGTTGGGCGCGGACTGCACGATGTCGAAGCTCGCGTACGCACCGGACTCGTCCAGCTCGAAGGCGGGCCGCAGCGTGTTGATGCCGGTCGTCTCGAGCCACAGCTTCGACCACTCGCCGAGGTCGCGACCGGACGACTTCTCGAGCGCACTCAGCAGATCGGCGAGCGTGGTGTTGCCGTACGCGTGGTCCTGGAAGTACTGGCGCAGCCCGGCGAGGAACGCGTCGACGCCGACGTAGGCACCCAGCTGCTTGAGCACCGATGCGCCCTTGGCATAGGTGATGCCGTCGAAGTTGACCTCGGCGGTCTGCACGTCGGGGGCATCGGTGGCGATGGGATGCGTCGAAGGCAGCTGGTCCTGGCGGTAGGCCCAGGTCTTCTCGGCGTTGGCGAAGGTCGTCCAGGCGTCGGTCCAGCGGGTCGCGCTCGTCTGGCAGAGGACGGACGCATAGGTCGCGAAGGACTCGTTGAGCCAGAGGTCGTCCCACCAGCGCATGGTCACGAGGTCGCCGAACCACATGTGCGCCATCTCGTGCAGGAGGGTCTCGCCGCGGCGCTCGTAGCGGGCATCGGTGACCTTGCTGCGGAACACGTAGTCCTCGCGGAAGGTGACACAGCCGGCGTTCTCCATGGCGCCCGCGTTGAACTCGGGCACGAACAGCTGGTCGTACTTGTCGAACGCGTAACGCACGCCGAAGTTGGCGTGGTACCAGTCGAATCCCTGGCCGGTGAGCGTGAACAGCTCGTCGGCGTCGAGGTGCTTCGCGAGCGTCTTGCGGCACCACAGCGCGAGATCGATGCCGTCGTGCGACGAACGCGCGACGTGGTACGGCCCGGCGACGAGGGCAGTGATGTACGGGCTGATTCGCGGGGTGGTCGCGAAGCGCACCAGCTTTCCCGCGCGCAGCTGCTCGACGGCAGCCTGGCGGCCGTTCGAGGCGACCTCCCAGTGTTCGGGGACGATCGCGCTCACCGCGAACGTCGCCTTGAGGTCGGGCTGGTCGAAGCACGTGTACATGCGCTTCGCGTCTGCCGTCTCGAACTGCGAGTAGAGGTACGTCTCGCCGTCGAGGGGGTCCACGAAGCGGTGCAGCCCCTCGCCGGTGTTGGTGTACAGCAGGTCGGCGGCCACGACGAGGGTGTTCTGCTCGGCGAGGCCCGGCAGCACGATGCCCTTGTCGGGCATGTAGTTCGAGACGTCGAGGTCCTGTCCGTTGAGCGTCACCGAGTGGAATCGGTCGGCGATCACGTCGACGAAGGTCGATTCACCCGGGCGGGCCGCACCGAACACGATCGTGGTCGTGCAACGGAACGTCCGCTCCGACGGCTTGCCACTCCCATCGGTGAGGTCGAGTGCGATCTCGTACGACTCGACCTCGAGCAGCTCGGCGCGGGCTCGCGCGTCGTCTCGGGTCAGGTTGGGGACTTCGGCGGACGACATGTACGCGTGCTCTCCTTCGGCGGGCGACCGCAACCCGTTGGTGGTGGGCCGCGGGCTTCATGGCGCGGGGCGCCTCCGGATCCACGGCGCGCCCCTTTGCGACAAGTCTTCCACGACAGGCGGAGCACAGGTCGGGTCGTTATCGTCGAGATCGTGAACACCGGCGACGAGGTGCCCGATTTCGAGCTGGCCGACCAGGACGGCGCGCCGCGGCGGCTGTCGACGCTGTTGCAGGACGGCCCCGTGGTGTTGTTCTTCTACCCCGCCGCGATGACCGCGGGGTGCACGAAGGAGGCCTGCCACTTCCGCGACCTGGGCGCCGAGTTCGCCGCCGCCGGCGTGCAGCGGGTGGGCATCAGCCGGGACCCGGTCGAGAAGCAGAAGCAGTTCGCCGACAAGCACGCCTTCGACTACCCGCTCCTGGCCGACGTCGACGGCGAGGTCGCAAGGATCTTCGGCGTCCGGCGCGGTCGCGTCGGGGAGCGACTCGGCGCGCCGGTCAAGCGCTGGACGTTCGCGATCGGCAAGGACCGCCGCGTGGTCTCGGTCATCCACAGCGAGGTCAACATGGACCTGCATGCCGACGAGGCGCTGCGCGCGTTCACCCGCATCTGAGCCCGGGTAAGCATCGCGGGAATTCCCGGGGCCGGCACGGAGCTTGTATCGATTGAGCCTTCAATCGATTGGGTAGGATGACGCAGATGACAGATTCGCCCACGCAGGTCCGCCTCTGGTTCGATCCGCTGTGTCCGTTCGCGTGGGTGACCTCGCGTTGGATCCTCGAGGTCGAGAAGCATCGCGACATCGATCTCAGCTTCCACGTGATGTCGCTGTCGGTCCTGAACGAGGGACGTGAGGGTCTTCCGGACAACTACCGGGAGCTGCTCTCGCGCGGCTGGGGGCCGGTACGCGTCGCCATCGCGGCCGAGGAGAAGTTCGGCAACGGGGTGCTGCGCGACCTCTACACGGCGCTGGGAACGCGTAGGCACGACCAGGGTCGCGACTTCGACCGCCAGGTGATCGTCGAGGCGCTCGAAGAGGCCGGCCTGCCGGCCGAACTCGCAGACGCCGCCGACACCGACCAGTACGACGAGCAACTGCGCAAGTCCCACCACGAGGGCATGGACCCGGTGGGCTACGAGGTCGGTACCCCGGTGCTGCACGTCGATGGCACCGCCTTCTTCGGTCCGGTGATCACCCGCATCCCGCGCGGCGAGGAGGCGGTGAAGCTCTTCGACGCCACCGTGACGCTCGCCGGATTCCCGTCGTTCTTCGAGCTCAAGCGCACCCGCACGGAGTCGCCGCAGTTCGACTGACGCTCACGCGGGGCCGCCGCGACGTGCGGTCGCAATCGCCGAGACGTCGACCGAGAGGTCGAGGCGCACCGACTCTTCGAGGTGAGCTGGACGCAGGCTGCAGGGCCTCGCCCGAGTCCAATGACGAACGGTTCGCGAGACCACTGCCGGCCCGGGGCATGACAGCACGTGGGACTGTGAACGGATGCAGCGGATCTTTCACATCGTCGAACGCGGTGCCTGGGCGCTGGCCGAATCGGCGGGGGAGTACCGGCCGGACTCGTTGCTGACGGACGGCTTCGTGCACTTCTCCTTCGCCGACCAGGTCGCCGACACGGCAAATCTGCTCTTCGCCGACGCCGTCAACATCTGCGTCGTCGAGTTCGATCCGGAGCGCAGCGGCCTGACGGTCGTGCTCGAGGACAGCTACGGCAGCGGCACCCAGTTCCCGCACGTCTACGGCCCGATCCCGACCTCGGCGGCAGTGGCCGTCTACGACCTGGACAAGGACGCCGACGGCCGGTACCGGTTCAGCCCCGGCGCTGGCGACGCAGCCGCTCCTGCATAGCCGGGTCGGTCAGCCACCACGGCGCGTCGGCGTCGGGGGCCGCCCCGGGCAGGCCGGTCCGCGCGGCGCGCTCGGCCTCCAGCACTGCGTCGGCGGCGGCCGCGTCGCGTTCGTCGGCGCGCAGCCATCGCCGGTAGACCAGCAGCAGGAACGGCAGGTCGATCAGCTCGGCGACGACCCACACGACGGCGCCGGCGATCTGCTGGTCGTGCAGCGGACGCAATGACCAGGGCCGTACGGTGCGAGCATCGAACCAGCCGGTGACGAGCGTCGTGTGCAGCCGCAGGGCGATTCCGGGGATCGCGTCGAGGACGAGTTCGAACGACCCGATCGCGAGCATCAGCCCTACCGCCAGCGACGACGGCCGGGCGTCGGTGTCGATCAGCGGCAGCACGATCAGGCCGCCGACGACGACGAGCACGACCTGCAACCCCCATCCGACCTGTGGCGGGTCGATCGCCCACCCGGCGAGCGGGCCGAAGAACAGCACTGCCGACAGCACCGGGACGAGCGCCGGGCCCACCAGCGGGTTGCCGAAGAGCCGCCCGGCCGGCGAGGCGAGGAACCGGTCGATCCCGGTGCTCCGGCCCGGCCGCACCACCCTGGCCAGGTGCAACGGCTGGCCGGCGAGCACGACGAGCGGGACGACGAGCAGCAGCGCGAGGACCTGGCTCGTCCACACCCAGAACAGCGACGAGGCGTACACCTGCGCGAAGCCGCAGGTCAGCCAGATCGCGAGCACCAGGCCGGTCGCGAAAGTGACGGCGCGCCCCGACGACCATGCCTCGCCGCGACGCCGGAGGACCCGCACCGAGCGGGCGTACCACCAGCCGGCCGCGACCACGGCCACGACAGCGACCGGCTGCAGCTCCCAGCGGGTCACGAGCCCGGCGATCCCGGGCGACGGCAGGGCGGTCATGGGTCCAGCATTCCTCCTCCTGGGATGATGACGGCATGCGCGTCTTCCTGGGCTCCGATCACGCCGGCTTCGAGCTCAAGCAGCGGCTCGTCGCGCACCTCGGTGCGGCCGGGCACGAGCCGGTCGACTGCGGCGCCCACACCTACGACCCGGACGACGATTACCCGCCACCGTGCATCGCGGCGGCCGAGCGCACCGCCGCCGAGCCGGGCACCCTCGGCATCGTCATCGGCGGTTCGGGCAATGGCGAGCAGATCGCCGCGAACAAGGTACGGGGCATCCGGGCCGCGCTGGTCTGGAGCGACGAGACCGCGCGCCTGGCACGCGAGCACAACGACGCGAACATCATCAGCATCGGCGCCCGCAACCATCCCGAGGACGACGCCGTGCGCTTCGTCGACCTGTTCCTCACGACCGCGTTCTCGCAGGGCGAGCGCCACGAGCGCCGAATCGCAATGCTCACCGAGTACGAGACCACCGGCCGCATCGGCTGATCGGTATCAGGCAGGCGGCGTCCAGTTGCGCCGCACGATCGTGAGGTCGCGCTCCGCTGCCGCCAGGTCGTCCTCGGTGGGTCGGTTCACGTCGCGACCGCGCAGCGCGCCGCTCACGCCGAGTTGCGACGGGCCGGCGCCGACGAGGTCGTGAAGGCCGCGTGGTTCCCGGCCCGGACGCTGGTCTCGCGCCGGCCGCGGCCGGTCCAGGCCCGCGGGCTGATCGGACAGCTGCGGCTGCGCCGGATCCCGTTCCCTGCGCCGCGCCCGGTCGCCCCGCCTGCGGCGCCGTCCTGCGCCCGTCGTCTCGTCCGCCACGGGAGGCATCCTGCCCTGCCGCGGCTTCGAGTGGCGGGATCCGGCGGATCACGCCAAGGTGTTGGGAAGGCCTAGAACCGGTTACACATCGCAGGGGGAGAACATGATCCGAGCGCGTCGCAGCCGCGCCCGCGCTGCAGCAGTTGCAGCAGGCATCGGGGTCAGCACGTTGGTCGCCGGCCTCGTCCCGGCGCTCGCGCCGAGCGCCGCGTCGGCCGTCCCCACCGGGTACCGGCTGAACGACTACGCCGACGGCCAGGCCATGAGCATCCTGCCGCCGGGCGAGAACGGCCTGGTGAACACGGTCGACGCGGCCAAGTTCCTGCTGACCGGCGCCCGGCCGAAGAACAGCCAGGATCAGCTCGGCAAGTACCAGAACCTTCTCTACGGCTACGAGTCGCTGACGAACGCCAACCTGACCGATTACTACAACGACGAATCGTTCGGCGTGAAGCCCACCGATGTCACCCGTACCGAGAAGCCGGCGACCGGCGTGACGATCTACCGCGACACGCTCGACATCCCGCACGTGTACGGCGACACCGACGCGGCAATGGCCTTCGGAGCCGGGTACGCGCAGGCCGAGGACCGGCTGTTCCTGATGGACGTGCTGCGTCACTACGGGGAGGGCAATCTCGCCGAGTTCCTCGGCGGTTCGTGCGAGTTCGAGCAGATGGACCACGACCAGCTGCTGCTCTCGGCCTACACACCCGCCCAGGCCAAGGCCCAGGTCGACGCGCTGCCGGCCCAGTACGGCGCCCAGGGCACGCTCGCGCGAACGATGATCTACAACTACGTCGCGGGCGTGAACGCCTACGTCAACTCGACCGTGCTCAACCCGTCGCTGCTGCCCGCGGACTACGCCGCCGCGGTGCCGCTGCTGGTCCCCGGCCAGTGGAACGTCGGTGACGTCGTCGCGATCGCGGGCCTGATCGGCGGCATCTTCGGGCGCGGCGGCGGCACCGAGGTGGCCAACGCCGCACTGCTGAAGTACCTCCGCCAGCAGCTCGGAGTCACCGCCGGCAACGCCGCGTTCCAGCAGTTCAAGAACTCGAACGACCCGCTCGCCGCGACGACGGTCGTCGACAAGAGCTTCCCGTACGAGATCCCTGGAACGATCGACCCGGCGAAGACGGCGCTGCCCGACAGCCCCGACCTGCACGGTGGCCCGGTCAACACGGACCCGAACTGCAACCTCGCCAAGCCCAACCTCACCGGCCTGGCGATCATCGCGTCGCTCGAGGATCTGCCGAAGCACATGAGCAACGCGCTCGTCGTGAACGCCAACCACACCGCGAGCGGCCACCCCGTTGCGGTGTTCGGGCCGCAGGTGTCCTACTTCGCTCCTCAGATCCTGTCGCAGCTGGACCTGCACTCGCCGAACTACGACGCCGAGGGGGCGTCGTTCCCCGGCACCGGAATCGTCGAACTCGGTCGCGGTCGCGATTACGCGTGGTCGGCGACCTCCGCCGGCAGCGACCTGATCGACCAGCGGGTGGAGAAGGTGTGCAACCCGCTCGGCGGCACGCCGGCCGCCGAGGGCAAGTACTACCTGTTCAACGGCGTGTGCACGGCGATGGTCAAGGAGGTGTTCCTGGAGACCCCCTTGCCCAAGCCGGGCGGTATCGGGGCCCCGACCCAGCTGAAGCACGAGATCTACCTGACCCGGCACGGGATCGTGCAGGGCTGGACGACCGTCAACGGGCAGCCCGTCGCCATCGTCAACCAGCGCTCGACGTTCGGCCACGACGTCGACTCGGTCGTCGGCTTCCTGGGCTGGGGCCAGCCGGCGCTCACCCACGACGTCACTTCGTGGATGGCCAGCGCGGCCCAGATCCAGTACACGTTCAACTGGTTCTACGTGGACGACCGCGACACGGGCTACTTCGTCAGCGGCAAGGACCCGCTCCGGCCGTCGAGCGTCGACCCGTCGCTGCCCACGTGGGGTACCGGCATCGCCGAGTGGCAGGGGTACCTGAGCCCGGCGCAGCACGTGCACGAGATCAACCCGCCGCAGGGCTTCTTCGTCAGCTGGAACAACAAGCCGGCGCCGGGCTTCGCGGCGGCCGACGACCAGTACGGCTACGGCCAGGTGTTCCGCTCTGTGATGCTCGTGAACGAGCTGAAGACCAAGTTCAGCTCGACCGGCAACGCGGTCACGCGGGCTGACGTCGTGCAGGCGATGGAGACGGCCGCGAGCCAGGATCTCGACGGGGTCACCGTCCTGCCGTTGCTGCTGCAGTACCTGCAGGGTCGCAGCGAGCCGGCAGGCGTCCAGGTGATGCTCGCCCAGCTGCAGAGCTGGATCGCCGACGGTTCGCACCGCCGCAAGACCGCCCCCGGTGACACCCAGTACGCGCACGCCGCAGCCGTGGCGATCGCCGACGAGCTGATACCGAACGTGATCCGCGCGCTCTACGACCCGATCCTCGCGGCGGGTGGCGTCGGCTCGGTCGGCTCCACCGGCGGGGCCATCTCGAGCGGCTACGCGAAGCTGCCGATGCAGTTCGTCAACACTCCCAACTCCGGAGGCGCGAACGTCGGCAGCGCGTACGACGGCGGGTACGAGAGCTACCTGGTCAGCAGCCTGCAACAGCTGCTCGGCCAGAACCCGGTCGATGGGTTCGGCCCGCAGATCACCAGCCGGGAGTGCTCGGGCGGCCCGAGCACGTGCGGTGCGGCATTCGACGCCGCACTGCAGAAGACGTACACGGCGCTGGTTGCGGCCAACGGCGGCTCGACCACGGTGTCGGCCTGGACCGCGTCAACCGAGTCGGCCGCGGCGAAGCAGACCATGCCGGTCTTCGACGCCATCCACTTCCGCGCACTCGGTCTCGTAGGCCAGCCGGCCATCGACTGGCAGAACCGGCCGACCTTCCAGCAGGTCGTGGAGTTCCCGCGGCACCGGCCTCGGTAAGCGCCGTACGGGTAGCTAGCTCAGCGCGAGTAGCTCGACGAGGGTGCGGGCGGCCTGCCCACCCTCGTCGAGCGCCAGGGCGAGCGCGCCCGGCACGTCCAGGTCGTTGAGCAGCGTCGACGGGACGAGTGCGGCGCCCGCGTGCCCCGGACGGGCAGCGGCCGAGTACAGCGCCTCGAGGATGCCGACGGTCCGGTCGAGCTCGTCGTGGGTGAACGACCAGCCCTCGTCCCAGCGGCGGTTGAGGCACAGCAGGCGCACGGCCGCTGGCGGATGCTGCTTGAGCAGGTCGTCGACGAGCACGAGATTGCCGGTCGACTTGGCCATCTTGGCGCCGTTGATCGCGACCGTGCCGGCGCGCATCCAGGCGCGTGCGAACGGCGCGACGCCCGACGCGGTCTCGGCGAGCACGGCCTCGCAGGCGTGATGAGGGTAGGAGAGATCGGCGCCGCCGCAGTGGATGTCGACCGACGGCCCGAACAGCGCCAGCACCATCGCAGCGCACTCGGCGTGCCAGCCGGGGCGCCCGTCGCCCCACGGGCTCGGCCAGCTCACCTCCCCCTCGCGGGTGGCGACCCAGACGGCGACGTCCAGCGGGTTCTCCTTGGCCGGGTCGTCGGGGTGGTCGTGGTACTCGTCGGACAGCCGAAGTGCGGTGTCGAGGTCAAGGCCCATGCGGGCCGCAGCCGACGACGTGCGCGCGTACACCGAGCCGTCCGCGACGTAGGCGGCGTCGCGTTCGAGCAGCGCCGCGCCCAACTGCAGCACGTGGCTGACCGCCTGGGCGGCCGTCGGGTTGTGGTCCGGGGTGCGCACCCGCAACGCCGTCATCGTCGCTTCGAAACCGGCGCGCTGCAGGGTGGCCAGCATGGTGTGCGACTCGCCGCGCCGCAGGGCCTCGGCGAACAGGACCTCGTCGACGTCCGTGACGTTGCGTGCCAGCGTCACCCCGTAGCCGTGCCAGCGCAGAACGCGGTCGACGGCGTCGGTCCAGATGTAGGTCGCGGCGTGCCCGAGGTGCGTGACGTCGTACGGGGTGATACCGCAGACGTACATCCGCACGTGCCCGACCATGGGCACCGGCCTCCCGAGCAGCCGGAGCGGTTTGGGTGGGTAGCTGTGCCGCGACGCCAGGTTCACGCTGCCGAATCATGCCAGCCCCCGGTTGATACGTTTCCCCGCTGCTGGGAGACCTGCGCGAGCTACCCGCTGACGACCTTCCGGTTACCGCCTGCCCGACGGGGGGATCAAGTCGCCCACGCGAGCAGCATCAGAGTGGGCAGCGCGACTGCGGTGTAGCCGGCGAGCACTTTGCTGCGACGTGCGTGCATCAGGATCGCGAGGCCGAGCACGTGGATCTCGGCGAAGGTGCGGAGTTCGTCCGGATCCTGGTTCCAGACGCTGCGCGAGAGGCTCAGCGCCAGCAGGGTGAGCACGGCCAGCGTGACGACGAGGTACGCCGGCGGGCGGGAACGCCGCAGCTCGAAGAACACGCCCAGGACGAGGACGGCGAGCGAGAGCACTCCGCCGATGAAGATCAGATGCAGCCGGTTGAGATGCGTCGCGGCTTCGATGACCGACTGCCACGCCGAGACGATGAACCGGCCGCGATTGTTGCGCTCGTCGCGCAGCGGCGGCGTCCCGTACCGCGAGGCGTTCACCCACTGCCAGATCGTGAATGCCACCGCGGGCAACAGCCATTGCAGGTCGGCGACGCCGGGGCGGGTCCGGCCACGGACGATCTGCCAGATCCGCCACACCGCAATACCTGCAACCAGGGCGACAGCCGTCTCCCTGGTCAGCACGTCCAGCACCAGCGCGAGGGTCGCGAGCACGGGCCGGCGCAGGGCCAGGGCCAGCAGGGCGGCGACGGTGAGCGCCGCGCTCGTCAGTTCGGTCAGGTCGCGGTTGAGGGTGGTCACGAACCCGGCGTAACCGGCGAACGCGAAACCCCACGCGGCGTGTCGACCGTTCACCTGGGCCAGCCTCGCGCCGCATCCGGCCAACAACGTCAGAGCGGCCAGGTTCACCTCGATCAACATGGTCGGGATGAGCCTGGGATTTCCTGCCGAGAGCACCCAGGAGAGGAACGGATAGAAGATACGTTGCCGCCGCAGTCCGGAGTCGAGATGCAGACCGTTGACGATGCCGTCCAGCTGTCCGGGCGCCAGTGCCATCCGGTAGTAGAACTGGCCGTCGTAGCCGGCGTGCGGGGTGACGTGGACGTCCGGCGGACCCGGAGGAGTGACGAACAGCCGCCCGACGACGATGAAGCGCGAGACATCGTGGGCGTTCTGCGTCCACTGCAGAACCATGTAGCAGCACGCGATCAGGCCGGCGATGGCGGCGACTCGTGCGGGATGGTCCAGCCACCTGGCGCGCATAGTCATCCCTTCCGGGACGTCGCGCGACGGCCGAATCTGACGCGGAATCCGGAAATGACCGGAGCGAACCGGTAGCCATGGGGTCAGAAGGACCGACGGCCGGCGGCGGGCAGGCCGGAAGCGGAGCGGGCGACGGGAATTGAACCCGCACATCGGGCCGGGCCAGATCCACCCCGCAATCCCGCCAGAGTTGGCAGTACGCGCACCGGCACCCGCGCGTGCTCGCCGGCGCGGCAGTGGCGTCCTGGACGAGCGCTTTCTTCGTGCCCTTGACCTCGGTCATCACCGTTCAGATCGCGCGGCTGGAACGGGAGCGCCGGGTCTGGGCGGTCACCGCGTGCGCGAGCGGGGTGATGTCCTTCGCTCTTCCTCGTGTTGCCGCCGCTGTTCTGGGGAGTCGCGGCATTCA
>JAVHVN010000187.1:0-13572 GCA_032160545.1 Pseudonocardiales bacterium | reverse complement strand
CGCGACAACGCGCGACTGCGCGGCCGGCCGGTGATCGTCGGTGGCGGTGTCGTGCTCGCCGCGAGCTACGAGGCGAAGGCGTGCGGCGTCCGCACCGCCATGGGCGGGCGGCAGGCGTTGCGGATGTGCCGCGACGCGATCGTCGTCCCGCCCCGTATGGATGCATACCTCGAAGCGAGCAGGGCGGTGTTCGAGGTCTTTCGCGACACGACGCCGCTGGTCGAGCCGCTGTCGGTTGACGAAGCGTTCCTCGACGTCCGCGGGTTGCGTGCCATCCGCGGTACGTCCGTCGACATCGCGGCGCGGCTGCGTGCCGACGTCCGCGAGCGGGTCGGCCTGCCGATCACCGTCGGCGTCGCCGGAACCAAGTTCCTCGCCAAGGTCGCGAGCGCCGTCGGCAAGCCCGACGGCTTACTGGTGGTGCCAGCCGGGGGTGAGCTCGCGTTCCTGCATCCGCTGCCCGTGCGCCGGCTCTGGGGTGTCGGTGCGGTCACCGCCGAGAAGCTGGCGACCTACGGCGTGCGCACCGTCGCCGAGGTCGCAGCGCTCGACGAGAAGACCTTGCTTGCGATGCTCGGCCCCGCGTCCGCGCGGCACCTGCACGCGCTGGCACACAACCGCGACCCCCGGCCGGTCGTCACCGGCCGCCGCAGGCGTTCGATCGGGTCGCAGTCGGCGCTCGGCCGGCGTCGGCTGTCACCTGCCGAGCTGGACGCGCGACTGATCGCACTCGTCGACCGGGTCTGCCGGCGGCTGCGATCGGCCCGCCGAGTCGCCCGCACCGTCGTCCTGCGGCTGCGGTTCGACGACTTCACCCGTGCGACGCGATCGCACACCCTGGCTGCGCCGACCGCCGACACCGACGCGGTGCTGACGGCCTTGAGGCAGCTGGTGCGCGCCAATTCGGCGCTCATCCGCGAGCAGGGGCTCACCCTCGTCGGCGTCACGCTCGCCGAGCTCGCCGACGCCGACGCCTTGCAGCTGGAGCTGCCGTTCGGTCGCCGCGACGTCACCGGGCTGGACGCGGTGCTCGATCGCGTTCGCGACCGGTACGGGTCGTCCTCGGTGACCCGGGGTGTGCTCCTCGGGCGCGACCTCGGCCCGACCGTGCCGCTACTGCCCGACTGACGCGGTCATCATCGCCGCGGCGTGCTCCCCGATCATCATCGAGGCGGCGTTGGTGTTCCCGCCGACGATGCTCGGCATGATCGACGCGTCGACCACCCGCAGGCCTTCGATGCCGCGCACCCGTAGCGACGGATCCACCACGGCGCGCTCGTCGACGCCCATTCGGCACGTTCCGACCGGGTGGTAGACCGTCGTCGCCCGGTTGAGCACCTCGGTGGCGAGGTCGGCGCGGGTGGGGAACTGCGGGCCCGGGGCCACCTCGCACGTCACCGAGCCTGCGATCGACGTGGCGGCCATCGTCTCGCGAATCAGCTCCATGCCGGCGACCAGGACGTCGACGTCGGCCTGCTGCTCAAGGTAGTTCGGATCGATCGCAGGCGCGGCCGTCGGGTCGGCCGACGTCAGGCGCACGGTGCCCCGGCTCTGGGGATAGATCAGCGTCGACATGAGGGTCAGCGCTTGCCTCGGGTCCGGGACGTGCCGGATCGGCGCGTCCTGATTCGGCGACGGGTAGCTCCACGGCAGCACATGCACCTGGAGGTCCGGGACCGTGGTCGCGTACGGCGTGCGGACGAACGCCACCACCTCGAACACACTGCGCGCCAGCCAGGTGCTGTCCGCGCGCAGGTTCTCGCGGATGAACGCCCTCGCGAAATAGCCCGGCGACGGACGGCGCACGGCGGTGGGCATCGCGAACGACATCGGCACGAAGAGGTGGTCGTGCAGGTTGTCGCCCACGGGCAGGTCGGCTGCGACGTCGATGCCGAACGCGCGCAGGTGCTCGGCGGGACCGATGCCCGACAGCATCAGCAGGTGAGGGGAGCCGAACGTGCCGGAGCTGACGATCACCTCGCGATCGGCGTGCAGCAACTCGCGGCCCCGCTTCGTGACGATCTCGACCCCGGTCGCCCGGCCCCGTTCGACAACGACCCGGGTGACCATCGTCTTGGGCAGCACGGTGAGGTTGGCCGGCCGGTCGTCGAGATAGCCGACCGACGTACTTGAGCGCAGCCCCCTGAAGTTGCTCTGCTGGAAGATCGAGACGCCTTCCTGTTCCTCGCCGTTGTAGTCGGGGTTCTGCTTCACCCCCGCGGTCTGGGCGAACGCCTCCATGAAGGACTCGGACGCCGGCGTGAGGTCGCGCGCGCGGATCACTTTGATCGGGCCGTCGCCGCCACGCCAGTCGTTTCCGCCGTCCTCGAAGGACTCGAACCGCTTGAAGCTCGGCAGGACGTCCTCGGACGACCAGCCGGTGTTGCCCTCGGCGGCCCAGTCGTCGAAGTTGCGGTGGTTACCCCGGACGAACACCATGCCGTTGATCGAGCTCGAACCACCGACGACCTTGCCGTGCGTCTGTGGGATGCGGCGGCCGAGGGCGTGCTTCTGTTCGACGGTGTAGTGCCCCCAGTCGACGGTCTTCTTCAGCTGCGGGACGCTGTGCAGCGGGCCGATCATGCCCGGCTTGCGCACCAGCTGGGTGTTGTCGCGGCGACCCGCCTCGACAAGCGTCACCGTGGCGCCCGTATCGGCCAGGCGGCGGGCGATGATGCAGCCGGCGCTGCCGGCGCCGACCACCACGTAGTCCGAAGTCGTCATCTCGTCCCCGCTCGCGACAGGACGGCGGTCGCCGTCCACGGGCCAAAACTAGAACGTGTTGCACTGTAGCCAGTGCCGGCCCCCGGGACCAGCGCAAGCGTGCTCAGAGCCGCACGTCGACCACGACCGGGGCGTGATCCGAGGGGCCGGTGCCCTTGCGCGCCTCCCGGTCGACCCAGCAGTCGGTGACGGCATCCGCCACCGCGGCGTCGCCGTAGACGAGGTCGATCCGCATGCCGCGGTTCTTCGGGAAGCTGAGCTGGCGGTAGTCCCAGTAGGTGAACGGCAGGTCGTACTTCAGGGCCCGCGGGACGACCTCGCGCAGGCCGGCGCTCTCGAGCGCGGCGAGCCGGGCGCGCTCGGGTGGCGTCACGTGCGTGCTCATGACGAAACGGCTGATGTCCCACACGTCGGCATCGGTTGGTGCGATGTTGAAGTCGCCGAGCACCGCGAACGGCGAGTGGGCGTGAAGTTCCTCGACCGCGGTCGCGCGCAGGGCGTCGAGCCAGCGCAGCTTGTAGTCGTAGTGGGGGTGCCCCACCTCGCGCCCGTTGGGAACGTAGGCCGACCAGACCCGCACCCCGCCGCACGTCGCGGCGATGGCGCGCGTCTCGAGCACCTCGAACATCGCGTCGTCGGGCTGGAAGCCGGGTTCGTCGTCCAGCCCGCGCCGCACGGCGTCGATTCCGACGCGCGACAGGATCGCCACGCCTGCCCAGCGTCCGGTGCCGTGCGCGGCCACCTCGTAGCCGAGAGCACCGACGGCATCCTCGGGGAAGTCGCTCGCGGCGCACTTGATCTCCTGCAGGCAGAGCACGTCGGGTTCGGTGGTGCCGAGCCAGGCGAGCAGCCGGGGGAGCCGCGCGAGCACCGAATTTACGTTCCAGGTCGCGATCCGCACGCCCCGAGGGTGCCACACAGCTGTGGATGAATCGGTGGATGAACGGTGGACAACGCGGTGGACAACGCCGATTTCGGGGGACAACCGGCTCATTTCTGGGGACGACGCTGTGGACGCCGAAAATCCCAAAAATTAAAGGGGAATACCTCTTGCGCAGCGCGTTTCGGGCCAGTAGAAATTGCCCATCGCGAGAGCGAGAAACCGGTTCGAGGGAAACCTCGAAGCCACCGGGGTCGGGGGTCCGGCATCGGGAACTGAAGCTGAAGGCGTCGGGAAACCGGCATCGTCGGGTGATGTTCTCGAGGCAGGCCGACCGGCATCGGGCGAGTGTTTCCGCCGGGCTGGGCAACCAGTTCGGCAGGGACGTTCGCGGTGAAGGGCCACCGGCGTCGGGCGACCGGCGACGGCAGGTGTCACCACCGAGCCGCGGGTGACCGTGGCTGGGCAGGTCGGTCCTCGGTTCGCGCGATGGTCCGGCAACGCGGGCTCGCAACCGAGCAATCGGTCGCGAGTGGTGCAGCTGGGTCGGTGAGGCCCCTCCATCTCATACATGGAGGGGCCTCATTCATTGTGCGGGCGCGAGTGCCTCGCGGCCCGCACCGACACACCAATGCTTTCCGAACACCAGGCGACGTTCGCACCGCGCCGTGCCCGGGTGACCGGTATCACGTCGGCCGCCGGCCTGCCCGGCGAAGTTCCGCGCCGATTCGCGCCGATCCGCCACCGTCCGCGCACCAGCCTTTCTGCGCTATTTCCGCTTTGTGTGTTACGAACCCGAGGTTCTCGGGAAAACCAATCCGCGCTGCTGCGACCGGCCGACAATTGTCCACTTCTGTGGACAACGTTGTGGACGAAGCGGTGGAAAAGTGCTGCCGTCCGGGGACAACCCTGTATCCGCTGTGGATTATCCATTCGTCGCCGCGGGGATTGCGGTGACCGCGCTTCAGGACACGTGGCAGATCAGCGCTCGCGTCGCATCCGAGGGAAGGTCGAACTCGGCCCATACCCGCTTTCCCTCGGGCAATCGCTCGACTCCCCAGCGGTCGGACAGGCGGGAGACGATCTGCAAACCGCGACCCGAGATCTCACGCGGCCCGGGGCGTTTCGCGCGGGGGTCGCCGGGGACCTCGTCCTGCACGGCGATGCTGGCGCGTGTGTGGTGGATCGCGAGTGTCAGCCGGGTCCGCAGGCTTCTTGCGTTGAGCGCGTTCGTCATCAGTTCGCTCGTCACCGTTTCGGCGGCTGCGGTGATGTCGCCGAGGGCGTCAGCGGAACCGAGGGCTGCCGTCCACTGGTCAAGCAGGAACGCACGCGCCCGGCGGGGGGAACTGCGGTCGCAGGGATAGGTCTGCGTCGCCTGCCAGCACATGCGTGTCCTTCGTGAGCCGGTGCGGCTCGGTCAGGCTCCTCGGGGAGTCCGTTTCGGCGGTCGCCGCTCCTTGCTGAGGGGCTACCCGCACCGGGGGCGCCTTACACCGCCGAGCGCGGGGCTCCCGCAGCGGGAAACATCGGCCCTACCGCGCCGACGGGGCGGCGCTGGCGTGGCTGGGTACCCCCCCGGGGTAGAGTGACGACGGAGGCGAACCGATGGCGGAGAAGATCTACACGGTAAGCGGCATGACCTGCGAGCACTGCGTCAACGCGGTAGGCGCCGAGGTGGGCGCCGTACTCGGGGTCACGGCAGTGGACGTCGATCTCGCACGCGGTCAGGTCACTGTGACCGGCGACGGCTGGACCGACGAGCAGATCCGCGACGCCGTCGACGAGGCGGGTTACGCCGTCGTCGAATGAGCGGCCCGGATCGGGTCGAGCGCCGCTGGGGCGGTTCTCGGCCGGGACCGGCTCGCTAACCTCTGCGGCGTGGCCCGACCTCTCGACGACGACATAGACCGGCGCATCGCGACCGCGCTGCTGACGGACGGCCGAGCGACGCTCAAGAGCCTCGCGGCGACGACCGGGCTGTCGGTCTCGGCGGTGCAGGCGCGCGTGCGCCGACTCGAGAGCGATGGGGTGATCCGCGGCTACACCGCCCGCGTCGACCCCGAGGCGCTGGGGCTGCCGCTCGCGGCGATCGTTGCGGTCACGCCCCTGGACCCGGCGTCCGAGTACGACATCCCTGAGCGACTGACCGGTCTGAGCGAGGTCGAGAGCTGCCACTCGGTGGCCGGGCAGGACAGCTTCGTGCTCTTCGTCCGGGTGGGCTCCCCGACGGCGCTCGAGGAGTTGATCCGCGACATACGGCGCCGGGCCAACGTCTCGACGCGCACGACTGTCGTCCTGCAGACGTTTTTCGAGCGGCCGGCGAGGCCACCCAGCTGACCGGAATTTATTCGGCAAACTGAAGCCTGAGCAGGAAACTTTGCGATAGATTGCGGGCATGACCACCGTACGTCCTGCCGGTTCCTCCGCCGTCGCTCCTGGCGAAGTGCACGCCACGATCTCACGGCACATGCTTGCCGACGGCTTCGACTTCGTCCTCGATCTCGACGAATCGCGCGGCTCGACACTCGTCGATGCCAGAGACGGCACGCGCTATCTGGACCTGTTCACGTTCTTCGCCTCGTCAGCGCTCGGGATGAACCACCCGAGCCTCGCCGACGACAGCGAGTTCCGCGCCGAGCTGTCCGCCGTCGCGGTGAACAAGCCGAGCAACTCCGACGTCTACACGGTGCCGATGGCACGTTTCGTCGAGACGTTCGCGCGCGTGCTGGGCGACCCCGGGCTGCCCCATCTGTTCTTCGTCGACGGCGGTGCGCTCGCCGTCGAGAACGCGCTGAAGGTGGCGTTCGACTGGAAGAGCCGGCTCAACGAGTCGCGCGGGCTCGACCCGGCCCTGGGTGCGAAGGTGCTGCACCTGCAGAAGGCGTTCCACGGCCGCAGCGGCTACACCATGTCGCTGACCAACACTGATCCTGCGAAGGTGGCGCGGTTCCCGAAGTTCGATTGGCCGCGCATCCCGGCACCGGCCGTCAACGGCAGCCGTGACATCGATGCGGACGAGGCCGCAGCGCTGGCGGCGGCGCGCGCCGCGTTCGAGCAGCACCCCGACGACATCGCGTGCTTCATCGCCGAGCCGATCCAGGGCGAGGGGGGCGACAACCATTTCCGGGCGTCGTTCCTGCAGTCGATGCAGGTGCTGTGCCGGGAGTTCGATGCTCTGTTCGTCATGGACGAGGTGCAGACCGGTTGCGGCATGACTGGTACGGCCTGGGCGTACCAGCAGTTCGGCCTGGAGCCGGACGTGGTGGCCTTCGGCAAGAAGACGCAGGTGTGCGGCATCATGGCCGGCCGCCGCGTCGACGAAGTAGCCGAGAACGTGTTCGCCGTCTCCTCCCGCGTCAACTCGACGTGGGGCGGCAACCTCACCGACATGGTGCGCGCGCGACGCATCCTCGAGGTCGTAGAACGCGACGCGCTGATCGATCGCGCCGGACTGCTGGGCGATCACCTGCTCGGTGGGTTGCGGGGTCTCGCGTCGCGGCATCCGTCGGTGACGGACGTGCGCGGTCGCGGGCTGATGTGTGCGTTCACGCTGCCGTCCCGCGAACTGCGGGACCTGACGATCACGCGACTTCGCGAGAACGAACGGGTGCTCGTCCTCGGTTCGGGCGATACGAGCCTGCGGTTCCGGCCGGCGCTGACAGTCGGCATCGACGAACTCGACCGTGGGGTCGCGGCGATCGACCGGGTGTTGACCGGCCTGACCGGTCCAGCCCGGTGATCAGGGGGACTGCCGCCCATCGGCTCGCTCCGCGGGGGTAGCACAGGGGCTCGAGCCGGTGGGCGGTGCCGCTAGTTCATGTGATCTGGGGGGCAGGTCGCGACGCGTGAGCGCTCAGAGCTTCGCGGCCTCGGGAATGATGCGTTCGCCGATCAGTTCGAGCGGACGCAGGCTGGCGACGTCCTTGATGCGCGAGTGTGCATGCGAGATGCCGAGTCCGGCGAGTCGTGCCAGCTCGTCGAGGATCTCGTCGGCGTTCGAGCCGTCCGGTGCGATCTCGAGCGGGAACATCACGGTCTTCTCGATGTCGTCATAGTTGCGCCGGACGGCCTCGCAGTGCTTGCGCAGGATGTCGAGCTTGCGCTCGAGATCCGGTCCTGCGAACAGGTTGCAGGCGTCGGCGTACTGCGCGACGAGGCGCAGGGTCTTCTGCTCGCCGCCACCACCGATCAGGATCGGCGGATGCGGACGTCGCAGCGGCTGGGGTGAGTTCAGGGTGCGCTCGAGCGTGTAGTGCGTGCCGCGGTAGGGCGACTCGTCCTCCGACCACATCTGCAGGCAGATCTGCAAGGCCTCCTCGAGACGCTCGAACCGCTCCGAGGTCGACGGGAACGGCAGTCCGAGGCCACGCGACTCCTCCTCGTTCCACGCCGCGCCGATGCCCAACATCGAACGACCACCCGAGAGCACGTCCACCGTGCTCACGGCTTTGGCGAGCAGGCCAGGTTCCCGGTACACGGCCGCGGTCACCCAGGCGAGCAGCTCGACCCTCGACGTGCACGCGGCGAGGAAACCGAGCGCCGTATACGCCTCGAGCATCTCCTGCTCCGGCACCCCGATGACCCCGATCTGCCACAGGTGATCCATGACGCTGATGCGGGCGAAGCCGGCATCCTCTGCCGTCGCCGCGATGCGTTTGAGGTCGGTGGCGAGGGTGGCCGGCCCCCCGGGAAAGGTGAAATCGGCGATGTGCAGTCCGAGCTTCACGGGCAGATCCTTTCGTCGGTCGTCGCGTTCGACGCTAGCCCGCTCAACTGAGCGACCTGGGGCCCCTCACCAATCGGTGCGCGGCGGCGTGAATGTCCGCCTCGCTCATCAGCACCAGGCTCGCGGCGTCCCCGAGAGGAATGAAGCTGTCCGCGCTCGTCACCCGAGCGATGGCACCGTCGAAGCCGGCGTCGACGAGTGCCGCGACGACACCCTCGCTCACCCCGCCGGAGCGCCGGGTCTCGTCGGCGACCAGGACGCGTCCGGTGGCGGCGGCCTCGCGTAGGAGGTCATCGACGGGCAGCGGCATCAGCCAGCGCAGATCGACCACCCTGGCGTCGATGCGGGCATCGGCCAGCCTCCGAGCCGCGCGCAGGCTCATCCGTACACCGTTGCCGAACGTCACGATCGTGAGGTCACGGCCGTCGCCGTGGACGCGGGCCGAGCCGATCGCGGCATCGTCGTGGGGTGAGTAGGGCGCGAGCCACTCGCGGTCGCCCGCGGCGTACAGGTCGCGCTCGTGATACAGCGCGATGGGTTCGAGATAGACGCTCACCTGGCCGGTCGCCTCGGCGGCGTCGAGACAGGAGCGCAGCATCGGCGTGGCGTCGTCGGGCCGCGCCGGCACCGCGACGACGAGGCCCGGGATGTCGCGCAGCACGCCCACCGCGTCGTCATTGTGAAAGTGGCCGCCGAAGCCCTTCTGGTAACCGAGGCCGGCGATCCGCACGACCATCGGGTTCGTGTACGTCCCGGCGGAGAAGAACCGGAGGCTGGCCGCCTCGCCGCGCAACTGGTCCTCGGCGTTGTGCAGGTACGCCAGGTACTGGATCTCCGGCACCGGCAGCAGCCCGCTAACCGCCGCCCCGAGGCCGAGCCCGAGGACGGCCTGCTCGTCCAGGAGGGTGTCGAACACTCGTGGGGCGCCGAAGCGCTGCTGCAGGCCACGGGTCACCCCGTAGACGCCGCCCTTGCGAGCCACGTCCTCGCCGAACAGGACCATCTCCGGGCGCGCGGCCATCGCGTCGGTGAGCGCCGCGTTGATCGACTGCGCGAGAGTGAGCGGGCCGCCGGCCTCGGGCAGGCGTCCGTCGAACGCGCGAATCCGGTCGGATGGTGGCGCGGCCGGCCGGCCGGGACGAGCGCGGATCACCGGCGGCGCGAGCGGCGCCATCACCTCGTCCGCCGTGCGCAGTTTGGCTGCCGAGGCCACGTCGGCGGCGATCTGCGCGGCCCGGCGGCGGATCGACAGGTACCGGTCCACGAGATCGACGCCGGGCAGCTCGCGCGCGAGCGCGAGCAAGGGGTCGCGGTCCACGTCCGCGGCGAGCTCCGAGGCGCCGCGGTAGGCGGTCTCGAGATCGGTTCCCGCATGGCCGAGGTATCGCACGGTGCGCAGGTGCAGCAGCACGGGCCGCTGGTCGCGACGCGCGGTCGTCACCGCATCGTGCGCGGCGTCGGCCGCGGCCGCCGGGTCCGCTCCATCGGCAGCGAGGTAGCGGATGCCGGGCCGCTGCGCCGCCTGCCGCACCCAGCCGGCCGGCGAGGGGACCGAGATGCCGATGCCGTTGTCCTCGCACACGAAGACGAGCGGCAGCGGCAGACCCTGGGTCACGCAGTACCCGGCGGTGTTCAGCGCGCCGACTGCGGTGGAGTGGTTCAGGCTGGCATCGCCGAAACTACAGACCGCGACCGCATCGCCTGGCCACCGCAGAGGCAGTCGCAGCCGTCGCGCGCGACCGATGGCGAAGGCGACGCCCACGGCCCGCGGCAGGTGAGAGGCGATCGTCGAGGTCTGGGGGATCACCGCGAGCGTCGCGTCGCCGAACACCTTGTGCCGTCCGCCCGACGCGGGGTCGTCGACTGCCGCGGCGAGCCCGAGCAGCACGGCTCGCATACCGTCGTCGAGGGTGCGACCGGCCTGCATGGTGCGGGCCAGGAAGAATGCGCCTGATCGATAGTGCAGCAACGCCGGATCGGTGGGTCGCAGGGCGTCGGCGACGTACGCGTTGGACTCGTGACCCGCAGAGCCGATCGTGTAGAAGCCTTCGCCCCGCTCGCGCATGCGGCGGGCCTCGATGTCGAGCACTCGGCTCGCCGCCATCGCGTCGAACAGCACGAGGGTCCCCGCACCCGGGCTCTGCGCACCGGCCGTCGCCGCGGCGCGCAACCCGCGCAGCGTCGCAGCCTCGAGGTCGTCATGGGGGGTGGCTGGAGGCGCAGTGGGTGGTGGGGGAGGCGACGTCACGGTCGGATCCTCCCGTTTCGCTGACGGCCGGGTCGAGTGGTTCGGCTGCTGACGGGCGGGCCGATGGATGACACGTTATATACGTGCTCGCCGCCGGGACGGGGCTGCTGGCGGCGGTCGTGCTCTCGACGGTGCACCGCGCCCTTGGCGACGCCGGCGCCCGAGCACACTGAACTGGACCGCGCGGACGCGTCGACGACCTTCAGGTCGGCGCCGCCATCGGCACCGAGTTTTGACGGCCGAGTCCGCTACCCGAACGTCGTCTTGGAGCACAGTGCCTGAGCTGAGTCGTCGCCGCCGCCTACTCGTCCTGGCGATCTGCTGCATGAGCCTGCTGATCGTCGGCATGGACAACACGATCGTGAACGTCGCGCTGCCGTCGATCGGCACCGAGTTGCACGCCTCGATATCCGGTCTGCAATGGATCATCGACGCCTACGTGCTCGTGCTGGCAAGCCTGCTGATGCTGTCCGGCTCGACGGCAGATCGGCTCGGTCGCCGCCGCACTTTCCAGGTCGGCCTCGCGGTGTTCACGGTCGGCTCCCTGCTGTGCAGCCTTGCACCGGGGCTGGGTTGGCTGGTCGCCTTCCGCATGGTCCAGGCGGTAGGCGGCTCCATGCTCAACCCGGTCGCCATGTCGATCATCACGAACGTCTTCACCGAGCGCCGCGAGCGCGCCATGGCGATCGGCGTCTGGGGCGGCGTCATCGGCATCAGCTTCGGCCTGGGTCCGGTCGTGGGTGGGCTGCTGGTCGAGACCGTCGGCTGGCGTTCGATCTTCTGGATCAACATCCCGATCGGCATCGCCGCGTTCGTCCTGGCCGCCGTGTTCGTCCCCGAGTCCAAGGCACCTCACCAGCGGCGTCCTGATGTCGTCGGTCAGGTCGCGATCCTCGCCCTGCTGTCCGGGCTCACCTACGCGATCATCGAGTCCCCGCGTGCGGGGTGGACGTCGCCCGAGACACTGAGCCTTCTGGGTGTCGCCGTGGCAGGACTGGTGCTACTGCTCTGGTACGAACCTCGGCGCAGCGAGCCCCTGCTCGAGCTGCGGTTCTTCCGCTCCGTGCCCTTCGCCGGTGCGACGGTCATCGCCATGTCGGCTTTCGGCGGCGTCTCCGGATTCCTCTTCCTCAACGCCCTCTATCTGCAGGACGCCCGCGGGCTGTCGCCGCTGGACGCCGGGCTGTGCCTGCTCCCGATGGCGGTCGTGATGATGGTGGTCGCGCCGATCTCCGGTCGCGTGGTGGGCTCGACCGGCCCTCGACTGCCGCTGGTCCTCGCCGGCTCCTTCATGCTGCTCGGGGGGCTGCTGCTCGTAGGCGTCGACAGGCACACCCCGCTCGTCCTCGTGATCGTGGCCTTCGTCGTCTTCGCCGTGGGCTTCGGTTGCGTGAACGCGCCGATCACGACCGCCGCGGTCTCCGGGATGCCGAACAGCCAGGCCGGCGTGGCCGCGGCGGTGGCGTCGACCAGCCGGCAGGTCGGCGGGGCGCTGGGTGTCGCCGTCATTGGATCGGTCTTGAACTCCCGGTTGGGTGGGGCGCCTGCGCGCACGGCATTCGATGCCGCGAGTGGCCCGGCGTGGTGGATCGTCGCAGGATGCGGGCTCGTCGTGCTCGTTCTCGGCGTGGTCACCACCGGCAGATGGGCCGCCGCGACCACCGAGCGCACCATGTATCTGTTCCGCCGCGACGAGGAACTGACCACCGTCTGAACGAGGCGGGACCGCTCGGGCCGGGTGGTTCGCGAACGGTCAGGCCGGGAACTCTCGACGGCGTGCAAAGCCACCGCCCGGTGCGTCGCAACGGGTGACCACTGTCTATCCTTCGAAGGACGGCCCACCGGTCTCGATCGCCCGTCCGCCCGCGAACCCCAGGGGAGTGCAGCGCTGTGACCACGACCGCCGAGCCCACCGCGGCCTCGTCGCCCGAGCCGGTCGCGCCCCGGCCGATCGTTGCGCGGCCGTTCGCGGCCGCCGAGACCGCCAAGGGCTCGACGTTCAGCAAGGTGCTGCGGACGACCGACCACAAGCTGATCGGCCGCATGTACCTGGTGACGTCACTCGTGTGGTTCGGCATCGGCGGCATTATGGCGCTGCTCATGCGCGCGGAGCTGGCCCGCCCGGGTATGCAGTTCCTCAGCGCCGAGCAGTACAACCAGCTGTTCACGATGCACGGCACGATCATGCTGCTGTTGTTCGCGACGCCGATCGTGTTCGCATTCGCGAACCTGGTGCTGCCACTGCAGATCGGCTCGCCCGACGTCGCCTTCCCGCGCCTCAACGCGTTCTCGTACTGGCTGTTCCTCTTCGGCGGCATCACCACCGCCGTGGGATTCCTGACCCCGGGCGGCGCTGCTGACGCAGGCTGGACGCTCTACGCCCCGCTGAACAACCAGCTCAACTCGCCGGGTTCGGGTACCGACCTCTGGATCATCGGGCTGATCATCGCCGGCCTGGGCACGATCCTCGGTGCGGTGAACATGGTCACCACGGTGATCACGCTGCGCGCGCCCGGCATGACGATGTTCCGGCTGCCGATCTTCACCTGGAACATCCTGGTCACCAGCCTGCTGGTGCTGCTCGCGTTCCCGATCCTGACTGCGGCCCTGGCCGTCTTGTGGGTCGACCGCAACCTGCACGCGCAGGTCTTCGATCCCGCGAACGGCGGCGCGATCCTGTGGCAGCACCTGTTCTGGTTCTTCGGGCACCCCGAGGTCTACATCATCGCGTTGCCGTTCTTCGGCATCGTTACCGAGATCATCCCGGTGTTCAGCCGCAAGCCGCTGTTCGGTTACAAGGGCATGGTGCTGGCGACGCTGTCGATCGGTGCTTTGTCACTGACGGTCTGGGCGCACCACATGTTCACCACCGGCGCGGTGCTGCTGCCGTTCTTCTCGATCATGACGTTCCTGATCGCCGTCCCGACCGGCATCAAGTTCTTCAACTGGATCGGCTCGATGTGGGGCGGATCGGTCACCTTCGAGACCCCG
>JAVHVN010000173.1:0-11187 GCA_032160545.1 Pseudonocardiales bacterium | reverse complement strand
AGCGAGATCGCCGGCTGACCGGTGACGTTGTAGATGGCCGTGTAGGGCGTGAAGCGCTTCTGCCTCTCGAAATCCTCGGCCGCGTCGCCGCCGGCACTGAAGTAGCCGATCGGCTGGGGCAGCCTGGCCAGGGTCGGGACGAGCACGGCGTCGAACCGCGCCGTGCCGATGATCGCGTCGCGGCTCATCGTCTTGAGCTGCGCCATCGCGTTCGCGAACTCGATCCCGCTGACCTCGCGGGCGCGGGCCCGCAAGTACTTCGCGAGCGGCGTCAGGAGGTGTTCGCGCGACGCCTCGACGGGGATCGTCCCGGCCGACACGGCCCACACCGTCTCGAACGCCGCGACGGACTCGGGCGGCATCGGCGGTGGCACGTCGACGACCTCGTGCCCGAGCGACGAGAGCAGCAGCGACGCCTGCTCCCAGGCTGCGAAGACGTCCGGGTCGACGCCGTCGCTCATCGGCGCATCGATGAACCGCCCGATGCGCAGCCGCCCCGGCTCGCGCTCGCACCAGTCGAGGTAGCTCTCGCCGGCCGGAAGCGCAGGCAGCGGGTCGGGGTCGCCGAGCTGCGGCCCGGCGACGGCGTCCAGGAACGCCGCCGCGTCCCGCACCGTGCGCGCGAGCGGGCCGAGTACCGACAGCCGGGTGACATCGAGATCGACCGGACCACGCGACACCCGTCCGCGCGAGGTCTTCAACCCGACGAGCCCGCAGACGCTGGACGGGATGCGGATCGACCCGCCCCCGTCGCTGCCCTGCGCGAACGGAAGCATCCCGGAGGCGACCGCTGCACCGGCGCCCCCGCTCGACCCCCCGGCCGATCGGGTGACGTCCCACGGCGTGCGTGCGGGCGGCCCGATCTCGGTCTCGGTGTAGCAGCACAGGCCGAACTCGGGCGTCGCCGTCTTGCCGAGGCTGATCGTGCCGGCGTCGCGCAACAGCCGGACGACGTGATCGTCGAAGGGCGGGACGAAGTCCGGCATCGTCTGCGACCCGAAGTGGGACGGCACACCGGCGACCTGGTTGAGGTCCTTGACCGCCGTAGGGACCCCGAGCAGCGGCGGCAGCGCGTCCGGGTCGTCCGTCGACATCACCAGGGACTCAGCGGCGCGCGCCTGCCGGAGCGCCGACTCCGGCGTCAGCGTGACGAACGCGCCGAGCTTGGGGTCGAGCGCCTCGATGCGGCCGAACGAGTACGACACGAGTTCGATCGGGCTGACCTCTCGGCGGCGTACGGCGGCGGCACACTCGAGCGCGCTCAGTTCATGAAGATCGGTCACGACGGCAGACGTTAGACCGCCGGGGCGATCGCCTCGCCCGACGGCTGCCAGCCGAGATACTGCTGCCATGACGGCTCGCGTTTGGCCCATCCCATGACGACAGCCACCGTGGCCGGTGGCTGTACTGGGGTAACCGCGAGGTGCCAGCCGAGCTCCGAGAGCAGCCGGTCACCCTTGCGATGGTTGCATCGGGCGCACGCCGCGACGACGTTCGTCCAGATGTGCTGGCCGCCGCGCGAGCGGGGCCGCACATGGTCGATCGTGTCGGCCTTGATGCCGCAGTAGACACACAGGTGGGCGTCGCGATCGAGGACGGCGCGTCTGGTGAGGGGTATCTCACGCCGGTACGGAACTCGGACGTAGTGCGACAGCCGCACGACCGTCGGCACCGGGATCGACGTCCGTTCCGAGCGCATGACCGCGTCGCCCGCCTCGACGATGACTGCCTTTTCGGCCAGGACGAGGACCACCGCGCGCTTCAACGGCACGACGCACAACGGCTCGTACGTCGCGTTGAGGACCAACGCCCCGGACATCGGCTCACCTCCGGACAGGTACCAGTAGACCTGACGACGGCGCGGCGCGCACGCGGTTACCGCTGGTGATTGTGCGGCATGCGCCACGCCGGCGAGTGGCCAGGACGGCTCATGGCAAGGTTGTCGACCGTGACAGCTCTCGCCGCCACCTCCGCACAGCGCACCGCAGCCGAACTTCCGAAGTACGTGCACGACCACAGCCACTGGATCATCGAGGTGCCCATCCGGGTCGTCTCGATCGTCCTGGTCGCTCTCGTCCTGCGCGCGATCCTGCACCGCTCGATCAACCGGATCGTGCGGCCGGTGCACCTCGGCGGTGTTCCGGATGTCCCCCGGATCCTGAAGCCGTTCAAGGAGCGCGCCGGGAACAGCGCGCTCTTCGAGGCGACCGGCCTGGTCTCCGAGCGGCGGGCCCAGCGGGCGGCGACGATCGGGTCGGTCCTCCGCTCGGGGGTCTCCTTCACCCTGCTGGTGATCGCGTCCATGGCCGTCCTGAGCGAGCTCGGCATCGATCTCGCGCCGTTCATCGCCGGCACGTCGATCGTCGGCGTCGCGCTCGGCTTCGGCGCGCAGAACATCGTCAAGGACTTCCTTTCGGGGATGTTCATGATGCTCGAGGACCAGTACGGCGTCGGCGACGTGATCGACTTCGAGAAGGCGTCGGGGACGGTCGAGGCGGTCGGCCTGCGCACGACCCGGCTGCGCGACGTGAACGGCACCGTCTGGTACGTGCGCAACGGCGAGGTCGTGCGGGTCGGCAACAAGAGCCAGGGCTACGCCCGGGTGGTGCTCGACGTACCCATCGCCGCGGACGACGACATCGAAACGGCCAGCGCCGCCATGAGCGCGGTGGCGCACGAGCTGTACGGCGACGAGAACTGGGCGCACGAGTTCCTGGACGAGCCGGTCGTCGAAGGGGTCGAGCGGATCACCCGCGAGGAGACCGTGCTGCGACTGACCGCTCGCGTCCGCCCTGGGGAGCAGTGGCGGGTGGCGCGCGAGCTGCGGCGGCGCATTCGCGCGCGTCTCGGCCGGCTGAACATCGAGGCCGACCTGCCGCCCGAGACCGACGCACCGGCGCCCGTCCAGAGCTGATCCCGGGTGAGCGTTGCGATCTCAGGCGAGCGCGCGTACCGCCTCGAGAACGGCCCGGTGCAGCGTCGGGAACGCATAGTGCATCGTCGCCAGGATGCTCGTGGGCACCTGCGCGTGCACCGCGAGTGTCAGCAGCCCGAGGATCTCGCCGCCGTAGGGCCCGACAACCGTCGCGCCGACGAGCACGCCGCGGTCCGCGTCCTCGACGATCTTGACCAGCCCGTCGTTGCCCGGCCCATGGATCCAGCCCCGAGACGACGCTGCGATCGGTTCGCGGCCTACCCGGACCTTCATGCCCTTGTCCCGCGCCTGCTGTTCGGTGAGCCCGACGCGGCCGACCTCCGGCTCGGTGAAGGTGCACCAGGCCAGCCCGTGGTACCCGCCGAAGAGGTCCTCCCGGCCGAGCAGCTGGTTGATCAGGACCCGTGCCTGCCACACCGAGACGTGCGTGAAGGCGCCACGGCCGGTGATGTCGCCGATGGCGTACAGACCCTCGACCGGCTCGCTGTCGCGCAGGGCGTGCAGGTGGTCGTCGACCTCGAGGGTGCGCGCCGACGGGTCGAGGCCGACGGTGTCCAGACCGATCTCGGACAGGTTCGGGCGCCGTCCCGCCGCGAGGAGGAGCTTCTCGCCGGTCACGGTCTGCTGCCCTCCGCCGGTCGTACCGCCGTTCGCCAGGGTGACCTGGACGCCGTCGCCACCATCGGACACCCGAACGGCGCCCAGGCCCTCGTGCACCGTGATCCCCTCGCGCCGGAAGACCTCGGCCACTGCCTTGGACGCCTCGGGCTCCTCCGGCATCAGCAGCCGAGGCGCCGCCTCGACCACCGTCACCCGCGACCCGAACCGGGCGAACCCCTGCGCGAGCTCGCAACCGACGGCGCCTCCGCCCAGGACGATCAGGGACGCGGGCGCCTGGCGCGCCTGGACGGCCTCGCGATTCGTCCAGACCGGGCCGTCCGGCCCCTGGCCGGACGCGCGCAGCTCGGCCAGGCCCTCGATCGGTGGGATCGCCGGTGCGGTGCCCGTGGCGACGGCGACGCGCGGGGCACGGAAGGTCTGCTCGCCGACCACGACAGCGAGCCGGCCGTCCTCATCACGCCCCGCCAGCCGCCCGGCACCGCGGACGAACGTCGCACCGCTGCCTTCGAGCCGCTCGACCGCGACGCGGTCGTCCCAGTCGTCGGTGGCTTCGTCGCGGATTCGGGTGAACACCGGCCGATAGTCCGGCGTGACCGTCGCGGAACCGGCGAACCCGGTGATGCGCCTGCCTTCGGCGAGCATCCCGGCGCCGCGCAGGATCATCTTCGACGGGATGCATCCGTAGTACGGGCACTCGCCACCCACGAGGTGTGGATCGATGCCGAGCACCCGCTGCCCGCTCTCCGCGACGCGGCTGGTCAACTCCTCCCCGCCGGGGCCCATGCCAAGCACGATCAGGTCGAAGTCGCTGTCCGCTGCCATGAGCGCACGTTACGGCTGCGGACGCCGTGCAGAATGGACGGGTGCCCTCCGAGGTCCCGACGCGTGCCGACTCCTTCTTCGTGGCGGTCGGCGGCGAGGAGACCTTCCGCAGGCTGGTAGCCGAGTTCTACGCCGGCGTCGCTGCCGACCCGATCCTGCGGCGGCTGTACCCCGAGGAGGATCTCGCCGGCGCCGAGGAGCGGCTGCGGCTGTTCCTCATCCAGTACTGGGGCGGCCCGACGACCTACTCGCAGCAACGGGGGCATCCCCGGCTGCGGATGCGGCACGCGCCGTTTCCCGTCGGTGTCGCGGAACGCGACGCGTGGTTGCGGCACATGCGAGCCGCTCTAGACACCGTGCAACTGCCCCCGGCGTATGACGAGGTGTTGTGGGAGTACCTGGAGCGGGCCGCGGACTCGATGCGCAACATCCCCGGCTGAGGCGTTGGCGAGCGGCGGCCTGGGAGACAATGAACCGGTGACTCAAAGCGCTTACAGCCAGCCGTGGTGGGCAACCGCGGTCTTCTATCAGGTCTATCCACGCAGTTTCGCCGACGGCAACGGCGACGGAACCGGCGACCTCATCGGCGTGTGCCAGCGCCTCGACCACCTCACCCGGCTCGGCATCGATGCGATCTGGCTCTCGCCGTTCTACCGCTCTCCGATGGCCGACGGAGGCTACGACGTCGCCGACCCCTGTGACGTCGACCCGATCTTCGGCACCCTCGCAGACTTCGACGCCCTGCTCGCGGAGGCCCACGCACGAGGCATCCGGGTGACGATCGACGTGGTGCCCAATCACTTCTCCGAAGAGCACCCGTGGTTCCGTGCGGCCATCGCAGCTGGCCCAGGCAGGCCCGAGCGGGCACGGTTCATCTTCCGGCCGGGGCGCGGGCCGGACGGCGCGGAGCCTCCGAACAACTGGCCGTCGGTGTTCGGCGGCCCCGCCTGGACGCGAATGCCGGCCACGACGCCGGACGGACAGCCCGACGGTGAGTGGTACCTGCACCTGTTCGCGCCCGAGCAGCCCGACCTCAACTGGGACAACCCGGAGGTGCCCGCCGAGTTCGAGCGCGTCCTGCGGTTCTGGCTCGACCGCGGCGTCGACGGCTTCCGCATCGACGTCGCGCACAGCATGGCCAAGCCCGAAGGGCTCCCCGACGTCGACCCGGCGGCGATCAAGCCGGCGGGCGACCACCTGACTGTCCCGGTGGGCGACGACGTGCGCTGGGATCGCGAAGGGGTGCACGAGATCCACCGCATGTTCCGCCGGGTGCTCGATTCGTACCCGGGCGAGCGGATGGCCGTCGGCGAGGCGTGGGTACCCAGCCCCGAGCGGCTCGCGCGCTACGTCCGACCGGACGAGCTGAACCTCGCCTTCAACTTCGAACTGCTCGAGGCACCGTGGGGGGCGGCCAGCTACCGCGCCGCCATCACCCGCTCGATGGACGCGCTTGCCCAGGTCGGCGCGCCGTGCACGTGGGTTCTGAGCAACCACGACGTGGACCGTGCGGCCACCCGGTTCGGCAGCGGCGGGATCGGCGTCGAGCGGGGCGTGGCGCGCGCACGCGCGGCGGCTCTCGTCCAGTTCTCGCTGCCGGGCGCCGTCTACGTCTACAACGGCGACGAACTGGGGCTGGCCAATGTCGAGCTGCCGGACTGGGCGCTGCAGGACCCGAGCTGGGAACGCAGCGGGCACACCGAGCGAGGTCGCGACGGTGAGCGGGTGCCGTTGCCCTGGGAAGGCGACGAGCCGCCGTTCGGATTTACGACCGGCCAGTCGAGCTGGCTGCCGATGCCGCCCGAGTGGAAGTCGGTGACCGTCGCCGCTCAGGAGGACGACCCGGACTCGACGCTGCACCTGTACCGGCGCGCACTCGCGCTGCGGCACAGTGACTCGGACCTGCTCACCGGTCCCTTCGGCTGGGTCGACGACGTCGATGATGACGTGCTCGCGTACCGGCGCGGCTCGATCCACGTGGTGGTCAACACCGGCGACGAGGCCGTGCGGCTGCCTCCGGGCGAGGTGCTGCTGGCCTCCGCTCCGGTCTCGGAGGGATCGCTGCCCGCCGACGCCGCCGTGTGGGTGCGCAGGTGATCTAGCCGAGCCCTCGACGAGGGGCGATGCCGAGCGCGCCACCCGGGGCTTCGAGATACACCGCGCCGAACGTCGCGAGCAGCCGGATCCAGCGGCCGCGGCGCTCGACGTGGACCTGCGATCCGGGCGGCACGAAGCCCATGCGGATCAGCGCGCTGACTGCACGCAGTGTGATCTCGGCAGTGCCGCTGCCGTCGTCGGCGGTGACCGTGAGGACGACTGCGTCCAGCAGCGCGTCGGCGACCTCGGCTCGCGGCTGGGCACCCGGGACGCCGACCCGCTCCCCCAGTTCGCTCAGCGTGAGCGCGCCGGTGCGCACTAGCGGGCGGATCACGGCGTCGGGAACGGTGTCGAACCGATGCCAGCCCGACACCGGCGGGGAGCCGCCGCGCCACTCGGCGTCCCGCCGCTGGGGCGATGCCTCGGTCTCGCCGTCGAGCCAGTCGAGCAGGTCGGCGGCCCGGACGACGACGTCAAGCGGCTCCCCGGGCGGGGCGGTGACGCTGCGCCCCACCAGGACTCCGAACGGCAGGCCGACGAGCACTCCCACCACGCCGTCGGATGCGCGCAGCCGGGTGATGGCCGCCGGGTCGAGGGCTACCGCTCGGCGCAGTACCGGCGCCAGCTCGCCGAGCACCTCGCCGATGCCGGCAAGCTCGGTTTCCGTCATGCCGTGCTGTCGGTGCAGTCGGTGCTGTCTGTGCTGTCGGTGCTATCGGCGAAGCCGGCGAGGATCTCCCGTTCCTCGTCGGTGAGCCGGCGCGGCCGCTCGGCCGCGAAGTCATAGGTCACGCAGACGGTCGCGGCCCGTGCCGCGATCCGGTCGGCTTCGAAGACCTCGTACCGCACGGTGAAGCCCGCTCCGCGGATCCGCTCGATCCACACCTCCAGTCGCAACGGTTCGAGGCCGAAGACCACCGGTCGCAGGTAGTCGATCTCATGCCGGGCGATGACGGTGCCGCTCGAGAAGCCCTCGTGCCGGTGGAAGAACATCGCCACGCGCGCCTGCTCGAGATACGCGAGGTAGGCGGAATTGTTGATATGCCGGTAGGCGTCCATGTCCGACCAGCGCATGTGCACCTCGTGAACGAACCGCGCCATCGCTGCCTCGCCGATGACGTCGCGTCAGTCGCGGCTGAGCTTGCGGTGCGTCACGGCATGCGGGCGCGCCGCCTCGGCACCGAGTCGCTCGACCTTGTTCTTCTCGTAGGCGTCGAAGTTGCCTTCGAACCAGAACCACTTCGCGGGGTTCTCGGCGTCGCCCTCCCACGCCAGGATGTGCGTCGCCACCCGGTCGAGGAACCATCGGTCGTGGCTGGTGATCACGGCGCAGCCCGGGAACTGGAGCAATGCGTTCTCGAGCGAACCCAGCGTCTCGACGTCGAGGTCGTTCGTGGGCTCGTCGAGCAGCAGCACGTTGCCGCCCTCCTTGAGGGTCAGCGCCAGATTGAGGCGGTTGCGCTCGCCGCCGGACAGCACGCCGGCCGGCTTCTGCTGGTCGGGGCCCTTGAACCCGAATGCCGAGACGTACGCCCGCGACGGCATCTCGACGTTGCCGACGTTGATGTGGTCGAGCCCGTCGGAAACGACCTGCCACAGGGTCTTGGTCGGGTCGATGCCGGCGCGCGACTGGTCGACGTAGCTGAGCTTGACGGTCTCGCCAAGGCGCAGTTCGCCGTCGTCGGGCTTCTCCTGCCCGACGATCATCTTGAACAGCGTCGTCTTGCCGACGCCGTTCGGGCCGATGACGCCGACGATGCCACCGCGCGGCAGGGTGAAGGACACGTCGTCGAGCAACTGCTCGCCGTCGAAGCCCTTGCTCAGCCCGTTGGCCTCGACGACGAGGGTGCCCAGCCGCGGACCGGGCGGGATCTGGATCTCTTCGAAGTCGAGCTTGCGGGTCTTCTCGGCCTCGTTCGCCATCTCCTCGTAGCGCTGCAGCCGAGCCTTGCTCTTGGCCTGCCGGCCCTTCGCGTTCTGGCGCACCCAATCCAGCTCCTCGCGCAGGCGCCGCTCGAGCTTCTGATCCTTCTTGCCCTGGACGGTGAGGCGCTCGGCCTTCTTCTCGAGGTAGGTCGAGTAGTTGCCCTCGTACGGGAAGGCGCGGCCGCGATCGAGCTCGAGGATCCACTCGGCGACGTTGTCGAGGAAGTACCGGTCGTGTGTGACGGCCAGGACGGTCCCCGGGTATTTCGCCAGATGCTGCTCGAGCCACTGCACGCTCTCGGCGTCGAGGTGGTTGGTCGGCTCGTCCAGAAGCAGCAGGTCGGGCGCCTCGAGCAGCAGCTTGCACAGCGCGACGCGGCGCCGCTCACCGCCGGAGAGGTGGGTGACCGGCGAGTCGCCCGGCGGGCAGCGCAGCGCGTCCATGGCCTGTTCGATCCGACTGTCGAGCTCCCAACCATTCGCGTGCTCGATGCGCTCCATCAGGTTGCCCTGCTCGGTAAGCAGCGTGTCGAAGTCGGCGTCCGGCTCGCCCATGGCGGCCGAGACCTCCTCGAACCGCTGCAGGTCGCCGCGCAGCTCGGCGACGGCCAGCTCGACGTTCTCGCGAACGGTCTTGTCCTCGTCGAGCGGCGGTTCCTGCTGCAGCATGCCGACCGAGGCACCGTCGGCGAGCTTCGCGTCGCCGTTCGACGCCTGGTCGAGCCCGGCCATGATCTTCAGGACGCTGGATTTGCCGGCGCCGTTGGGGCCGACCACGCCGATCTTCGCGCCAGGGAGAAAGGACAGGGTGACGTCGTCGAGGATCACCTTGTCGCCGTGCGCCTTGCGCACCTTGTACATCGTGTAAATGAACTGAGCCACTGTCCGTCCCTGTCCTGTCCTGCCGGGTTGCCCGCTCGGGCCTGTCTGCGCCGGGGAAACGCACCGGCCGTGACATCCAGTGTCCCAGTTCTGTCACGGCCGGTGCGCCACGCCCGGTCTCAGGCGCCGACCGGCTGCCCCAGCGCCGCCGGCACCTGGTCCTCGCCGCCGAGCTCGAGCCCGTTCGCGCCACCGTCGTCCGCGAGGTCGAGCCACTCGTCGCTCCGATCCGCCGGAATTCCCTCCGCGTCGACCTCGACGCCGCGCGGGCGTACCAGCTTGCGGAACTCGGTCGTGCCACGGGACAGATCGTGGCCGACCGCGATCGCGTCCAGCTCGTAGGCGACGCGAGCCACCTCGTTCACCGTGTACTGCCGTGAGTAGTACCGGCCGGTCACCAGCACCGGCTGCCCCTTGTGCAACGAGGTAGCGGTGTTCTCGGCGAGTGCCCGCCAGCACGAGACATTGACGAACAGCGTCGCGTTGTCGACGTAGCACTCGGATTCGCGGTCCCAGCGCCGCGAGGTCGAGGCCACCCGGAAGTTGGTGACCGCGTGGCCGTTCTTCGTCAGGCGGATGCGCGGCTCGTCCACCACGTTGCCGACGATCGTCATGATCGTGTCCCTCATCGCAGTTACTCCTAGCGTGTTCCCGGTCGCCCGGCTCGCCCGGTCTGGGCGCTCGACCACTCAAACGCGGGGACGACCCCGGCGGGCGACGCACGGCCCGAGCTGTGCAGCGCGGGCGGGTTGTGGACCGGAAGCGACGGGAATGTCGGACCGGTGGGCTACGCGGCCGGCGCGCGATCCGGACGGTCGCGGAAGGTGCGCCGGTATGCCGCCGGCGACACGCCCACGATCCGGGAGAAGTGGTGGCGCAGCATGGCGGCCGAGCCGAACCCGCACCGGTACGCGATCGCGTCGATCGTGTCGTCGCCCTCCTCCAGCACGCGGCGGGCGAGCAGCACGCGCTGGTGAGTGAGCCATAGATAGGGGGTCGTCCCGGTCTCGGCTCGAAACCGCCGGGCGAACGTCCGGGCGCTCATCCCCGCCCGTGCGGCGAGATCGTCGATCGAATAGTCCTGGTCGAGCTGGGCGGCGATGTCGTCCAGGAGCGGCGCGAGCGTCTGAGCCGGCGTCACCCGGATCGGGGTCTCGACGAACTGTGCCTGGCCGCCGTCGCGGTACGGCGGCATGACCATGCGCCGGGCGACGCGGCGGGCGATCTCCTCGCCGTGATCGGTACGGATGATGTGCAGGCACAGGTCGAGCCCCGCGGCGCTGCCGGCCGAGGTGAGCACCGGACCGTCGCACACGAACAGCACGTCAGGATCGACCCGCGCCGAGGGGAACAGCCTGGTGAGCCGGTCGGAGTGCCGCCAGTGGGTGGTGCATCGGCGTCCGTCGAGCAGGCCCGCCCGGCCCAGGACGAACGCCCCGGAACACACGCTCATCACCTTTGCGCCGCGATCGACGGCGCGGCGCAACATCCGCACTACGGCATCGGACACAACGGGATCGTCCCCGCACGCCGGGACGATCACGAGGTCGGCCCGCTCCGCGCGCTCGAGGCGGTGCTCCGTGTTCATGGTGACCCCGGCCGAGGTGCGCACAGTGCCGGTCTCGGAGATGATCGCGCAGTCGTAGGCGGGCACTCCGTCGTCACGACGATCGACGCCGAAGCCCTCCCACGCGACGCCCAGTTCGAACGGCTGGACGTGCGGAAGCGCCAGGATTGCAACATCGGTGATGGCCACATGGCCAGCCTGCCCGACTCGGTGGCAGCAAATCAACGTACCTCGACATAAAGGCAGTCGCGGTCAGGATCTCAACGGATGCAGACTTGGTGCCATGGTCGCTCTGGTTCTGTTCCTGATCCTGCTGGGCATGGGCGTCGCCGCCGCG
>JAVHVN010000171.1:0-7887 GCA_032160545.1 Pseudonocardiales bacterium | reverse complement strand
GCGATCGAGTCGGGGTTGCGCCGTCCGTGATGCACGCGCCGCCGGTCGGCGGCGTGGCGGAAGCGCCGCTCCAGCTTGTCTGCCGCCAGGTCGAGTGCCTTGTAGAAGTCCTCGGCGCACCCCTCCGCGCGCACGACCGGTCCGCGGGTGCGGCAGGTGATCTCGACGTGTTGACACCGGTTCGACTGCCGTGGGTTGCGTTCGTGGTCGAGTTCGACATCCACTCGGATGATCTTGTGGTCGTAGCGCTCGAGCTTGGCGAGCTTCTCGGCGACGTGCTGCCGATAATGTTCCGGCACGACGACGTTGCGACCACGGACGACCAGTTCCATGCCCAGGGCAGTGGTCATGCGACCTCCACGTAACTGCGGCGGACGCACCCGTTCGAAGCCATGTCGCGCCCGGGGGGGTACGTGCGCCTACTCGGTCAGGTCAATCCCACGGTAGACCTGCCGACTGAGGCCGGGCTAGGGGTGATCCGTGCGTTCGGCGTGGCGGTCGTGGGCGCCTCGGCCGTCCCTGCGAGGTGTTGCCGCGACCACCGCCGCACCTGAGACCGGCCACCCCGCAGCACGCAACGCCCGCAGCGCCTCCGCCAGGGTGGCACCCGTCGTGACGATGTCGTCGACCACCACGGCGCGCTCGCCGGACCGCGGCGCGTCAGCCCACATCGCGCCGCGCAGGTTGCTCGCGCGCGCCGCCACACCGAGACCGGCTGAGTCCCGGACGGTCGCCTCGACGTGCAGGACCGCTCGCACCCGCCGGCCCGTCCGGCGGGCGAGACGCAGGACGTGGTCGCCCCCGCGGGCCCGTGCGGCGGCCGGGGTAGACGGCACCGGCACGAGCAGCGCGTCCGGCAGACCTGCCGCGGCCGCACCGAGCAGCCCGGCGAGCGGCCCGGCGAGGTCGCGCCGACCGCGCTCCTTGTAGGCGAGCAACCCGGTGCGCAGCGCGCCGTCGTACTCCCCGGCGGCGAGGACGGGCACCCCCGTGTCGGCCGGGACCGCGCGCGCCGGGCCGCGGGGGCGGCACACCAGGCAGAGCGCCGCCCCGGGCCGCGCGCACCCGACGCACCGCCGCGGCAGCATGAGATCGGTCAGCGCACCTGCCAGCTCGACGAAACGGCTCACCGCGCGATTCTGGTCGTCGCCGATCCCGGCGCGGGCCGCTCGGCCCGCGATTGTGGACGGTGCTACTCGACGTACACCGGGTTGCTGCCGGCCGTCGTGCCCGGACCGGGGCTGATCCACGTGCCGGCCTGCTGCGCCCAGACGGTCCCACCGGCAGACACCCACGCCACCTCGTTCTCGGCGACGGTGATGCTGTCGGGTGCCTCGGGCAGGTTCGTCGTGCCCCGCGGCGTCCACAGCGACCCGTCCACCTGCAGCTCGTACACGTTGGTGTCCCCGCCAGCGGACGTCCCGATCGTGAAGAGCTTGAGCTCGTCGTTCCACGCGACGTCGGTGATGGCGACGTTCTGGGGGCTGATCGGTTCCAGGTTGTCGACACGCACCGCACCACCCGCCTGGTCGCGGATGACGGACCCGACCCACAACCGCCTGCCGTCGGAGTTGACCAGGACGAGGGCCACCCGGCTGCCCTCGGGGCTGAACCTGATGGCCGACACGCGGCCGGCCACCGTGCTCGTGCTGCCGTTGATGGGGACGACGGCGGGCGGGCCCTTCGCCCCCATGCGGTACAGCCGCGTGCCGTCGCCGACCCATACCTCGTCGACGTTCGGTGCCCAGCTGGGACGCGACAGCTGTCCCCGCAGGGTGGTGGTCCGCAGCCCGGAGTCGAGCGTCCCGACCAGCAGCCGGGCGCCGGGCGACGACCCGCTGGTCCCCGCCACCCGGAGGTCCGCCGACCCGCCGATCCTGGCGAGCGCGACCGAGGTGAGGTGGTAGTCCCCGCTGCCGACCGCCCCCCGGATCGCGGCGTGCTGTACGTCGACCACCCCGCCGTTGGCGATGTAGTAGAGGGCCGGAGGCTGGGTCGACGACGGAGGCAGGACCGAGTCGAACTCGCTCGCCGAGAACGTGTCGCCGCCGACGGCCGGGACGGGCACGGGCCGCCCCGAGTCGACGATCGACAACCCACCCACGACCGCCGGCTGCAGGGTCACTGCCAACTGCGCGGCGAGGCGGTTGCGCACCGCCGGGTCGAGGGCAGCGGCTCCCGCGACATTCACCTGCGCGGGTGAGGCGGCAGTGACGGTCACCCTGGCCGGATCGATGTCGGCAGGCAGCTCGCTCGTCACCGCGCTCTGCAACTCCGGGCGCGGGCCGTCGGCGAGCTGCCCGACGAGCCAGTTCGCGAGCAACGGCCCGTCCGTCAGCGCCGTGTACCTGGGATCCGGTACGAGGTACTTCTCTGCCAGGTCGAAGTAATAGAGCGTGCGTTGCTGGTAGGTGCGCTGGAACTGGGTGTCGGCGATGATGAGGCCGTTCTTCAGCGAGGAGATGCGGTACTGGCCCTTCACCTTGGTGAACCCGAAGGGGAACGGCTGGCGCTCGCCGCCGCCGCCGCCCGAGCCCAGTGGGTCGGGAGCGAAGATGCCGGCGGCGTTGACGGTTCCGATCCGGCGACCGGTGACGTTGACCACGCCGTCGATGAAGTTTCCCACCTGCACGGAATCGACGACGGTCACCGTGGTGTCCGACCAGCGCTGGACCGCCTCGGGCGCCAGGAACGCGTGCGCCGCGACGTGGTGCGGGTCGTCCGAGGCGTTCGCGGCGAGGAATTCGGCGACGATCGTGCGCGCGTCGGCGTCGGCAGTCGGCGTGATCGTCGCCGACTGGCTGGGCGCGGCCGCACCCAGCGTCGACACCACCTCGGGTGCCGAGGAGGTCGGCACCCCGGTGCACGCCGACAGCACGGCCGCCGCGGCGGCCAGTGCGCCGACCACGGCGCGCCTCACCGGTCGTCCTCGTCGTCATGTGGAGTCAGCGGGAGCGGCGAGCCCATCAGCGTGTGGCCGGCCCGTCGCGGGAGCGTGAGGCGGAACTGCGCGCCGCGACCGCGCTCGCCCCAGGCCTGCAACCAGCCGTCGTGCAGGCGGGCGTCCTCGAGGCTGATCGCGAGTCCCAGGCCGCTGCCGCCGGTGAGCCGGCTGCGTGACGGGTCGCCGCGCCAGAACCGGTTGAACACCAGCGCGGCCTCGCCCGGACGCATCCCGACACCGTGGTCACGCACCGTGACCGCGACCGCGTCGTCGTCACAGGCCACCGTGATCTCGACCGGGCGGCCCTCACCGTGGTCGAGCGCATTGGCCACCAGGTTGCGCAGGATGCGCTCGACCCGCCGGACGTCCATGTCGGCCGTCACCGCGGTGTCGGGAACGCGCACGATCACCTCGCTGCCGTGCCGCTCCGCGAGCATCCGGTGGGCCTCGACGGTCGAGGCGACGACGCCTCGCAGATCGGCGGTCTCGCTCTCCAGCCGTGCCACGCCCGCGTCGTAGCGCGAGATCTCGAGCAGGTCGCCGAGCAGGGACTCGAAGCGGTCGAGCTGCGTGTGCAGCAGCTCGGCGGAGCGGCCCAGCTCGGGCGGGAACTCGCTGCGACGCGAGTGCAGCAGCTCCGACGCCATCCGGATCGTCGTCAACGGGGTCCGCAGCTCGTGCGAGACGTCGCTGGTGAAGCGGCGCTGCAGTCGCGACAGATCCTCCAGCCGGCGGATCTGGCGTTGCAGGCTGCCGGCCATGTCGTTGAACGACTGCCCGAGTCGGGCGATGTCGTCGGTGCCCTGCACCTTGATGCGTTGCGCGAGGTCGCCCGCGGCGAGCCGGCCGGCCGTCTCGGCAGCGACGCGGACGGGGCGCACGACCTGGCGGGTGACGAGCAGCGCGATGCCGAGCACCAGGATCACGAGCGCGAGACCGGACAGCAGCACCGTGCGTTGCAGCAGGGCGATGGTGTTCTGCTCCGCGGTGAGCGGGAACAGGTAGTACAGCTCGAACAGTCCCCCGGTCCGCGCCTGGACGGGCTCGCCGACGATCAAGCCGCGCACCAGCTGCTTGCTGCCCGGCGATTCGGGCACGTTCGCGTACTGGACGGCCAGCTGGTGCTGCTGGACCAGCGTTCGCAGCCGGGCCGGGATCACCGCGGCGGTCAACGAGTCGGCCTCGGTCGACGTCGACTCGATCGCGATGTTGAACAGGCCCGCGCTGCCCCCGCTCGCGGTCAGGTTGGTGCGGATCTGCTGCTGGGCGTCGTCGACGTCGGACCGGACGCCCGCGTCGACGCCGGCCAGCACGCTGCTGGCCGAGGCGAGGCCGATCTTCGCCTGGCTGATGGCGGCGTCCTTCTTCGCCCGCAGGATGCCGCCGGCAACCTGGTCGACGAGCAGCACGCCGATCACCACCACGACCACGCCGGTGATCAGCACCGTCGTCGTGCCGACCCGCAGCTGCAGCGAGTGCCGCCAGGTCCGCGCCGCGCTCGCCGCGGCCTGCCGGGCGCGATCGTTCAGCGCGGCGCCGAACGTCCGCAGCCGGGGACGCACGGCCGGGACCGGGACCGCGCCGGCCGGCGACGTGCCCGCGGTCTCAGCGGTCACGGAGGCCCGGCTTTGTACCCGACGCCGCGGACGGTGAGGACGACCTCGGGCTTCTCAGGATCGCGCTCGACCTTCGAGCGCAGCCGCTGCACGTGCACGTTGACCAGCCGGGTGTCGGCCGCGTGCCGGTAGCCCCACACCTGCTCGAGCAGCACTTCGCGCGTGAAGACCTGACGCGGCTTGCGGGCGAGCGCCACGAGCAGGTCGAACTCGAGCGGGGTGAGCCCGATCGCGGAGCCGTCGCGGACGACCTGGTGAGCCGGCACGTCGATCGTCACCGGCGACTCGGGCGGCCCGATGGTGAGCGATTCGCTCACGACGTCCTCGTGGTGCCGCAACCGGGCCCGCATGCGGGCGACCAGCTCCTTGGGCTTGAACGGCTTCACCACATAATCGTCGGCGCCCGATTCGAGGCCCAGCACGATGTCGACGGTGTCGCTCTTCGCGGTCAGCATGATGATCGGTGTCCCGCTCTCGGCGCGGATCGCGCGGCACACGTCGATCCCGGACAGCCCCGGCAGCATCAGGTCGAGCAGGACCACATCGGGTTTGGTCTCGCGGAACGCCTGCAGTGCCCGGCCGCCGTCGGCGACGAAGACAGGGTCGAACCCGTCGGTCCGCAGGACGATTCCGAGCATCTCGGCTAGCGCGGAGTCGTCGTCGACGACCAGGACGCGTGGTTTCACGTTCCACATCGTGACACTTCGTCCAGCGGGGAGGCATCCGACGGGCGGGCGGCAGGGGCCCCGTCTCAGGTATCTCGACGCAGATCAGGGGTCCGTTGCGCGCGGGGGCCGCCGGACTCCCCCTGGTACGGCGCGGCCGGCGCGAACCGGAAACTTAACGACAATCCAGCGGACTGGTGATCTTCCGGGCGTCACACATAGCTGGTACAGCTTGTCTGTCCTGATCGGTCCGGCTCGCGGAGGTCTACGTGTCCAACGAAGTTCACGTGCTCGCAAGGCGTCTGCCGCTCGTCACCGCGGTCGTCGCGGCAGTCCTCGGACTGCTCGTCGTCGCCGCCACCCCGGCAGCCGCCGCGGGTTCTCGCTACGTCGCCCTGGGCGACTCGTACTCGTCGGGCGTCGGCTCGGGCAGCTACACGTCCGCGAGCGGGAACTGCCTGCGTAGCACGCTGGCGTACTCGCAGCTGTGGGCCAACAGCCACGCGCCGGCCTCCTACGTCTCGGTCGCCTGCTCGGGCGCCAAGACCACCGACGTCAACGCCAACCAGCTCTCGGCGCTGAACTCGTCGACGACGCTCGTGAGCATCACGGTCGGCGGCAACGACGTCGGCTTCAGCCAGGTGATGCAGGACTGCGTCGTCTACGGAACCGACACCTGCGTCGCCGAGGTCAACGCAGCCGAGGCCGACGCCCGTGCGAACCTGCCGGGCAAGCTGGACGGCACCTACAACGGCGTCCGCAGCCGCTCGCCGAGCGCGAAGGTGATCGTGCTCAGCTACCCGCGCTTCTACCACGACCTCTGGTATTGCGTCGGGCTCAGCAGCACTTCGCGGAACAAGATCAACGAGGGTGCCGACGTCCTCGATGGGGTGATCCAGCAGGCCGCCGCGCGGCACGGGTTCGTGTTCGCAGACGTGCGCTCGCGCTTCGCGGCCGGGCACGAGATCTGCGACGGCAGCGCGTCCTGGCTGCACTCGGTCGAGTGGAGCAATCTGACCGAGTCGTACCACCCGACCGCGACCGGCCAGTCCCAGGGTTACCTGCCGACGTTCGCCGCGGTCGCCGGCGCCTGAGAACGAAGGTGGGGTCGATCGTCACCACCAACGGTGAACGATCGACCCCACGTCGGGTCGCTCTGCAGATCAGTAGCGGTAGTGCTCCGGCTTATACGGGCCGGCCACGTCCACGCCGATGTACTCGGCCTGGGCCTTGGTGAGGGTGGTCAGCTTCGCGCCGACCGCCTCGAGGTGCAGGCGGGCCACCTTCTCGTCCAGGTGCTTCGGCAGTGTGGTGACCGTCGGCTTGCCGTCGACGATGTAGGCGTCGGGGTTCCGGTGGATCTCGATCTGGGCGATCGTCTGGTTCGAGAACGACGCGCTCATCACGAAGCTCGGATGCCCGGTGGCGTTGCCGAGGTTGAGCAGCCGGCCTTCGCTCAGAACGATGATCGAGTGGCCGTCGGTGAACTTCCACTCGTGCACCTGCGGCTTGACCTCGATCTTCCGGATACCAGGCACCTTGGCGAGACCGGCCATGTCGATCTCGTTGTCGAAGTGGCCGATGTTGCCGACGATCGCCTGGTGCTTCATCTGGGCCATGTGGTCGGCCATGATGATGTCCTTGTTGCCGGTCGTGGTGATGAAGATGTCGGCCTTGCTGACGACGTCGTCGAGCGTGACGACCTCGAGACCGTCCATCGCGGCCTGCAGCGCGCAGATCGGGTCGACCTCGGTGACGACGACGCGCGCACCCTGGCCCCGCAGCGACTCGACCGAGCCCTTGCCGACGTCGCCGTACCCGCAGACGACCGCGAGCTTGCCGGCGATCATGACGTCGGTGCCGCGGTTGATGCCGTCGATGAGCGAGTGGCGGCAGCCGTACTTGTTGTCGAACTTGCTCTTGGTGACCGAGTCGTTGACGTTGATCGCCGGGAAGAGCAGCGTGCCGGCCTTCTCGAACTCGTACAGGCGGTGGACGCCGGTCGTCGTCTCCTCGGTGACGCCGATGATGTTGGCGCCCATGCGGGTGTACCGTCCCGGGAACTCGACGATCGAGCGCCGCAGCACGTCGAGGATGATGCCGTACTCCTCGGAGTCGTTCTCGTCCGTCGACGGCACGGCGCCCGCGGTCTCGAACTCGGTGCCCATGTGGATCAGCAGAGTGGCGTCACCGCCGTCGTCGACGATCGAGTCCGGGCCCGAGCCGTCGGGCCACGTCAGCATCTGCTCGGTGCACCACCAGTACTCCTCGAGCGTCTCGCCCTTCCAGGCGAAGACCGGGACGCCCTGCGGGTTGTCGGGGGTGCCGTTCCTGCCGACGACGATCGCGGCGGCAGCGTGGTCCTGGGTCGAGAAGATGTTGCAGCTGACCCAGCGCACGTCCGCGCCGAGCGCGGTGAGGGTCTCGATCAGCACGGCGGTCTGCACCGTCATGTGCAGCGAGCCGGCGACCTTCTTGCCCTTCAGCGGCTGGCTCGGGCCGAACTCGCGGCGCAGCGCCATCAGGCCGGGCATCTCGTGCTCGGCGAGTTCGATCTCCTTGCGGCCGAATGCGGCGAGGTTCAGGTCGGCGACCTTGAAGTCGCCGACGCTGCCGGCCGAATCGGCGGTGAGGCTCACTGTCGTCACGGGTTCTCCATCGG
>JAVHVN010000150.1:0-13382 GCA_032160545.1 Pseudonocardiales bacterium | reverse complement strand
TGGCGGCGGTGGAGGGGCAGCGCAACCGGTTGGCGACCACGGTGGATCACGCCCTGATCGCCGAGACCGACCAGCGCCGGGTCTGCCTGGACCGTGGCCTGTCGTGCACCGCGAAGCTGCTCACCGCGCTGCTGCGCATCCACCCCGGCGCGGCCCGGGCCCGGGTCGCGGCCGCCGCCGAGGTGGGCCCGCGGCGCACCCTGAGCGGGCAGCCGCTGCCCCCGGTACTGCCGCAACTGGCCGCCGCCTGCGCGCAGGGCGCGGTCTCCGGCGAACACGTCGCGGTGCTGCGCCGCGCGCTGGACGCGCTACCCGGTGACATCGCCGCGGCCGCCGGGGACACCGTGGAACACGTCCTCACCGGCCACGCCCGGCACCTGGACCCACGCAGCTTCGCCGGCTTCGCCCACAAACTGATCACCACCCTGGACCAGGACGGCGCCCTGCAACAAGAACACGACCGGCACCGCCGCCGCCACCTCAGCCTGGCCCAACGCCCCGACGGCACCGTGCACGGCAGCTTCGACCTCGACGCCCTGACCGGCGAAGCCCTCCTCACCATCCTGGACACCCTGGCCCGCCCCACCCCCACCACCACCCACCCCGCACCCACCGGGCAGGGCGCGGCCGGGCCTTGCCCGGCCGGGCAAGGCGCGGCCGGGCAGAGCGGGACCGGGCAGAGCGGGGCCGGGCAGGGCGCGGCCGGGCAGGGCGGGAAGGACCCCCGCAGCGTGGGGCAACGCAACCACGACGCGCTGCACACCGCACTGATGCTCGCGCTGCGCTCGGCTCAACTCCCCGACTGCGGCGGCATCTCGACCACCATCCTGCTCACCCTGAGCGCCACCCAAGCCGGCACCGGCCGCGGCCTGGCCCGCACCGGCCACGGCGGGCTCATCCCGGTCCGCACCGCCCTGGCGATGGCCGGCGACGCCCGCACCCAACTCGTCGTCCTCAACCCACCCACACCCACCACAAACCCCGCACCCCCCGCCGACCCAGACCCCAACCCCGACCCCGACCCGGGCGGGCAGAGCGGGCAGGGCAGACCGGGCGGGCAGGGCGGACCGGGCGGGCAGGGCGGACCGGGCGGGCCGGGCGGGCAGGGCGGGCAGGGCGGACCGGGCGGACCGGGCGGGCAGGGCAGACCGGACCTACCGGCCCTCACCGGCGACACCCGACCAGGCGGCATCGCCGGCTACACCCCCGCCGCCCGCACCTTCCCCGAAACCCAACGCCTGGCCATGGCCGCCCGCGACCACGGCTGCTCCATGCCCGGCTGCACCCTGCCCGCCGCCTACTGCCAAGCCCACCACATCACCGACTGGTCCACCGGCGGCCCCACCACCCCAGCCAACGGCACCCTGCTCTGCGGCTACCACCACCGCATGATCACCCTCAACCCCGACTGGCACTGCCACATGATCAACGGCATCCCCCACTGGACCGCCCCCCACCACCTCGACCCCACCCAAACCCCACACCCCAAAACCCCCCACCAAAAACCCCGCGACCCACCACCCCACAAGCCACGCGGGGACGAGCGACCGGCAGCCACGGTGCGGCCGGTATCTCCGACTACGGTCGAGCCTGTGTTCGACGCGGTCGTTCTGGCGGGCGGGTCTGCCGCGCGCCTCGACGGCGCGGACAAGCCCGGGATCGAGGTCGACGGTTCGTCTCTGCTGGAGCGGGTCATCGACGCGGTGCGTGCGTCGGCCACCGTGATCGTTGTGGGTCCACCTCGCGAGGTGTCCGTCGAGGTTCGTTGGTGTCGCGAAGATCCGGTCGGGGCCGGCCCGGTCGCCGCCATCGCGGCCGGACTCGAGCACGTCCGGTCCGGAACGACGGTGCTGCTCGCCGCCGACCTGCCCTGGATCGCCGGTGCCGTGGACCCACTGACGCGCGCGCTGTCAGCAGGCTCGGGCGACGTTGCCGTGCTCGTGGACACGTCAGGACGGACCAACTACCTCGCGGCCGCGTGGCACACGCCGGCACTGCGTCAGGCCGTCCTCGCGATCGGCGACCCCAACGGCGCGCCGGTGCGAGCTCTGTACCGCGACGCCGTGGCGATCGAGCTGCGCGACGATATGGGATGGGCAACCGACTGCGACACCTGGAGCGACATCGAGCGCGCCAGATCGGCCGCGCCCGGCTGGAGGCAGGCATGACGAATGCACTGGACGGCTGGATCGCAGAACTGGCCGCCGATCTCGGAGTGGACGTGGACGCGGTAGATCGCGGGCTGCTGCTCGATCTCGCTCGGGACGCGGCACACGGCCTCGCGCGCCCCGCCGCTCCCTTGACGACGTTCCTGGTCGGCCTGGCAGCGGGTCGCCAGGGCGGGTCGGCCGAGTCCGTCCGTGCGTGCGCTGACATCGCCGGCGCCGCGCTGCGGCGGCACCAGCCCACCGCGGACGACGTACCCGGCTGATCAGAGCGCGCCGAGCACCTCGGCCGCGGCCCGCTCGCCCGAGCGAACGGCGCCGTCCATGTATCCCTGCCAGTAGTCGGACGTCTCCGTGCCGGCCCAGTGGACCCGGCCGACCGGCGCGCGCAGGGCGGGGCCGAATTCGACGAGCGTGCCAGGTCCGAACAGCGCGGTGGGGCCCCCGCGGCTCCACTCCTCGGTCGTCCAGTCCATGTCGAAGTACTCGTCCGGCGTCAGGAACCGCGAGTCCTTGAAGATCGCGGCGAACTGGTTCAGCACGGCCGCTCGGCGCGCTGCCGGCGACATCGGGCCGTACGTCAGGTTCTGCGTGCCACCCACGAAACCGGCCAGCACGCCGACCGAGCCGTCGGGGGGCGAGTTGTCGAACGCGTAGCCCACCGGCCCGTCAGTGGTGAGGAACTGGCCGGTAAGTCCCTGCGCGCGCCAGAACGGGGTCGGGTACACCGCCTCGGCCTTCATCAGCATGCCCATACCCAGCCGCTGCGTGAGCAGGTCGCGGGCCGGCGGAAGCAGTGGCTCGTAGCGGATCCGGCCGGCCAGCGTCGGCGGAACGGCGACGATCACCTGCCGCGCCGACACCGTCACCGCATCCGACTCGACCGTCGCGCCGGCGTCGGCCTGCACGATCCGGCGCACCGGCGTCGCCAGCCGTACGGACGATCCGAGCGCCGCGGCCACCCGCTGCGCGACAAGCTGCGAACCGCCGACGAAACGGCTCTGCTGGGCGCCGCCGCGAACGTTGAACAACCGCTCGATCGTGCCCTTGTTCGTCGCGTTGCCGGCCGCGGCGACGTAGGCCAGCGTGAACAGGAACGAGACATCGCGCGGCTCGCCCCCGAACAGCGCCTCGGTGAAGGCGCCGAGCAGCTTGAGGATCCCCGCGTCGTTCACGGCGTGGCTGCGGACCCAGGTCTCGAGCGACATGCCGTCGTAGCTTTGCGCGTCGTCCGCCGTCCACGGCTTGTCGACAGGGATCTTCGCCGCGAGCAGATCGATCTGCTGGGTGAGCGAGGCGATGTCGACCAGGAGCAACGGGTCCGGGGGCGCGGTGCCGAGCACGCTCGTGTCGCTGTACGCAAGGTTGACCAGCCCGTTCTTGTACAGGTTCTTGCCGGTGTCATAGGCGTCGAACGTTGCGACGCCAACCGCCTGCGCGAGGGCAAGGATCCGGTCCTGCGTCGGCCCGATGAACTCCCCGCCGGCCTCGGCGACGCGCCCGCCACCGATGTCGTGGTTGAGCGTGCGGCCCCCCACCCGGTTGCGTGCCTCGAGCACGACGACCGATCGCCCGGCTGCGGCCAGCGCTCGAGCGGCTGTCAGCCCGGCGAGGCCCGCGCCGACCACCGCGACGTCCGCGCTCACCGTGGGGACGGCGGCGGGTGCGGCCCCGGCCCGGGCGGTGACCTGCGGGACGGCGATAGCTGCCGCGGTGGCCGCCGTTCCGGTCAAGAAGGCACGACGGCTCGTGCGGGCGGACAGCGGCATGACGCGACTCCTCGAGGGCAGACTGCAACCGGTTCCACCGAGTCTGCCGAGGAGGCGGGCAGCCCGCATCTCGAAACGACGATCGGTCCGGCGCCCGATCAGACGACGAGACCGTCCCCCGCGTAGAGGTTCATCCGCCCGGCACGCACCATCCCGGCCAGCAGCAGACCGTGCTTGCGCGCCAGGTCGACCGCAAGACTCGACGGCGCCGAGACGGCGACGATCCCCGCTGCGCCCGCCGCGACGGCCTTCTGCACGATCTCGAACGAGACCCGGCCGCTGACGACGAGCAGATGATCGGTCACCGGCAGCCCACCTGCGAGCAGCGACCAGCCCACCGCCTTGTCGACCGCGTTATGCCGCCCCACGTCCTCGCGGACGACGAGCAGCTCGCCGCGGTCGTCCGCGAGCGCCGCGGCGTGCACGCCGCCGGTGCGGTCGAAGGCGCGCTGCCGCGCGCGCATCGCGTCGGGCAGGGCGGCGAGCACGTCGCGGTCGACGGTCCATCCCGGTCGGTGCGGCGGCGTGGTCTGCAGCAGGGTGAGGTCGAGGACGTCCGCGCTGCAGACCCCGCACGCGGCGGACGTCACGAACGCCCGCGGCCGCGGGGGACGCACTCCGGCCGCCAGCGTGAGATGAACCCGGTCGGTGTCGTCCTCGCGGCACTGCCGCAGTTGCGTGACGTCATCGGCGCGCCGCACTCCGGACTCGACCACCAGCCAGCCGGCCGCGAGCTCGAGATCGTGACCCGGAGTGCGCATCAGAGTTGCGATCGCCTCGCCGCCCAAACCAAGCACCAGCGGCGACTCGACCGCGAGATCGTCCGGGGTCGTGGCCCGCTCGGCACCGGCCGGAATGCGGACGATCGCTCTGCGCGTCGTCGTCACGGCCATGATCGAACCCCTGCCAGCTCGCTCGCCGGTGTTGCCGCTGTCGTCACGGTCGAGCCTACAGTTGCCGCCGGTGTAGTCAGCCGCGACGAAGGGTCGAAGCCATGCCGCAGCAGGTACAGGGAGTGGTCAGCCGCGCCAAGCACGAGTCGGTCGAACTCACCACGATCGTCGTGCCCGAGCCCGGACCGGGTGAGGCGGTGGTCAAGGTGCAGGCCTGCGGGGTCTGCCATACCGACCTGCACTATCGCGAGGGCGGCATCAACGACGAGTTCCCGTTCCTGCTCGGGCACGAGGCGTCAGGTGTCGTCGAGAGCATCGGCGAGGCAGTCACCGCGGTCGCCCCCGGCGACTTCGTGATCCTCAACTGGCGCGCGGTGTGCGGGCAGTGCCGAGCCTGCCTGCGCGGTGAGCCGTGGTACTGCTTCGACACGTTCAACGCGCGCCAACCGATGACCCTGGCCGACGGCACGGCGCTGTCCCCCGCACTCGGTATCGGCGCGTTCGCCGAGAAGACTCTCGTCCACTCCGGGCAGTGCACCAAGGTCGATCCCGCGGTCGCTCCCGCGGTGGCGGGCCTGCTCGGCTGCGGCGTGATGGCCGGCCTCGGCGCGGCGATGAACACGGCGGGCGTGCGGCGCGGGCAGAGCGTCGCAGTGATCGGCTGTGGCGGCGTCGGCTCGGCGGCGATCGCCGGCGCGCGCCTAGCCGGTGCCGCCACGGTCATCGGCGTGGACCTCGACCGCCGCAAGCTCGGGCACGCACGCAGGCTCGGAGCGACACACACCGTCAACTCTCGCGACATCGATCCGGTCGAGGCGATCCGCGAGCTCACGGGTGGATTCGGAGCGGACGTCGTCATCGACGCCGTCGGCCGTCCCGAGACGTACGAGCAGGCGTTCTACGCACGCGACCTCGCCGGCACGGTCGTCCTCGTCGGCGTGCCGACGCCCGAGATGCGCCTCGAGCTGCCATTGCTCGACTTCTTCTCGCGTGGCGGGTCGCTCAAGTCGTCGTGGTACGGCGACTGCCTGCCGTCGCGGGACTTCCCCATGCTGATCGACCTGCACCTGCAGGGCCGCCTGCCGCTCGACGCGTTCGTCACCGAGACGATCGGGTTGGGTGACGTCGAGGAGGCCTTCGCGGCTATGGGCCGCGGCGACGTACTGCGTTCGGTCGTCGTCCTCTGACCCGGCCGCGCCTCACGCCTCGATGCCCGGACGGACCGCGGCGAGTGCCGCGCGCATCTCAATCACCGGCGGTTCGCAACCGGTCATGAGCCGCACCTGCGCCGCAGCCTGGTGCAGCAGCAGCACAGCACCGCTGATCACCTGCGCTCCCCCGCGTGCAGCGGCCGACGCCAGCGCGGTCGGCCAGGGGTCGTAGACGACGTCCAGCAGCGTCTGCCCCGCCGACCAGGTGAACCTCTCCGCGACCAGGTCCGCGGCCCCCGGTGGCAGCGTCGACACGACCAGCGCGGCGTCCGGCTGCGGCGCGTCGAGCAGTGCGACGGACACCGCCACTCCCACGCGTTCTGCCGTACGCAGCAGCGCTGCCGTCCGCGTGGGATCGCGCACCAGCACGGTCGCCGAACACGAGTCGCCCGCGATCACCGGTAGCGCGGCGATCACGGCCTGCGCGGTCCCGCCCGCCCCGAGGACGACGACGTCGCGAGTCGCCGGGCCGGCCTCGGTGAGCGCGCCGATGACGCCGTCGACGTCGGTGTTGTCGGCAACCCAGCCGCCGACGGCACCGCCGGCTCGCGGCAGCAACGTGTTGGCCGCGCCGACGGCGACGGCAGCGGGCCGCGCCTCGTCGGCGATCGCGAGGGCGGCGTGCTTCAACGGCATGGTGCAGGAAAACCCACACCAGTCCGGCCGGTCGGCCAGGACGGCCGGCAGTTCGTCGACGCCGCAGTCGATGGCGTCGTACGTCCAGTCCAGACCCAGCGCCGCGTACGCAGCGCGATGCAGGACGGGCGACAGCGAATGCGTCACCGGGCGGCCGAGGACGGCCGCCTTGCCGCCGGCGCGGGCTCGCACCTAGCCGCAACCCCAGTTGTTGGTGCGGCACTTGTCGACCGCGGCGGCGAACTTGTTCTGATCGGAGGTGAAGAACAGGTCGCCGGCCTTGTCACCGTTCACGTAGTAGAGCCAGTCACCGGTTGCCGGTGTCACCGCCGCCTCGATCGCCTCCGGCCCGGGGTTCGCGATCGGCGTCGGCGGCAGCCCGTCGTGGGTGTAGGTGTTGTACGGCGAGTTGATCTGGGCGTAGATGACCTTGGTCGGGTCGAGATGCAGTTGCTTGGCCGCGTAGGCGCTGGTGGCGTCGATTTGCAGCGGCATGTGCGCCTTGATGCGGTTGAGGATGACCCGGGCCACCTTCGGGTAGTCCGCCGGATTCTTCGCCTCCTTCTCCGCGATCGACGCGATGATCAGCGCCTGGTACGGGCTGAGCTTGACCTTCGCGGCTTGGTCGGCGAAACCGGTGGTGCGGTCCTCGTCGATGAACTTGGTGATCATCTCGCCGATCGCGTCACCGGGCGACGTGCCCGGGTCGAAGCTGTACGTAGCCGGGTAGAGGAAGCCTTCGACCGATTGCGGCGACTGCCCTCCGGACGTGTACCCGTTCGGCAGGTTCAGCGCGTCGACGTTCTTCAGCGCGGCGGTGATCGTCGCAGTCGGCACACCCAGGGCCTTGGCGAGGTTGCCCTCGACGTCGAAGACGGTCGCTCCCTCGAACACCACGACCTGGTTGCTCAGGCGCGAGCTCGGGTCGAGTAACAGCGTCAGGGCATTGCTGGCAGACATGTGCTTGCGGACCTGGTAGGTGCCGGGCGAGATGCCCTGCGCCGCATTGTTCTTCGACGCGGCGTTCACGAACGCGCGCGAGCTCGCCACGACGCCGGCGCGCGCGAGCGTGCCGCCGATCGCCGAGGTGCCGTCGCCGCCGTTGACGACGATCCGCACCGTGCCCGTGCCCGCGCCGGCGAAGTCGGCCGGGTGGTAGCGGTGCTCGTACGCGTTCACACCCACGACGGCGACGGCGGCAAGCACGACAACGACGACGACCACGATGACGGAGAACGTGCGCCTGCTGCGCCGCACCCGCTGGCGATGGTGCCGGTCGGCGCGAGTGATGCGCCCCACCTGTGCGTCGTGTGCCGAATCTTCCTCGTCGCCGAAGAGCAGGTCGTGCGGGTCGTATTCAGAGATCGATTCGTACTCGCGTTCGCGTGAGGCCACGCCTCGGACTCCGTTCGTCTCCCGAATGCCGCGTCGGCTTCCGTCGCCTACACGGGGTGGTATCAGGGTCGATTGGTGTCAAGCCACTGTTGCAGCAGCTCGACGGCCGCTGCCTGGTCTATCACGGCGCGCCTTTCTCGACCCCGGACGCCGCTGCCGCGCAGCTTACGCTCGGCGCTCACCGTCGTCAGCCGTTCGTCCACGTGCTCGACCGGAACCGGTGCGATCAGAACCGCAAGCCGCCGCGCGTAGTCCCTAGCCATGTCGACCGAACTGCCCTCCCGGTTGCGCAGCGTGCGCGGCAATCCGACCACCACGCCGACCGCGGCCGAATCCCGGACCAGGCGTGCGAGTTCCGCGATGTCGGCATCGGACTCCGCGTCGCGGGGCAGCGTCACGACCGGGCTCGCGAGGATGCCGCCCGGGTCACTCCTGGCGACGCCCACGCGCACCGTGCCCACGTCGACCCCGATCCAGACGCCGCTCACAGCAGGCACACTCGCGCTCAGGAGCGGCGCAGCGCCGCACGCGCTGCGGCGAACGCCTCCGGTAGCTTCGCGGCGTCACCGCCCGCGCCCTGGGCGAGGTCGGCCTTGCCGCCGCCGCGCGCACCCAGCGCGGGGGCGAACGCGCGCACGATCTCGCCGGCGGCCAATCGCGCGGCCTGCCCGACATCGTTGACGGCGACGACGAAGGCCACCCCGCCTGCATCCGCCGGCGAGGCGAGCACGACGACTGCGGGATCGCTTCCACGGAGTCGGCCGCGCACGTCGAGCGCAAGGGTACGCAGGTCGTTGCCGGTGACGCCCGCGGGTGCCTCGGCCGCGACGAACTGGATGCCGTCGACGTCCTCGGCCGCCGCGGCGAGTGGCCCGGCGCCGGCCAGGACCGCGGACGCCCGCAGCTTCTGCAGCTCGCGCTCGGCCGTCTTGAGACGGTCGAGAACCGTGCCGATGCGCTCGGGCAGCTCGTCGGGCTGCGCGCGGAACTCACCCGCCAACTGGTTGACCAGCACGTGCTCGCGGGCGAGGAACCGGAACGCGTCGAGCCCGACGAGCGCCTCGACCCGGCGCACGCCCGAGCCGATCGACGACTCGCCCAGCAGCTTCACCATGCCGATGAGCGAGCTGCGCGGGACGTGCGTGCCACCGCACAGTTCGCGCGAGTAGTCGCCGATCTCGACGACTCGAACCCTGTCGCCGTACTTCTCGCCGAACATCGCGATCGCGCCGAGTCGTTTGGCCTCGGCCTGGTCGGTGACGAACCACCGCACCTCGAGATCGTGCAGCAAGACGTCGTTGATCTCGTCCTCCACGTCGCCCAGCACGCTCACCGGGACGGCCGAGGGGGTCGTGAAGTCGAACCGCAACCGGCCGGGTGCGTTGAGGGAACCGGCCTGCGCCGCGGTGTCGCCCAGCGCGCGGCGCAACCCCGCGTGCAGCAGGTGCGTCGCCGAGTGGCTGCGCGACACGGCGGCGCGCCGGCCGACGTCGACCTGCGCGAGCACGAGATCGCCCGGGCGGACCTCACCGGAGAGCACCTCGACCCGGTGTGCGATCAGGCCCGGCAACGGCTGCTGAACGTCGAGAACGGCGAGCTCGGCCTCGCGGCCGGGAGCGTTCACGCTCAGCCGCCCCCAGTCGGCCTGCTGACCGCCGCCCTCGGCGTAGAACGGCGTGCTGTCGAGGACGACCTCCAGCTGCGCGCCCTCACCCGCCGCCGGCAGCAGCCCGTCCTCGCCTACGAGCGCCGTGATCGTCGCTTCGCGGGCGACCTCGAGGTACCCGGTGAACTCGACCGGGCCTGACTCGAGCGCCGAACGGTAGACCGAGAGATCGATGTGGGCCGTCTTCTTGGCCTGGCTGTCGGCCTTTGCGCGAGCGCGCTGCTCGGCCATCAGCCGCCGGAAGCCGGCTTCGTCGACGTTGATGCCCTGCTCGGCCGCCATCTCGAGCGTCAGGTCGATCGGGAAGCCGTAGGTGTCGTGCAGCTGGAAGGCCTTGTCACCGGACAGCTGCGTGCCACCCGAGCGCTTCGTGTCGGCGACGGCGACGTCGAGGATCGTCGTGCCGGACCGCAGTGTCGTGCGAAACGCCTCTTCCTCGGCGTAGGCGTAGGTCGAGATCCGCTCGAAGTCGGCCGCGACCTCGGGGTAGGACGGCGCCATGCAGTCGCGCGCGACCGGCAGCAGTTCGGGCAGCGCGGGATCTTCGTAGCCGAGCAGACGCATCGCCCGCACCGCGCGGCGCAGGATGCGGCGCAACACGTAACCCCGGCCCTCGTTCGACGGTGTGACGCCGTCGCCGATGAGCATCAGTCCGGTGCGCACGTGGTCGGCGATGACCCGCAGCCGCACGTCGTCCGGATGCGACTGACTGGCCGCGTGCCCCGAGTGCGCGCCGTACGTCTTGCCGGCGAGCTCGGCGGCGCGGGCCAGGACGGGACGGGTCTCGTCGATCTCGTACAGGTTGTCGACGCCCTGCAGCAGGGTGGCCATGCGCTCCATGCCCATGCCGGTGTCGATGTTCTTGTTCGGCAACTCGCCGAGGATCGGGTAGTCCTCCTTGCCCGCGCCCTCGCCGCGCTCGTTCTGCATGAAGACGAGATTCCAGAACTCCATGTAGCGGTCCTCGTCGACCTCCGGGCCGCCCTCGGCGCCGTAGTCGGGGCCGCGGTCGATGTACAGCTCGCTGCACGGCCCGCACGGGCCGGGGATGCCCATCGACCAGAAGTTGTCTGCCTTTCCGCGGCGCACGATGCGTTGCATCGGCAGCCCGATCTGGCGGTGCCAGATGTCGATCGCCTCGTCGTCGTCGAGATAGACCGTGGCCCAGATACGGTCGCCGTCGAGCCCGAATCCACCCTCGTCCATCGGCGTCGTCGACAGGTCCCACGCGAGGCGGATCGCCTCGTCCTTGAAGTAGTCGCCGAAGCTGAAGTTGCCGTTCATCTGGAAGAACGTGCCGTGCCGCGTGGTCTTGCCCACCTCGTCGATGTCCAGCGTGCGGATGCACTTCTGGATGCTGGTCGCACGCGGCCAGGGCGCCTGCTGCTGACCCACGAAGTAGGGGACGAACTGCACCATGCCGGCGTTGACGAACAGCAGGTTGGGGTCGTCGAACGGCAGCGGCGCACTGGGCACGACGGTGTGGCCGTTGCTCTCGAAGTGCGCGAGGAAGCGACGCCTGATCTCGGCGGTGCGCACGGGTCAGCCTGCCTGCGGCGGCATCTTGCCGAGCTGACCGTCCAGGCCGGTGCCTTCGCGCAGCTCGACCTCGCGCTCGACCATCGCTGCGCGGACGTCCTCGGCGAATCCGCGGATGGCATCGGCGAGGTCGCCGAGGCTCGCCGCGATGCCCTGAGCCATGCTGCTGGGGGTGAGCCGCGCGGCCGCCTTCGACAGCTTGCGCACGAGCAGGGCACCGATCGTGATGCCCATGACCAGCCAGAACAGCCGGCGCATCACGCGCCCCTGCTGCGCCGGCTACGGCTGCGGCGGGCGGACTTGATCGCCTCGGCGTCGCGCCGGTCGCTGACCGTCTTGCGCACGCCGTAGGTGAAGGCTGCGACCTTGATAAGAGGGCTTCCGAGCGTGCTGGACACGACCGAGGTGAGGGCGGCGACGTTCGTCGTCATCGAGTTGACGTTGCGCGCGATTCCCTCGACCTGCTCGAGCTGGAGGTTGACCTGGGTCACCGTGCCCTGGGCGTCGGCAAGCAGCGGCGCGGCGCCCTCGTGCGTCTTGCGGATCGCCAGGGTCGCCTCGTCGAGCGTGCGGCCGAGCTTCAGCAGCGGAATGGCCACCAGCAGCACCAGCAGCACGAACGCACCGGCGGCGACACACGCGGCAATAGCCCCTCCGGACACCCGGGGCCTCCTTGGAAATGGGACGGTACGGCGGATCTTCAGGAAACCAGTCGACCCTACCCGGTCAGGGCGAGCGATCCTCGGGCTCGGCGGCGGACGGCGCGGCCAGCCCGCGGACGGCGGCCCGCAGCTTCGCGAGCCGCTCGCCGAGCACGCGCTCGGCACCGCGGTCGGCCGGGTGGTAGTAGTCCCGCCCGACCAGCTCGTCAGGCGGGTACTGCTGCGCGACCACACCCTCGACCACATCGTGCGGGTAGCGATAGCGCTGGGCGTGGCCGAGCTGCTTCGCGCCGGGATAGTGCCCATCGCGCAGGGCAGGAGGCACCGGTCCGGCAGCACCGGCCCGGACGTCCGTGAGCGCGGCGTCGATCGCCATGATCACCGCGTTCGACTTGGGCGCCATCGCGAGATGCAACGTGGCCTGGGCGAGATTGATCCGCGCCTCGGGCATGCCGATCAGCTGCACCGCGTCGGCTGCCGCGGTAGCCGCGAGCAACGCCGTGGGATCCGCGAGGCCGACGTCCTCGCTCGCGTGCACCACCAGCCGGCGCGCGATGAACCGCGGGTCCTCGCCCGCCTCGATCATGCGGGCCAAGTAGTGCAGCGCGGCGTCGGGGTCCGATCCGCGGATCGACTTGATGAACGCGCTGATCACGTCGTAGTGCTGGTCGCCGTCCCGGTCGTACCGGACGGCGGCCTTGTCGACCGCAAGCTCCAGGGTCACGAGATCGATCAGGTCGCGGCCCTCGGCCAGTGTCGTGCCCGCGGCCGCCTCGAGCGCGGTCAGCGCCCGGCGCGCATCCCCGTCGGACATCCGCAGCAGGTGCGCCCGCGCGTCGTCGGCCAGCCGCAGCACGCCGGCGAGCCCACGCTCCTCGCGGAGGGCGCGGTCGACGAGCTCACCCACCGCGTCGTCGTCCAGCGGCTGGAGCGTCAGCAGCAGGCTGCGCGACAGCAGCGGCGACACGATCGAGAAGAACGGGTTCTCGGTGGTCGCCGCCACGAGGGTGACGTGTCGGGACTCGACGGCATTCAGCAGCGAGTCCTGCTGGGTCTTGGAGAAGCGGTGGATCTCGTCGATGAACAGCACCGTCTGCCGGCCGGTGCGGTTCAGTTCGACCTTGGCGGCGTCGATGACGGCCCGGACGTCCTTCACCCCGGCGTTGAGCGCCGAGAGCTGGACGAAGCGACGGTTCGTCGCAGTCGAGACGATCAGCGCCAGGGTCGTCTTGCCGGTACCCGGCGGGCCGAAGAGGATCAGCGACATCGGCGCGTCGCCCTCTACCAGCCGGCGCAACGGCGAGCCGGCCGCGAGCAGGTGGTCCTGCCCCACCACCTCGTCGAGCGAGCGGGGCCGCATCCGCACCGCAAGCGGCGCGTGGGCGTCGAACTGCGCGGTGTCGGGCGGCGCCGGATCCGGCTCGAACAGGGTCACGACCTCACAGC
>JAVHVN010000122.1:0-4568 GCA_032160545.1 Pseudonocardiales bacterium | reverse complement strand
GCCGAGCGATGATCGGTACCGGTGACGCGGGAACACAGGTGCAGGGAATGCCCAACATCGTCCAATTCGCCAGGTGTGTTGGCAAACCCCCAGTGACACCCACCGTCACAGGGCACCCATGACAGGACGAGTGTGGCGGACCCCCGACTTGAACTGATCGACGCTCTGTCGGACGCGACCTTTCGCCGACGTTCCGCGGCGCCGGACGAGATCGTCTTCCGAATCGCCAAGTGTGTCGACGTGCTTCGCGTGGACTATGCCGCGACCGACAGCCGACTGCTCGCTGCGGAGTCGGACGCGTTGGCCTCGGTCGGCGACCTGTTCGACCTCGATCCGATCGACCGGGCGATCCTCTTCGCCTGCGCCCTCGGCGAACTTGACTCGACGGTATCGCTGGCCTACGCCCTGCTGCGCGGTCTCGAAGCAGGCTCGGTACGCTGCACCGTCGCGTTGGCGATGGAATTGTCCGGGATGAGGCCGGCGGACGGGCTCGACCGACTCGGCCAGCGGTCTCCGCTGCGCCGGCACGACCTGCTGCGGCTGTCCACAGCGGAACCCTGGTCCGAGCGCATCGTCACCGTGCCCGACAGCGTGGTCCGTGTGCTGGCCGGGCTCCCGCCTGCCGATCCCGTCGTCGATGCGATGCGGGTCGAGGTCGAGCCGCTCGAGGTCGACGGCGTCACCAGCCTGGCGAACGCCCTGCTCAAGGGCAGCACGACGTGCTGGGTGCAGGCGCACCACGGCGCGGCGGGCGCCTCACTCGCAGCCGGTGCGATGCGTGCGGCCGGCGTCTCCGGGCTCGTCGTCGACCTGCGGCTGCGACCTGGCGCTGTGTCAGCGGGGGAGGCCGTCGGCATCGCAATCCGCGAGGCCGGGCTCAGCGGCCGCGCGTTGATCGTGACCGGCGCGGACGAGCTCGCCGCCGCTGCCCAGGGCGCGTTCGACCGGCTGCGAAACCCGGCGGTGCCGGTGGTTCTGATCGGAAGCCGACCATGGCAGTCGTCGTGGCTGCCCGACCTGCCGTTCTCGATCGAGACGCCGCCGCTGACGGTCGACGAACGTCAGGATCTCTGGGTCGCCGCGGCCGGGCCGATCGTCGACGAGGAGTCGTTGAGTGCCTTGCGCGCGCTCCGGCTGGGGCCGGAGGACATCGCGGCGGCGGTCAGGTTCGCGCAAATCCTCGCAGGCGCGGCGAACGAGCCCGTATCAGGTGCGGTGCTGCGAACGGCCGCTCGGCGGGTCGGGGGTTCCGGCGCTGTCGCCGGCGGCCGGATCATCAATTCGGAAGCGGACCGGCTCGTCGGCTTCGCAGATCTGATCGTGCGGGACGAGACGAATCTGGAACTCAGGCGGCTGGCCAGCTGGGCGAAGAACCGCGACGCGGTGGCGCGACGTGGTCTGTTCGCCAAACGCGGCCGCGGGATCACCGCTCTGTTCGCCGGCAACTCCGGGACGGGCAAGACCCTCGCCGCGCGCGTGCTCGCAGAGGAACTCTCGCTCGACCTCTACCAGGTCGATCTCTCGGCCGTCGTCGACAAGTACATCGGCGAAACCGAGAAGAACCTTGAGAAGGTGTTCCAAACCGCCGAGGCCCTCAACGTGATCCTGTTCTTCGATGAGGCGGACGCGCTGTTCGGGAGCCGGTCCGAGGTCAGGGACTCCAAGGACCGCTACGCCAACCAGGAAGTCGCCTACCTGCTGCAGCGCATAGAGGACTTCGACGGGATCATCGTGCTGGCGTCGAACCTGCGCGGCAATCTCGACAGGGCCTTCTCACGGCGGATGAACTTCATCGTGACGTTCCCGGATCCCGACCCCGCCACCAGGCGGCGGTTGTGGCAGCACCACCTGGAGCAACTCGACGAGGTCGCCGATCAGGATTCGTTCGATCTCGGCATGCTGGCCGACTCGCTCGAGATCGCCGGCGGCGACATCAGGAACGCCGTGCTGGCAGCGGCCTACGACGCTGCCGACCAGGGCGTGCCCGTCGCGATGAAACATCTAGCTGCGGCTGCACTGCGCGAGAGCCGCAAGCTCGGGAAGGTCACCGCGGAACAGCGTCTGACCGCATACCTCTGAGCGCGGTCATTTCTCCTTGATGGCCTCGATGCCGGCCGGCACGGGTGCCTTGACCTGATCGAGCTGCTCCGGTGTCGCGATGCCGGCGGACACCTTCTTCATCTGCTTCTCGAGGATCCCCTTGCGGGAGTCGCCGTCCTTCAGGATCCGCGCGCCCTCGTACGGCCCGTGGTTCTTCTTCTGCTTGGCCACGAAACTGTCATCGGTGTGGAACTGCAGTTCCCACTTAATGCCCTTGCCGGCTCGCCAGTTCGTGTTGATCCCGCGGTACATCGCGTCCGGATTCTTGAACGTGTTGCCGACCTTCTCCGCCTTGTACCCGAGCTTCTCCAGCTCGCTCATGGCTCCGAGCACCTTCTGCGTGAACCCTTCGAACGGGTAAATGATCGTGAATCGCAGGGCGTCGCCGACCACCGAGGCGACATCGAGCTTCTGCATCGCTTCCTTGGGGTCCTGGCCGTCCTTCGTCAGTTTGGCCAGCTCCTCGGCGATCTTGCCGGCGAGTCCGTCCTGGTCCTTGAGCGCGTAATCCTGGCCCTCGCGTTTTCCGCCGGCATCGGTCGTCACCTTGTTGACGTGCCCGGAAACCTCTGCCAGGGACGACTTGGCCATCGTGAACAACTGCCCGGCCAGGTCGTTCGACTCGGCGGTCGCCGTGCGCGAGCTTTCTCCTCCGCCTGTTTTCGCAGCGTCCTTGACCTCTTTCGAGAGCTTGTCGGCGTTGTGCTGACGGAAGTCCTCACCTGCGACGTCGAAGTAGTTGGTGAGCTTTTGCTCCGAGGACAGATGCGCGGGCTTGTCCGGCTTCTGCCCCGCGTGCATGATCTCGGCCTTCCTGTCCGGCGACAGGGGCGCGGGATTATCCGGCTTCTGCCCCACGTGCATGATCTCGGCCTTCCTGTCCGGCGACAGGGGCGCGGGCTTGTCCGGCTTGACCTCTGTGTCGGTGCGCCGGATGTGCTGCCTCCTCAGCTGATCGATCGGGCTCCGGCCCAGGGGCACGTCCGCAACTGCGGGGGCTGCAACGCTCTGCACGGCAGGGACAGCTGCGCGGAGAGGAGCCGGGGCGTGACTCACCGCCGCCTCCTCGCTCTGCGGCTCGGCCGCGAGCGGGTCGGTCTTGTGCAGACGCTTGCGTTCAGTCATCGAGGCCCCGGCAATCAGTACGGTCGAGGCAGCTTAGGCTGCAACGCGCCGCGTGTGCGAGCGCAGCATCCACATGGATGAGCCCGGATTGAACCGGGTTCATACCCTCTCATCCGGAACGTCCGGGTCATAGTCTGCCCGAGGCTGTGGGCAATCCACCATCTTCGTCTCCAACGGAGGGTTTGTGTTCGTCTTCCGCGCTGCCCTTCACCGCGAAAGTAGGCGTGGCGGCGGCGATTCCACCGTCGACGCGAGAGCACTGATCATCGGGAGTGGATGTCGCACACTGCCAGGACCCCCGTCCTGTCAAGATTTGGCGCACGGCTGGGTGTGCTTGCTGCGGCGATGCGCGCGCCAGTCTCCGCTTCAGGTACTTACGGCCGCGATTGGGGGTGGGTACTCGATCCGGCCCCTGATGCGTGGCTCGTAGCCGGACAGCAGATACACCTGCGCGCCCACGCGGGCCCAGTCCGGCAGGTCGATTGAGATCCTGTGGTCCCGCGCCAACGTGAACCCGATCCGACCGTAGTAGCGGGGACTGCCTTGGAGAAACACGAGTGTCTCACCGCGACGCTCCGCTTCGTCCAACGCAGTGCGCACCAGCGTCGAGCCGATCCCACGGCACTCGTATTCAGGCATGACGGCCAGCGGCGTCAGCGTCAGTACTTCTCGCCGCCGTCCGGCATCGTCGACCAGGTCCGTACCGCTGAGCATCACGAAGCCCACAACTCTGTCGCTGACCCGGGCGACGGTCTTGGTCATCTCGGGCGAGCTTGAATTGCACGCCGTGGAAATCTTCTGATCCGTCATCGGCCCGTTGCACGGTCGTCCACTTGGCATGCGCAGTGACCTTGATCCCCACACCGCTCGGAAGGTGCCGGAGGTCAGCGAACAGGTAGTTGAGCACCCGCCCGTCACCTCTGCGGACATGGGCTCAGACTCGCACGAAGGTGGGCTGCCACGCAGCCCGGTTCGCGATCCGACTACCGGATCTCGGCATGTCCGGACGTGTGGTCGCGGAGCAACTCGGATCCGGTGCTTCGTCGGGCGAGCTGTCGCCGGCTCCGTGCCGTTCGCGGCAAATTCCTGTCGCAAATATGACGTCAGATCGCGGCATGTGCGGACGACTGGTCAGGATCTTCGCGATCGATCTGGTCCAAGAGCTTGTCCGCACTGGGCGCGCTTGAGGAAGTGGAGCGCTGTCGCCGCGACACTGTCGTGCTGTCGGATCGCTGACGACCGGCGTCCCGGAAAATTCTTCAAAGAAATCCGGAGGCGGTGTCGGATCGAGGCGGTGGTGTTCGTAGCAGTGGTGAGGCTGCCCACCAGGGCCGGCGACAAGG
>JAVHVN010000092.1:0-4123 GCA_032160545.1 Pseudonocardiales bacterium | reverse complement strand
TCGCGGCACTGGGCGTCAACGAGATTCTCGTACACACCTACGACATCGCTCAGGGACTCGGGGTTTCGTGGCTTCCGCCCGAACTGCTCGTCGACGCGCTGCTGGCCCGGCTGTTCCCCGACGCCCCTGCCGGTGACCCTGTTCAGATCCTCCTGTGGTCGACTGGACGTGCGGAACTCGATGGCCAACCGGGTGTCAGCTCGTGGAAAGCCAAGGCCGCGATCGAGTGACGCTTCTTCGTGGGCTCCGCCGCTAGGCGTTCGCCGTCGCGCCCCCGGCTTCCAGATCCGAAACGCAACAACATCTGCAAGGACGGCGCTGATGAATGTCCCGGTTCGACACACACCACGCCATGGAGGACGCGAACGCGCTATGTAGCCAGGCGGCGACGGGCCGACGATAGGGATGACGAACGGAGCGGAAGGTTCTTCGCGGCTGCTCGAGCCCTGTCCGGCTGTTCACTTCTTTCGCCGGTGTGCCGATCTAGAGCGCACGGAGTCGGTCCCAATGACTGCGCGTCAGGCGGAGGACAAGAGTGACGGTGGTTCAGGAGCCGACGACGGGGGCAGCTGGGCGTCATTTCTCGGGCACGAACACGCAGTTCGTCATCAAGTACTTACGGGCACGGACGCCTCTGGGGACCGTCGGGCGAGTGTTGCTCCGGGCCGGCGAGCGCCGGTCACCGGATGTCTTGGCCGATTCGGTGACGTGGAGCAGCTACTCCGAGTTCCGCAACCTGCTCGGTGCGTGCGCGGCTGAGCTGGGCGAGGAGGTGCTCGCAGCGATTGGTTTGGATGCATTTGCTGACGTGTCCGCCCCGGATTCCACCGCCATGCTGCAGGCGCTTGGTTCGCCATCGTCGCTCTACGCCGACATCGGCCTGGCCGCTGCGAGCCTTACGCCGGTGGTCAGCGTCGTCGGTGAGGAGCAGGGCCCGAACGAGTGGCTGATGCGCCAGCGGTTCAAGCTCGGCCTCGAACCGTTCCGGGAGTACTGCCAGTACGCGATCGGGCTGCTGAGCGTGACGCCTCGCCTTTTCGGGTACCCGCCGGCGACGGTCGTCGAGGAGGAATGTCAGTGCCTCGGCGCGCCGGAGTGCCGGCTTCGCGTGACGTGGAAACCGGTGGACGAGTTGGCGCGTCGAGCTGAAGAACTCGAACTGCGAGTTCAGGTGTTGCAGAGAAGCCTCGACGCCCTCCAAGTCACCGTTGGCGACCTGGTCTCGGGAGAGGATCTCGAGGAAGTCCTGGCCCGCATCATCAGCTCCGCGGCCCGGGCCGTGCGCGCTCCTGCGTTCGTGTTGGCAATCGACACTGGCATCGCCACGTCGCAACGCGTCTACTCCGATGGCGTCACTCCGGACGAGGCCGCGCGGATCGCCGACGAGCTACTCCTCGGACAACTCAGGACAGGCGTCCAATGCCTCGTCGTCGAGTTGGCCTCGCCGCGTTGCACCTACGGTCGGCTGGCGGCGCTGAAACCTGACGGTGAGTTCTTCCCTCAGGAGCTCGCTACTTTGCAGGCCTACGGTCGACTGGCGGCCGCTGCGCTTGACTCGGCCGCCGCTCTCGAAGAAACCCAGACTCAAGCGACGCGCGCCGAGGCGCTGCTCGCGCTGTCGAGCGCGCTCGCCGACATTGCCTCGACCGAGGGCATGGCCCAGCGCATCGCCCAAGCCGTCCCTTCGGTCATCGACTGCGATCGTGCCATCGTCGTCGTCGCGGAATCAGCGACTGTCGGACGCATCGCCGGTGTCAGCGGCTATCCCGACGACATCGCCGCCATCCTCAAGGGCCGAAGTGTCGCGTTCGATGGCGACGTTCGCGTCGAAGTCACGATTCAGCGGCACGACCCCAGCGCGACCGGCGACCGCGGCCCCGGCCAAGAGTTCATGGATTGGACCGGGACCGTCGCCGGAGCGTCGTTTCCTATCAAGTCCGGCGGCGAAGTTCTCGGCTTCATCACCGCCAGCGTCACCGACCAGCCCGAGCGCCTCACCGACTCCGTCGACCTCGAGGCGAGGCTACGAGGATTGGCCGGACAGGCCGGCACCGCCCTCAACAACGCGACACTGCTCGACCTGGTCCGCCGCCAAGCCCTCCACGACGGCCTTACTGGCCTGCCCAACCGCTCGTCGTTGACGGAACGCCTTGCGGCGTCGTTCGGTCCGGGCACCGACCGGCGAGCGCGGCACGAAAGCGTCCTGTTCATCGACGTCGACGACTTCAAAGACGTCAACGACTCATTGGGGCACGAAGGCGGCGACGCGCTGCTGACGCAGCTGGCCGCCCGGCTCAATGAGTGCGTGCGCCCCGAGGACCTCGTCGCCCGCCTCGGCGGTGACGAGTTCGCGATCGTCGTTCTCGAAGACGACAGCGGCACGGTCGCTGTAGAGGTCGCGGAGCGGATCCTGGACGCGCTGCGAGCGCCATTCATCATCGACGGAACCCGCCAGGCGGTGTCAGTAAGCATCGGCGTCGCGCACGGGCGCCCCGAGATTCTCGATGCCGCCGACCTCCTCCGCCGAGCCGACTTCGCCATGTACATGGCCAAAGGCGGCGGCAAAGGCCGTTACCAACTGTTCGACGCCCAGATGCACGACAACATGGTCGACCGGTCCGCCCTCAAATCCGACCTGGCCGTTGCCGTCACCGCCGGCCAACTCCACCTCGACTACCAGCCGATCGCCGACCTGCGCACCGGCGAAGTTCTCGGTGTGGAAGCACTCGTGCGCTGGCAACACCCAACCCTCGGGCTGCTCGCCCCCGCTGACTTCATCACGCTCGCTGAGGAAACCGGCGACATCGACGCCATCGGCTGCTGGGTCCTCGACACTGCGACTCATCAAGTGGCGGAGTGGCGGCGAACCATGCCCCACTGCTGTCGACTCTGGGTGTCGGTCAACCTCTCGGCCTTCCAACTCCCCAACCCCAACAGCATCGCCGCCATCAAACGCATCCTCGCCGACCCGGTCGTGCAAGCTGAACACGTCGTGCTCGAAGTCACCGAGACCGCTCTGGCCGGCGACGTCGACGGCGGGATCGCGTCACTCAACGCTTTGAAGCAGTGCGGCGTGCGCATCGCTATCGACGATTTCGGCACCGGCTACTCCTCGCTCAGCACGCTCGCCAGTCTCCCCGTCGACATCCTCAAGATCGACCGCTCCTTCGTCTCTGGTCAAGCCTCAACCTCACCATCCGTGCCGATGCTCGAAGGCATCCTCGGGCTCGCCAACAAACTGTCTCTGGCCGTCATCGCCGAAGGCATCGAAGAACCCGCACAGATGGACCTGCTCCGCACCCTCGGCTGCACCATGGGCCAGGGCTACCTTCTCGCCCGGCCCGCTGGCGCCTCTGCCATCGAAGCGCTGCTCGCGACCGGAGGCTTGGTACCACAACCCGCCGGCGCAACCTAAGAGAGGGGTAGGCAAGACGTGCCGTGCGGCGATGAGTTCGGGCCCGGCGAGCCGTCTCACTGATATGGAAACCGAGCGCGTTACCGCGTCTACGACGATCGAGGCCGCCCCGGAGGCGGTGTTCGCGGTGTTGGCCGACCCGTCGGCCCACGCCGACATCGACGGCACCGGCTGGGTGCGCGACTCATTGGACGGCGATCGCATCACCGCCGCTGGCCAGGTGTTCCGGATAGCGATGTATCACCCGAACCACCCGGACAAGGACTACAAGATCGCCAACCTGGTGGAGGTGTTCGACGAGCCGCGGGCCATCGCGTGGAAGCCCGGCACGGAGTCGGCGGAGACCGGCGAACTCAGCTTCGGCGGCTGGACCTGGCGCTACGACCTCGAGGCGACCGGTCCGTCGCGGACGACGGTGACCCTGACGTACGACTGGTCAGCGGTCGGTCCCGAGGTGCGCGAGTACCTCCAGTTCCCGCCGTTCGCGCAGGACCACCTCGACAACTCGCTGCAGCACCTGTCCGACCTCGTCGCCTAGGACAACTCGATGGCCAACCTGATCTACGCCGCGATCACCTCGCTCGACGGATACGTCGAAGACGCCGACGGCGGGTTCGACTGGGCCGCTCCGGATGACGAGGTGCATGCGTTCATCAACGACCTGGAGCGACCGGTCGGCACCTATCTCTACGGTCGCCGGATGTACGA
>JAVHVN010000077.1:0-37738 GCA_032160545.1 Pseudonocardiales bacterium | reverse complement strand
TCCTGAACCGGGTGGACGACATCGTGCTGTTCAAGCCGCTGGTGCCGGCCGAGATCGAGCGCATCGTCGACCTGATGCTCGACGAGCTGCGGGTCCGGTTGTCCGAGCGACGCATCTCGATCGAGGTCACCGAGGGGGCGCGCCGGCACATCGCCCGGCAGGGCTTCGACCCGGTGTACGGTGCCCGGCCGCTGCGTCGTTTCATCGCGCGCGAGGTCGAGACGAAAATCGGGCGGGCACTGCTCGGTGACGAGCTCACCGAGGACTCGGTGATCATCGTGGACGTGGCCGACGACGAACTCGTGATCACGCACCGGGCGCCGGCGACGGCAGCGGCATGAGCACCGCGGTGGCCACGACGGTCATCAAGTGCGACAACTGCGGCCGGAAGAACCGGGTGCCGGCGGTTGCCGGCGGTGCACCGAGCTGCGGCAACTGTCACCGGCCGCTGCCGTGGATCGTCGACGCCGGGGACGACACGTTCGCCGACGTCGCCGAGCGCGCCGACGTCCCGGTGCTCGTCGACATGTGGGCCACCTGGTGCGGGCCGTGCCGCATGGTGAGCCCGGCGTTGGAGAAGGTGGCGCACGAGCTCGCCGGTCAGGTGAAGCTGGTGAAGGTCGATGTCGACGCCGCCCCGCGGCTGTCCCAGCGCTTCACCGTGCAGGCGGTGCCGACGCTGATGGTCTTGCGCGGGGGCCAGGTCGTCGCCAGGCAGGCGGGTGCCGCACCTGCGCACGTCATCCGCGGCTGGGTCGAGGACGCGATCGGCACCGGCGACACCCGAAGCGACGCGAACAGTGGCACCGCGGCCGGCGCGCCGCCATGACCGTGCTGCCCGACCCACACCTGCGCTTCGTGCGCCCGGTGCGTCCGCACACGACGCAGGGGTGCGAGGAGTGCCTCGCGATCGGGACGCCCTGGTTGCACCTGCGGCTGTGCCTGACGTGCGGCCACGTCGGGTGCTGCGACTCGTCGCCGATGCGGCATGCGCATGGGCACGCATCGGCGGTGCACCACCCGATCGTCAGGTCGTTCGAGCCGGGAGAGGACTGGCGCTGGTGCTACGTGGACCAGACCTATGTCTGACGAGCGGGTGCCTGTCGTGCACCTCCCCGACGGCGTGCTCCCGGAGACACCCGATCCGCACGGCGCGTACCCGCGGCTGAACGACGCCCAGATCGAGCTGCTCGAGCGGTACGGGCAACGGCGCTCGACGCAACGCGGCGACATCCTGTTCCGCGCCGGCCGACGCAGCGACGAGTTCTTCGTGCTGCTGAGCGGTCAGGCGGTAGTCCTGGTGGACTACCCCGGCGATCCGAGGGTGATCCGCGTCCACGGGCCGCGCCGGTTCCTCGGCGAGCTGAGCGTGCTCACCGGGCAGGTGGAATTCGTCACCAGCGCGATCAACCTGCCCGGCGAGGTGCTCGCCCTCGGTGCAGAGCGACTGCGCACCCTGGTCGCGCGCGACTCGGAATTCGGCGAACTCGTCCTGCGTGCCTACCTGATCCGCCGCTCGATGCTCGTCGGCGAAGGCAGCGGGATGCTGATCATCGGGTCCCGGTTCTCACCCGACACGCACCGGCTGCGCGACTTCGTCGCCCGCAACCGGCTGCCGCACCGGTTCCTCGACGTCGAGCTCGACCCGGCGGCCGAGCAACTGCTCGAACGGCTGGACGTCCCGGCGCGTGACCTGCCGATCGTCGTGCTCGGCGGGACGGTCCTGCTGCGCAACCCGGCCAACGCTCACCTCGCCCGGGAGGTCGGCCTCACCGCCACGCATCCGGCGAGCAACAGCTGCGATCTCGTCGTCGTGGGCGCCGGACCGGCAGGCCTCGCGGCCGGCGTCTACGGCGCGTCCGAGGGACTGTCCACCGTGGTGCTCGACTGCGTCGCGACGGGCGGCCAGGCCGCGACGTCCTCCCGCATCGAGAACTATCTCGGCTTCCCGTCCGGGATCTCGGGATCGGAGCTCGCCGAACGGGCGGCGATCCAGGCCGAGAAGTTCGGGGCGACGATGACCGTGCCGGGCGAGGCGACCGGGCTGTGCCGCGAGGGCGGCGGGTACACCGTGCGCGTCGAGGGCGGCCCGGACGTCACGGCGCGCAGTGTGGTGCTCGCGATGGGCGCGAGGTACCGCAAGCTGGACGTGCCCCGCCTCGCTGACTTCGAGATGACCAGCGTCTACTACGCGGCCACCAGGTTCGAGGCGAACGAGTGCGCGACCGACCCGGTAGCCGTCGTCGGGGGCGGCAACTCGGCCGGGCAGGCGGCGGTCTTCCTCGCGCCGCAGTGCCCCCGGGTCTACCTGCTGATCCGCCACGACGATCTCGGCCGGGACATGTCCCGCTACCTCGTCGAGCAGATCGAGGGCCATCCCCGCATCGAGGTGCTGCGCCACACCGAGGTCCGCGAGCTGATCGGCGCACAGAGCCTCGAGGCGATCCGGGTGCAGGACGACCGCACCGCCGAGAACCGCCTGGTGGAGGTTCGCGCTCTGTTCGTCTTCATCGGCGCCGCACCGTGCACCCGGTGGCTGCAGCACGGTGCCGGTGGCGGGGCAGGCGTGGCGCTGGACGACCACGGCTTCGTGCTCACCGGTGAGCACGTGCCCACGCCGGGGGCCGGCACCCACCCGTTGTTCCTCGAGTCGAGCTGGCCGGCGGTGTTCGCGGCCGGTGATGTGCGCAGCGGCTCCGTCAAGCGGGTCGCGTCGGCGGTCGGCGAAGGGGCGATGGCCGTGCGGCTGGTCCACGAGCGCCTCGGCTGACCCGCGGTGCTCAGTACTTGCCGGTCCAGGCCAGCTTCCAGGTATTCGGCCCGATGAGGCCGTTGGGCACGAGCCCGTTCTTGCTCTGCAACTGCTTCACCATACGCAGCGTGTTCGGACCGTACTCACCGGTGCCTACCGGGAAGTACCCGCGAGCGTGCATGGCGTCCTGGAATCGCTTGATGTCCGAGCTGCGGTCGCCGTAGCGGTACCACCGGGTGCCGGGGAAGGGCGGCGGCGTCTTCGCCGCCGCGGCCTTCGCCGGGGCCTTCGCCGGGGCCTTGGCCGGGGTCGACCCGGGTTCGGAGTACTTGCCCACCCACGCCATCCGCCACGTGTTGGGGCCGATGTAGCCGTTGGGGACGAGGCCGTTCAGGCTCTGCAGTTGCTTCACCATGCGCAGGGTGTTCGGGCCGTACTGACCCGTGCCGACGGGGAAGAAGCCGCGCGCGTGCATCTGGTCCTGGAACCGCTTGATGTCGGAGTTCCAGTCGCCGTAGGTGTACCAGCGCGAGCCGGGGAACGCCGGGGCCTTCCCGCTGCTCGACGTCACGCTCGGGGGCGCGGCGAGATCGGTGGTGCGGCCGGAGCGGGCATCGCGGTCCTCGCGCAGGCCGAGGATCGAGGCGCACTGCCACGGCTGCCACCCACGCATCCGGTAGAGCAGCAGGGCCCGCCGGTCCTGCTCCGCCGGTGCGGCCAGGTTCGGGTAGCCCGAGCCGCCCACGCTGCGCCAGGTGGACAGGTCGAACTGGTACGCGCCGTAGTGGGCGTTGCCGGTGTTGATCGCGTAGTTGTTGCTCGACTCGCACATCCGCAAGCGGTACCAGTCGTTGGCGCTGGGGTCGGCGGACGCGGCTACCCGGGTGGTCACCACGACCGTCGTGCATGCGAGCAGCCCGGCCGCGACCACGGCGCTCCGCCGTGCGCCGCGCCGCCTCGGCAGGGCCCGAGAGGTCTGCGGCTCGCGGCCCGCGCCGGCCGCGGGCAGCGGCGCCACTGGGCCGCCCGGCGCACTGCGCGCGTTGGCCGTGGACCAGCCGCCGAAGAACGTCCCGTCGTCGACGGGGCCGGCGTCATTGGGTCGTCGCGTGCGTCGCATGTGCCACATGGGCACCAACGGTCACACGGGCCCCCTACACCGCGCAACCCCTGGGTCGCCGGACGACACGCCGAGAGGTATCGATTTTCGTTCGCCACCGCCGCGCTCGGGCTCGATCTCGGGGAGCCGTGGCCGCGATCCCCGGCCCGACCGCCGACGGGCTGGATCAGTCGCCCGCCTCGGGCAGATGCTCCTTGGCCCACAGCGCGGCGGACGTCCGGTCACCGACCCCGATGCGCCGGAACACGTTGCCCAGGTGCACCTTGACGGTTCGCTCGCTTATCCCGAGGGCACGTCCGATCTGCTTGTTCGCCAGGCCGGTGGCCGTGAGCCGCAGCACCTCGCGCTCCCGGTCACTGAGCCCTGCGCCCGGCGCGTCCGTACGCGAGGGCAGCAACGCGCCGGCCACGCGCGGGTCCAGCGGCGTGTGGCCACGGGCCGCCGAGCGCACCCCGGCGAGCAACTCCTGCGGTTCGCAGTCCTTGAGCAGGTACCCGACCGCTCCCGCGGCGAGCACGTCGCTCACCCGCTGCCGGTCGGTGAACGAGGTGAGAGCCACGACCCGGACTCCGGGTCGCTCGGCAAGCAACAGCCGGGTTCCTGCGACGCCGTCGACCCCGGGCATCGAGAGGTCCATGAGCACGACGTCCGGGTCGCTCTCGGCGGCGGCCCGGACCGCCTGCGCGCCATCGGCCGCCTCGCCGACGACCTCGATGTCGTCGGCTGCCCCGAGCAGGGTCGCCAACCCGGCGCGCACCAGCCCGTGGTCGTCCACCACCAAGACACGGATCACGGCGCCACAACCTGCAGCCGCACCCGGGTGCCGCCGCCGGGGACGGACGAGATCGCCAGCCGGCCGCCGCATCCGGCCGCGACGCCGGCCATCAGCCGTAGCCCGAGGTGCCCCTCGGGCTGATGCTGCAGCAACGCCGGGACGTCGAAGCCGGCCCCGTCGTCCGCGATCTCCAGTCGCACGTCGGCCTCCTCGCGATCGAGTGTCACCTGGATGCACCCCGCTGCGGAGTGTGCGACGGCGTTGCGCAAGGCCTCGTTCGCCACGCGGAACGCCGCCTCCTGCAGCTCGACCGGCAGGGCATCAGCTGCCGCCTCGTCGACGACAGCGCTCACCTCCGGCCCACTCGCCGCGGACGTCCCGGCCATCCTGGAGGTCCCGGCCATCCTGGAGGTCCCGGCCATCCCGGCCATCCCTGCCAGGTCGTGCAGCGCCGACGCGAGCCCCGACCTGCGCAGGCTCGGCGGGTAGATGTCGACCAGCAACGAGCGCACGCCCGCGATCGACGCGCGCATGGTCGCGGCGGTGTCGCGCAACCGGGCGGCGAGTGCGGCGTCACCGTCGGCCTCCGCTCGCGCCGCCTCCCCCGCCGTGGCGAAGGACGCCGCGGCGAGCTGCTGGGCGACGCCGTCGTGCAGGGTGGCCGCGATGCGTTCGCGCTCCTCGCGGGACGCGTCGAGTGCCCGTCCGATCATCGACTCACGCTGCCGCTGGGCACGCCGGGTGCGCTCGAACAGCATCCAGACCAGCGGCACGAGCAGCAGGAACACCGCCGCAAGGCTGCTCAGCATCACGCCGACGAAGCCACGCCACAGTGCCGAGCTGTTGTCGTTGACCACGCTGTAGCGGAAGTACGTCTCGAGCAGCAGCGGCGAACCGTTCGGCGTCCACACCGGCCGGTACACCTCGAGCAGCTTGCCCTGGCTGCGCTCGAACCGGTTCTCGGGCCGGCGCAGGTCGCTGACGCCTGCCTCGGTCCGCGGTGCGGTCAGGGCACCGCGCGCCCCGTCGTCCAACGCAAAGCGCTGCCCGGTCAGCCGGCTGTCGTCCGAGTACAGGATCGTTCCGTCGGGCTGCCAGATCTTCACCCGCACCAGCGACGTGCTGAGCACGCTCGACCGGACGACGGGGTCGAGCACGGTCGCGGCGACGGCGATCGAGCCGACGGCCGCGTCCGTGAGGGCCGGCTGCACGACGCTGTCGGCGATCAGGTCGGTCGTCCGGGCGGCGTCATGCACCGACTGGCTCTCGGCGAGGCGTTTGCTGATCAGCGACCCGGCGACACCCACCACGACCAGCGCGACGATCGCGGCCAGGGCGACCTGGACGATGACGCGGCGCGTCCGCACCGGGCGGTCCGCCGCGCCGACGGCGACGGACCGGTCGGTGAGGACGATCCAGGTCTCGTCAGCCGGCCTCATCGGCGCCCGTCAACCGTCACTGCCATGCCTGCCGCGATCGTCCGATCCGCTGCTCGAGCCACCGCCGCCACTGCCGTCGTTGCCGCTGCTGGAGCTGCCAGGGCCGCTGTTGCTGCTCACCGAGGGGGTGCCCGCCGTTGTCGTCGCGCCGCGGTCCCCGCCGTGGTCGTCGCCCGGCTCGGTGCCGAGGCTGCCGCGATCGTCGCCCGGCTCGGACGTCCCGGAGCCGGCGGTCGCGCCGGCACTGTCGGAACCGCGGTCATCGCCCGGCTCCGTCGAGCGGTCGCCGTTCGGCGCACCACGGTCGTCACCCGGCTCCGGGGTGCGGGACGCCCGCGGCGACACGGTCGGCGGCGTGGTGGAGCGGCTGGAGTCGTCGAACAGGGTGACCGGGCGGGCCTGCTCGGGCACCCGGACCTGGAGCTGGTGACTGAACGAGGGGTTGTCGGTGAGACCGGCCACGGCGGGAACCGTGGCGAGTCCCGCCGCCGCGATCGTGGCGGAGGTGATGATGATCAGGCGTCGCATGGCGCGCTCCTCAAGCTGGAAACGTAATTGACAGCTACGTTTCTCGCGCGTCTCGGGTTCAACCCGCCATACGACGATGGGACTAGTACCTCCGCCACCGCAGCGGTACCGGTCGTCGGGGCCGACTACTCGTCGTGACGTGCCACCGTGTCGAGGGCGCGGCGCCGAACCCGCCTGAGCACCAGCAGCGCCACGAGAGCCCCCGCAACGATGACCGCCGTCCGCCGCTTGTCCTCGGCGGCCTTCGCGACCACCGGCCGGGACACCTCGGTGACCTTGTCCAGCGCCTGCTGCACCGGCTCGGGAGCCACCGCCTTCGCCTTCTCCACCCGATCGCCGGCCTGCACGGCAAGCTCATGGGCCCGTTGCTTGGCCTGCGCCTTCACGTCCAGCTTCGCGGCGAGCGCGTCGACCGTGTCGGCGAGTTCCGCGCGGGTGCGCTCGATGTCCGCCTGGATGGCGTGGACGTCCGAGCCGCCGTCGGTCATCGCTTGATCGCCTCCTTGACCACCGCGACATCGCGCTTCACCGACTCGACGGAGTCGTGGGCGACGTCGGGGTGCTTCGCGGTGATGCTCTTCCACCCCGGCAGGACCACCAGCCCGGCGAGCACGAACAGCGCGCCCGCGACCACGAGCGCGGCGAACCACGGCCGGATCACGTTCGCAAGGCCGATCACCGCTGCGGCGACCGCGCAGGCGGCACCGAAGAACGCGAGCATGCCCCCCAGCCCGAACATGCCGGCGCCCGCGCCGACGCGTCTGGCCCGTTGCTTGGCCTCGAGCTGCGCCAGCGCGATCTCGTCACGCGCCAGGCGCGATACCTGGCTGCTGAGCAGTGACGCCAGCTCGCCGAGCGACGGGGTGTCTGGCCGGGAAGCGTGCGACGCGTGCCGGCCGCCGTTCGGCGAAGGGGTCGGCTCCCTCGACTCGGGTAACAGGGTCATCACGCGCCTCCGATATCTCTCGGGGGGGTCCGCCGCACGCTTGCGCGCTCTCGGCCAGACCGTTCCCGCGCCTGAGATCGCCCTAACCCCGCCGTTGCTCACTCGGCCGCACGCTGGAGCCACGCGTAGACGTGCTGAAGGAAGTCGGCACCGGCCACCGCGGTGAGCGTCGCGTTCACCAGCCGGGTCTGCCGCGGCGCGAAGACCAGGCCCGCGCCCAACCCCGTCGCCACCCATTGCGCCAGGCACATCGGGCAGGTCACCAGCTCGCCGAGCGAGTGCTTGACCCCACCGTGGTGGCGAACCGTTTCGGCGAGTTCGGCGGGCGCGCTCGTCCCGGCGAACGCGGTGAACGGGGCTCGCAACGGGCTCGTCACCGGGTCCTTCGCCATCGTGCGCGCCAACCGGTGCGTCGCGACGCTGAGTGTGACCAGGTCGAGCGGGCCGACCCGGTCGGGCACGCGCCTGCCGAACAACCGGCCGGCGACGGCGGCCACCCCGACCCCCGCCCCGTAAACCGTCATCAGCGTGAGGTAGCCGTCGAGGGGGCGATCGGAACCGGCGCGGTACTGATCGGCCTGCCGCTCCGCCCACGAGCGCACCCGCTCGGACGCACCGGACAGCTGGTCGGACACCGTCATGGATCTCCTCCTCGCCTCCCGGACGATGTACCCCCTCGTTGGCGGGCACTACCGGCGATAACGTGCGGTCATGGCTGCCGGGTATTCGGGAACGCCGCTCGCGCGCAAGCTGGGCATCGGGGACGGCACCCGGGTGCTGCTCGTCGGGGCGCCGCGCGAGCTCGACCTGGAACTCCCCGACGGCATCCGCCCGGTGCTGCACCGGCGCCGCGGCGCGGGTGACTATCAGGTCGTCCTGCTCTTCGCGCCGGACGAGCGCACGCTGCGCGCGCGGTTCGCCGGGCTCGTCCCGGACGTCACCACAGCCGGCGCGCTCTGGGTCTGCTGGCCGAAGCGCACCGGCGCAATGGCGAGCGATCTCAGCGAGCGCGCGGTTCGTGACCATGGCCTGTCGATCGGCCTCGTCGACGTCAAGGTCGCTGCCGTCGATCCCATCTGGAGCGCCTTGAAGTTCGTGCGGCGCTCGTCCGACCGGTGAATCGGCCATTCACGAGCTGTACACCGACCCTGTGACCGAGTGCATACCGATCCGTGATGGGATGTGGCCGTGACCGCGCCGCCTGACCCGCCGCCGCCGGCCCGCCAGGACGGTCACCGGGGCCGCATCGTGGTGCACGAGCTCACGAAGGTCTTCCGCGGCAACGTCCGCGCGGTCGACCGGCTCTCCTTCGCCGTCGAACCCGGCTCGGTCACGGGGTTCCTCGGGCCGAACGGCGCCGGCAAGACCACCACCTTGCGCATGGCGCTGGGACTGGTCCGCCCGACGGGTGGCACCGCGACCATCGGTGGCCTGCACTACCGCGACATCCCCCGGCCGATCACCGCGGTGGGCGCGGCACTGGAGTCCTCGAGCTTCCATCCGGCCCGATCCGGGCGCAATCACCTGCGCATCCTGGCAACCGTCGGTGGCCTGCCCGAGCGCCGAGTCGACGAGGTGCTCGACCTCGTCGGCCTCGGTGCGGCAGGCAAGCGCAAGGTGCGCGGCTACTCGCTGGGCATGCGGCAGCGACTCGGGCTCGCCGCCGCGCTCATCGGCGACCCGCAGGTCCTCGTGCTGGACGAGCCCGCGAACGGCCTCGACCCTGACGGCATCCGATGGCTGCGCGGCTTCTTCCGCCATCTCGCGGACGGCGGGCGCACGATCCTGGTCTCCAGCCACCAGCTCAACGAGGTGCAGGAGGTCGCCGACCGCGTCGTCATCCTCAACCACGGACGGCTCGTGCGCGCCGGGTCCATCGACGAACTGACCGCGGGTACCGACACGGTCGAGGTCCGCTCGCCCGACGCCGCCCGTCTCGCCGAGGCCTTGACCACCCAGGGCGGCCAGGTCCAGCAGCTCGACCCCGCGACGCTGCAGGTCCGCGGCCTGCCCATCGAGCAGGTCGGGCATCTCGCCTTCACCGCAGGCGTCGAGCTGCACGAGCTCAGCGCGCGTCGCTTCGATCTCGAGGAACTGTTCTTCGCGCTCACCCAGGCGTCCGGGCCGCCGCCCGGGGCGGCACCGGGCTACGGACCACCACCGGGCTACGGACTACCACCTGGCTACGGACCACCACCGGGCTACGGACCACCACCGGGCTACGGACCACCACCGGGCTACGGACCACCACCCGGCCACGCGCCGACGCCGGGCGGTCGACGATGACCCGGCTCGTTCGCGCGGAGTTCCTGAAACTGCGCACCACCCAGGTCTGGTTCTGGCTGTTGCTGGCCGCGGTAGCGATCGCGGCGCTGCTCGTCATCGCGCCGATCGCGTCCGGCGACATTCACACCCGGGCCGATGTCGCCGACATGTTCACCGGCGCCGGGACCTCGTTCGTCCCCGTGTTCGTCCTGGGCGTGCTCGGGGTGACCACGGAGTTCCGGTACCAGACGATCACTCCGACCGTGCTCGCGACGCCATCGCGGTGGGCCGTCGTGGGCGCCAAGATGATCGCCTACGGGCTGGTCGGCGTGGCGTACGCGGTGATCTGCCTCGGCGTCCAGCTCGCGATCGCCGGGCCGTGGCTGTCGGCCAAGGGGATCGACCTCCCGCTTACCACCGACCACGTGCCGCGCGCCCTGCTGAGCGTCTTCGCGGTCGTCTCGCTCTTCGGCATCATCGGCCTCGGCGTGGGTGCCCTGGTGAAGAACCAGATCGTCGGGGTCACCGTCGGAGTGATCTTCCTGCTGGTGATCAACAACGTGCTGCTCGCCATCCCCAAGGTGAAGTCCGTCTTCCCCTACACACCCGGCGGCGGCATCAACTCGTTGCTGACGATCACAGGCGAGCGCACCGCGAACGGGGTGATCCTCCTGTCTCCGTGGGGCGGGGTCGTCGTGCTCGTGCTGTGGGCATTCGTTCCCGCGATTCTCGGCGCGAGCATCACCATGAACCGGGACATCACCTAGTGCCACACCCAGGCGGCGAACGGCCGCGCAACGGCCCTTGCGAAGGCCGTGCTGCCGTGAGGTTCGTAGGGCAAAGCGCGTACTCTCGAACGTTGGCACCCGCATGGCACGACAACTCGAGGACGGCCTGATTCCGTGGCGACGACCGACCAGTCGACAGGCAACGAACCCAGCTCCGCACTCGGCGACTTCGGCGCCAACGAGTGGCTGGTCGAGGACATGTACGAGCGCTATCTCGCCGACCCCGACAGCGTCGACGCCGCCTGGCACGACTTCTTCGCCGACTACCGCCCGGGTGCCAACGGATCGCACGGCCCGCGCACTGCCCAGGGCGTCGCCAACGGGACCAACTCCGCCGCCACCACCGAGCAGGCCGTAGCCGATCTCAAGTCGGCCGAGGTGCCCGCCGACAACGGCACTCCCCCGCCGGGCGTCCGCTCCGGCGGCATGCTGCCCAAGGCGCAGCCGGCGTCCGGGCAGGCCGATGCTCCCGCTCGTCCGCCCGTGGCTGCGCCGGCCACGGCACGGCAGCAGCCGGCCGCCCAGCCCACGACCGGTAGCTCCGGTAAGGCCGCTGACGAGACGGGCGAGAAGGTCACTGCGCTGCGCGGCGCCGCCGCTCGGGTCGTCACGAACATGCAGGCATCGCTGTCCGTGCCGACGGCGACCAGCGTGCGGGCCGTCCCGGCGAAGCTCATCGCCGACAACCGGGTCGTGATCAACAACCACCTGCGCCGCTCGCGTGGCGGCAAGATCAGCTTCACCCACATCATCGGGTTCGCCGTGGTGCGCGCGCTGCGCGACTTCCCCGAGATGAACAACTACTACGCCGAGAAGGATGGCAAGCCGGCGCTCGTCACGCCCGCGCACGTCAACCTCGGCATCGCGATCGACCTGGTCGGCAAGGACAACTCGCGCTCGCTCGTCGTCGCCTCGATCAAGTCGGCCGAGACGCTCGACTTCGCCGGCTTCTGGAACGCGTACGAGGACATCATCCGGCGTGCCCGGGCGGGCAAGCTCGGCCCCGACGACTTCGCCGGCACGACGATCAGCCTCACCAACCCCGGCACGATCGGTACCAACCACTCGGTGCCCCGCCTGATGGCCGGTCAGGGCACGATCGTCGGCGTCGGCGCGATGGAGTACCCCGCCGAGTTCAGTGGGATGAGCGACGAGAAGCTGGTCGAGCGCGCGATCAGCAAGATCATGACTCTGACGTCGACCTATGACCACCGCATCATCCAGGGTGCCCAGTCCGGCGAGTTCCTGCGCCGCGTGCACCAGCTGCTGCTGGCCGACGACTTCTACGACGAGATCTTCGCCGCGCTGCGCATCCCGTACGAGCCGGTGCGCTGGCTGGTCGACCGCGACTTCAGCCACGAAGGGCAGATCGACAAGAACGCCCGGGTCATAGAGCTGATCAACTCCTACCGGACGAACGGCCACCTGATGGCCGACACCGACCCGCTCGAGTTCACCGTGCGCACGCATCCCGACCTCGACATCACCCGGCACGGCCTCACCCTCTGGGATCTCGACCGCGAGTTCCCCGTCGACGGCTTCGCGGGCGCAAAGCTGATGAAGCTGCGCGACATCCTCGGCGTCCTGCGCGACGCGTACTGCCGCCGGGTGGGCGTCGAGTACATGCACATCACCGACCCCGAGCAGCGGCAGTGGCTGCAGCGCCGCATCGAGCTGAAGAACGACGCCCCGTCACGCGAGGAGCAGCTGCACATCCTCGGCCGGCTCAACGTCGCCGAGGCGTTCGAGACCTTCCTGCAGACGAAGTACGTCGGGCAGAAGCGGTTCAGCCTCGAGGGCGCCGAGACCGTCATCCCCCTGCTCGACGCCGTGCTCGCCGAGGCCGCCGACGAGCAGCTCGACGAGGTGGTCATCGGCATGCCGCACCGCGGCCGGCTCAACGTGCTCGCCAACATCGTCGGCAAGCCGTACTCGAAGATCTTCAACGAGTTCGAAGGCAACATCGACCCGGGTACCGCGCAGGGTTCGGGCGACGTCAAGTACCACCTCGGTGCCGACGGCGTGTACCGCTCGCCCGACGGCCAAGAGATCGCCGTCTCGCTGACGGCCAACCCGTCGCACCTGGAGGCCGTCGACCCGGTGCTCGAGGGCATCGTCCGCGCCAAGCAGGACACCCTGAACAAGGGCGAGGCGGGCTTCACCGTCCTGCCCGTGCTGCTGCACGGCGACGCGGCCTTCGCCGGCCAGGGCGTCGTGGCCGAGACGCTGAACCTCTCGCAGCTGCGCGGGTACCGCACCGGCGGCACCGTCCACGTCGTCGTGAACAACCAGGTCGGCTTCACGACGTCGCCCTCGGCGTCCCGTTCGTCGCTCTACGCCACCGACATCGCGCGCATGATCGCCGCGCCGATCTTCCATGTGAACGGTGACGACCCCGAGGCCTGCGTCCGGGTCGCGAAGCTCGCGGTCGAGTACCGCCGCGAGTTCAAGAAGGACGTCGTCATCGACATGGTGTGTTACCGGCGGCGGGGCCACAACGAGGCCGACAATCCCTCGTTCACGCAGCCGCTGATGTACGACATCATCGACGGCAAGCGCAGCGTGCGGAAGCTGTACACCGAGGCGCTCGTCGGCCGCGGCGACATCACGCTCGAGGACGCCGAGGCGGCGTTGAAGGACTTCCAGCAGCAGCTCGAGAAGGTGTTCCTCGAGACCCGCGACGCGAGCGGCGTGGCCGCGCCCGAGCGCGAACTCGAACACGAGACGCCGTCGCAGCAGATCACGACCGCCGTGGGCGTCGAGGTGCTCAAGCGCATCGCGGACGCGTACGCGAACCTGCCCGAGGGCTTCACCATCCACCCCCGGCTGAAGGCGCAGATCGACCGGCGCATCGCCATGGCCGGCGCCGGCGGCGTCGACTGGGCCACTGCCGAGCTGTACGCGTTCGGCTCGCTCGTCATGCAGGGCCGCGCCGTCCGGCTCGCCGGTCAGGACTCCCGCCGCGGCACGTTCACGCAGCGCCACGCGACCCTCATCGACCGCAACACCGGCGCCGAGTACACCCCCCTTCGCGGCCTCACCGACGACCAGGCGCCGTTCTGGGTGTACGACTCGCTGCTCAGCGAGTACGCGGCGATGGGCTTCGAGTACGGCTACTCCGTGGTGCGCGAGGACGCGCTGGTCTGCTGGGAGGCGCAGTTCGGTGACTTCGCCGACGGCGCGCAGATCGTCATCGACGAGTTCATCGCGCCCGGCGAGGCGAAGTGGGGCCAGCGCTCGGCCGTCTCGCTGCTGCTGCCCCACGGTTACGAGGGCCAGGGCCCGGACCACTCGACCGGGCGGCCCGAGCGGTTCCTGCAGCTGGCGGCCGAGAACAACATGACGGTCGCGATGTGCTCCACGCCGGCCAACTACTTCCACCTGCTGCGCCGCCAGGGGCTCTCCCCCGTCCGGCGCCCGCTCATCGCCTTCACGCCGAAGTCGCTGCTGCGCCACAAGCTGGCGGTGAGCGAGGTCGAGGCGTTCACCGAGGGCGGCTTCCAGCCGGTCATCGGCGACGAGAGCGCCGACCCGGCGAGCGTCCGGCGGGTCCTGCTCTGCAGCGGCAAGGTCTACTACGACCTCGCCGCGGCACGCGACGAGAGCCAGCGCTCCGACGTCGCGATCGTGCGCGTCGAGCAGCTCTACCCGCTGCCCACCGAGCAGCTGCGCGTCGAGCTGGACCGCTACCCGGACGCCGAACTGGTGTGGGTACAGGAGGAGCCGGCCAACCAGGGCGCGTGGCCGTTCATCGCGCTGAACCTCCCCGAGCACCTCGGTGGCCACGCCTTGCTGCGTGTCTCGCGCCGGCCCTCGGCGTCGCCGGCCGTCGGATCGCTGAGCGTGCACGAGGCGCAACAGCGCGAGATCGTCGCCTCCGCGCTCGGCTGAGCCCGACATGACGGCACCGATTCGCTGGGGGATCCTCGGCGCGGGCGGGATCGCAGCGACAGTAGGCGCCGACATCGCGGCCTCACCGGGCAGCGTCGTGTCGGCGGTCGCCGCCCGCGACGCCACCCGCGCCGCCGCGTTCGCCGCCGAGCACCGCATCGAGCGCTCGTACGGGTCGTACGCCGAGTTGGTCGCAGACCCGGACCTCGACGTGGTGTACGTGGCCACCACACACGCCCAGCACCACGAGCACGCGCTGCTCGCCCTGCGTGCGGGCAAGCCCGTGCTCGTCGAGAAGGCGTTCACCATCAACGCGCGTGAGGCCGCCGAGGTGGTCGCCGAGGCGCGGGCTCGCCGGTTGTTCTGCATGGAAGCGATGTGGATGCGGCTGCACCCGCTGGTCCGCCAGGCGCAGCAGCTCGTCTCGAGCGGGCGGATCGGCTCGCTGGTCAGCGTGCGGGCCGACCTGTCTCGCTACTTCGCGTACTCGCCGTCGCATCGGCTGTTCGACCTTGCCGTCGGTGGTGGGGCTCTGCTCGACCTCGGCGTCTACCCGATCACCTTCGCCTGGCTGTTCGGCGGGCGACCGGACTCGATCACGGCCACCGGCGCGCTCGCCCCGACGGGAGCGGACGCCACCGTCGCGGTGCAATGGGGCTACGCGGACGGGCGGGTCGCGCAGATCTACACGAGTGCCATCCACGACACCCCCGCCGCGGGAATCGTCTTCGGCACGGACGGCTGGATCGAACTGGCGCCACGCATCCACCATCCCGAGGTCATGACCGTGCATACCGGCGCGGGCACCGAGCGGTTCACCGCCGATCCCGTCGGCAACGGCTACGGGCATCAGGTCGCCGAGGTCGAGCGCTGCCTGCGCGCCTGCGAACTGGAGAGCCCACACGTACCCCTCGACGACACGGTGGCGGTGCTGGCGACGATCGACGAGGCCCGGCGTCAGCTCGGGGTGCGGTACCCGGTGGACGAGGAGCACTAGATGTACTTCACGGACCGCGGCATCGAGGAACTTGCCGAGCGGCGCGGCGACGAGCAGGTCAGCCTCGACTGGGTCGCGGCGCGGTTGCAGGCCTTCGTCGATGCGCACCCCGAGTTCGAGACCGCGATCGACCGGGTCGCCAGCTGGCTGGCCCGCGACGACGCCGATGCCGACGACACCGAGTGATCGGCGGGCGCGGCCCTAGGTGATCGCCGTCGCGCCCACCGGCGCCGGTGCCCGGCTCGTCCGGCGTTCGGCGCGCGAGTCGAGGTCGAACAGCCGTAGGAAGACCTGAGCCAGCGGGCCGATCGCCACCGCGAACAGCACGGTGCCGACGCCCACCGTGCCGCCAAGGAACCAGCCGGTGACGAGGACGCTCACCTCGAGCAGCGTTCGGGTGAGCCGGATCGAGCGCCCGGTGCGGCGGGCGAACCCCGTCATCAGGCCGTCGCGCGGACCGGGGCCCAGGTTGGCGCCGATGTACATGCCGGTCGCGAGGCCGCACAGCACGATGCCGGAGGCCATGACCGCGACCCGCCACACCAGCGCGTGCGGCGCGGGCAGGACGTCGAGCGAGACGTTCATCGAGACGCCGACGACGACGACGTTGCTCACCGTGCCGATACCGGGCCACTGCCGCAGCGGGATCCACAGCAACAAGACGAGCACGCCGACGATGATCACGACCGTGCCGATGGCCAGGCCGATGTGCTTCGCGATCCCCTGGTGCAGCACGTCCCAGGGGTCCAGGCCGAGCCCGGCACGCACGAGCAGTGCGTTCGACAATCCGTAGCAGGACAGACCAACGAACAGTTGCGGCAACCGCCGGCCGACCCTTTTCCCCGCCATGACCGCCACCCTGCCAGACCGGTCCAGCCAATTCCCCGGTCCAATCCTGCGAATATGGCGTGCACGGGCAGGCCAATCGTGGGACGATCGAGGCATGGCCCCGGTCTCCCGTGTCAGCGGCCGCGCCCTCGCCGGCCTGCTTCCCGATCTGCGCACCCTGCCCGGTCCCGTGTACTCGGCCCTCGCGGACGGCATCACCGCGCTCGTCCTCGACGGCCGGATCGCGACCGAGACCCGGCTGCCGTCCGAGCGCGAACTAGCGCTCGCCCTCCAGTTGAGCCGGGCCACCGTGACCGCGGCGTACGACGCGCTGCGGGCCGAGAACTTCCTCGCCAGCCGCACCGGCTCGGGCAGCTTCGTCACCGTGCCCCCGGGGTCGCGCCCGCGCCCGTCCCTCGCCCGATGGGACGTCGGCAAGGCCGGCGCCGACCTGATCGACCTGTCGTGCGCCGCGCTGCCCGCGCCGCCCGGGATGGTCGAGTCGGCCGTGACTGCCGCCGCGGCGCAGCTGCCCGCGCACACCGCCGACGTCGGGTACGACCCGGCGGGCCTGCCCGAGCTGCGCACCCTGGTCGCGCAGCGCTACGCGACGCGCGGTGTGCTCACCTCGCCCGACCAGATCATGATCACCAACGGCGCACTGCACGGCTGGGACCTCGTGCTGCGCCTGCTGATCGGCCCCGGCGACCGCGTGCTCACCGAGCTGCCGACCTACCCGGGCGCCCTGGACGGCATCCGCAACAACGGGGCCCGGGTGGTCCCGGTGCCGATGGCGGCCGAGGGCGGCTGGCACTGTGACCAGATCGTGGCGGCGCTGCGCCAGACCGCGCCTCGCCTCGCGTACCTCACCCCGGACTTCCACAATCCGACCGGGGCGCTCGCCGACGAGGCCGCGCGCCGGCAGGTTCTTCGGGCCGCGCGGCAGACCGGCACGACCGTGGTCGTCGACGAGTCCTTCGTCGACCTCGGCTTCGAGCCCGGCGTGCGCGCCACGGCGTCCCTCGACCCGTCGGTCATCAGCATCGGTTCGCTGTCCAAGCCCATCTGGGGCGGGTTGCGCATCGGCTGGGTGCGGGTGCCGTCGACCGAGTTGGCCCACCGGCTGGCCGCGATGCGCGCGACGATCGACATGGCCGGCCCGGTCCTCGACCAGCTCGTCGCGTGCGAGCTGTTCGGGCGACTCGACGAGATCGCTGCGCAGCGTCTCATCGAGCTGCGGCCCCAACGCGATGCCCTGCTCACCGCGCTCGCGCGTGAGCTGCCGCAATGGCACGCGCCGGTGCCCCAAGGCGGGCTGTCACTGTGGGTACAGCTCGACGCACCGCTGTCGACCTCGCTGTCGCTGATGGCGGCCCAGGCCGGTGTCGCGCTCGTGCCCGGGTCGCGATTCGGGGTGGACGGCACGCTGGAGCGCTTCCTGCGCCTGCCGTTCTCGCTCCCGGCAGCGCGCCTCGACGAGGCCGTTCGCCGCCTCGCTGCCGTGTGGGCCCGGTTGGACAAGTCGCCGTCCGGCAACCGGCAGCTCGTCGTCGCCTGATCCGCCGGACGCGGGTCAGATGGTGACCCCGTCGGCCCTCGCCTGCGCTGCCACCGCGGCCGCGACCGCCGGAGCCACCCGCGAGTCGAACGGCGTCGGCACCACGCGGTCGGGCGCGAGCGCGTCGGCGACCACGTCGGCGAGCGCCCCGGCGGCCGCGAGCTTCATGTTCTCGGTGATCGCCTTCGCGCCGGAATCGAAGGCGCCCGCGAAGACGCCGGGAAAGGCAAGCACATTGTTGATCTGGTTCGGGTAGTCGCTGCGGCCGGTCGCCACGACGGCCGCGTGCCGGTGGGCGACCTCGGGGTCGACCTCGGGGTTCGGGTTGGCCAGCGCGAACACGATCGCGCCCTTCGCCATCCGTTCGACCGACGCCTCGCCGACGGCGCCCGCGCTCACCCCCAGGAACACGTCCGCGCCCTCGAGCGCGTCGTGCATCGACCCGGTGAGGCCGGCCGAGTTCGTCCGCTGCGCGAGATCCGCCTTGATCGCGCTGAGGTCGTCGCGGCCCGGGTGGACCACGCCGCGCGAGTCGACGACCGCGATGTCGCCGATGCCCGCGCTCAGCAGGATGTTGGTGCAGGCCACCCCGGCGGCACCTGCCCCGGACACGACCACGCGCAGGTCGCCGAGCTCGCGACCGGTGACCCGCGCCGCGTTACGCAGCGCGGCGAGCACGACGATCGCCGTGCCGTGCTGGTCGTCGTGGAACACCGGGATGTCGAGTCGATCACGCAGCCGGGCTTCGACCTCGAAGCACCGCGGCGCTGAGATGTCCTCGAGGTTGATGCCGCCGAAGGATGGGGCGATGTTCGCCACCGTGTCGACGATCTCGTCGACGTCCGTGGTCGCCAGGACGACCGGAACGGCATTGAGGCCGGCGAACTCGCTGAACAGCGCCGCCTTGCCCTCCATCACCGGCAGTGCCGCGGCGGGCCCGATGTTGCCGAGCCCCAGCACGGCCGTGCCGTCGCTGACCACGGCGACCAGCCGGGACCGCCAGGTGTAGTCACGCGCGAGCCTTTCGTCCTCGGCTATGGCCGAGCTGACCTCGGCCACCCCTGGCGTGTAGGCCACCGACAGGGAGTGGCGATCGGCGAGCGGAAGGGTGCTGCGGACCACGAGCTTGCCGCCCTCGTGCGCACGGAAGATCTCGCTTTGCGGGTCGAACCCCACTGCGGTTGCCCCTCTTGAGCGTGTCGTCTTTGGGTGCCCGCCCAGGTTACGGCGCAGGTCGTCGCGTGAATGCGGGGTTCGCCCGGCCGCACGAGTGTGCCACGCGGGCCGCAGCGGGGGCGCACCGCGCGGGTGACGCAGACCCCGCCGATAGGGTTCCTCCGGTGCGGACACGGCAATTGCGAATCGACGGCGCCTGGGAGTTCACTCCGAAGACCTTCGCGGACGACCGCGGCGTCTTCCTCGAGTGGTTCAAGGCCGACGTGGTCCGCGACACCGTCGGACGCGAGCTCACCGTCGCGCAGGCCAACCAGTCCGTCTCGGCGCGCGGCGTCGTCCGGGGCATCCACTTCGCCGCCGTGCCGCCGGGTCAGGCGAAGTACGTGTACTGCCCCAAGGGGGCGGTTCTCGACGTCGTCGTCGACGTCAGGGTCGGATCGCCGACCTTCGGCGAGTGGGACGCCGTCCGCCTCGACGAGGCCGACCGCAAGGCCGTGTACATCGCCGAGGGACTCGGCCACGCGTTCATGGCGCTGACCGACGGCAGCACGCTGACCTATCTCTGCTCGACGGGCTACGACCCCCAGCGGGAGTTCGGCACCGATCCGCTCGAGGCCGACCTCCGCCTGCCCTGGCCCGACGACATCACGCCGCTGCTCTCACCGAAGGACGCCTCGGCGCCGTCCCTGCGAGAGGCCGAGGCCCGAGGCATCCTGCCCACGATGGCCGAGTGCCAGGAGCTGTACCGCTCCCTGCGCGCCTGACCCGCGCCGGCGTCCCACGTGCGGCCGGGCAACTCTCGACAAATCCGACCGCGTGACGGAGAGTCTGTCCACCCGTCTCGGGCGTCGCTCCTTGGAGGTCACATGAAGCGCCTCGTCCTCGCCGCCGTCGGCATCACTTCGGCCGCCGCGTCACTGGCAGCCTGGTCCGCCGGCACTCCCGCAGGCGCGGCGCCGTCCGGTGCCGCGCATCGATCAGCTGCGGTATGTGCCGCCGCGCCCGCCGGATATGCGGCGTGCGCGGCGCGCGTGGTGCTGGACAGCAGCGGCAAGCCCGCGGTCACGCCGGCGCCGGCCGGCTACGGTCCCGCCGACATCCGATCCGCCTATGGGCTGACCAGCGCGACCGGAGGGGGTCGCACCGTCGCGATCGTGGACGCGTACGACGACCCGACCGCCGAAGCGGATCTCGGGGTGTACCGCTCGAAGTACGGCCTCACCGCGTGCACGACGGCCAACGGCTGCTTCAGGAAGGTCAACCAGGGCGGCGCGACATCGCCGCTGCCCAAGGCGAACGCAGGCTGGGCGACCGAGATCAGCCTCGACGTCGACATGGTCTCCGCGACGTGCCCGGACTGCAAGATCCTCCTGGTCGAGGCGAGCTCGGCCTCCTTCACCGACCTCGGCACCGCGGTGAACTCTGCCGCGCGGCTCGGCGCGACGGCCATCAGCAACAGCTACGGCGGATCCGACAGCGCGGCGTTGAGCGCTTACGACCATCCGGGCATCGCGATCACCGCGTCGACCGGTGACTCGGGCTACGGTGTCGAGTCACCCGCCAGCTTCGACAGCGTCGTAGCTGTCGGCGGCACCAGCCTGAAGAAGGCCGGCACGGCTCGCGGATGGGCCGAGACGGCGTGGAGCGGCGCCGGCAGCGGTTGCTCGACCAAGAACGCCAAGCCCAGCTGGCAGACCTCCGCCACCCAGTGCAGCGGCAAGGCGAATGCCGATGTCTCGGCCATCGCCGACCCCAACACCGGCGTCGCCGTCTACGACTCGACCCGCTACCAGGGTCGTTCGGGTTGGCAGGTCTATGGCGGCACGAGCGTGTCTTCGCCGATCGTCGCCAGCGTCTATGCCATGAGCGGCAACGTCGCGGGCTACCCGGCCAGCTACACGTGGGCACACTCGAGTGCGTTGAACGACGTCACGTCCGGCTCGAACGGCACCTGCGCGCCGTCGGTGTTGTGCACGGCCGGCGCCGGCTGGGACGGCCCGACCGGGCTGGGTACCCCGAACGGAACGAGCGGCTTCTAACGCGGCGGCCCGGGCACGCGCCCAGGCAAGGTCCCGGGCCGCCACCACAGCACGACGCGCGCCAGCACGTCGGCGACGCCGTGAACGGTGCTGTCGCCGCCGGCAGCGCCATTGTCCGAGGCCAGCCACCAGCCGTCGGCCTCCCGGCGCACGAGCCGTTTGACCACCTGCCGCTCCGGCATGCTGCGGTAGCGCGCAAGGACGACGTCACCCGGTCGCGGCTCCGCACCGTGCCGGACGATCACCACGTCGCCGTCGCGCAACGTCGGAGACATGGACGGGCCGCTCACCCGGATTCGCTGCCAGGGCAACAGCACGGGCGTCATGCCGCAATGGTGCCTGCCGCGGGCCGATGGCCCGGGAGTAGGGTCCATCGAAGTACCCCGATTGCTCGAAATCAGGAGGTCTAAGGCCCATGCGTCTGTTCCGCCCGGCCACCACCGCATACGCCCACTGCGACCTGCCGTGCGGGGTCTACGACCCTGCGCAGGCGCGCATCGAAGCCGAGTCGGTGAAGGCGATCCAGGAGAAGTACCAGTCCAACGAGGACCCGGTGTTCCGCACGCGTGCCCTGATCATCAAGGAGCAGCGCGCCGACCTCGTGAAGCACCACCTCTGGGTGCTCTGGACGGACTACTTCAAGCCGCCGCACTTCGAGAAGTACCCGCAGCTGCACGACCTCTTCAACCGTGCGACCAAGCAGGCCGGCGCAGCCGGCGGCAAGCAGTCCGTCGACCCCGCCGAGGGGCAGAAGCTGCTGGACCTCATCGCCGAGATCGACAAGATCTTCTGGGAGACGAAGAACGCCGCCTGAGGCATGCGCGACGACGTTCCTGCGAAAGCCGGCTCCGTTTCGGGGCCGGCTTTCGCCGTCCCGGGCACGGTCCCCGAAGGCGCCGAGCTGTGGCTCGTGCGCCACGGGGAGACCGAGTGGAGCCGCACCGGGCAGCACACCGGCCGCACCGACGTCGAACTCACCGCCAAGGGCAGGACACAGGCGGCGGGGTTGCGCGAGCAGCTCGGCCACCTCGACGACGCCGCACCGTACGTGATCAGCAGTCCGCTCGCGCGGGCCCGCGACACCGCGCGGCTCGCCGGCCTGGACGTCGACGAGGTGGACCCCGACCTCGCCGAGTGGGACTACGGCGACTACGAGGGCCGGACGTCGAAGGACATCCGGGCCGAGCGCCCCGGCTGGGACCTCTGGACGGATGGCGTGCCCGGCGGGGAGACGCCCGACCGGGTTGCCGCGCGCGCCGACCGGGTACTCACCAAGACGTGCTCTCGCCTGTCAGCCGGACCCGTGGTCCTCGTCGCCCACGGGCACGTGTGCAGAATGATGGGGGCCCGGTGGATCGGTCTGCCGCCCAGCGGCGGGCGCCATCTGCTGCTCGGAACCGCAGCTCCATCCCTCATGAGCGTTCAGTACGGAGTGCCGGTCATCGACCGGTGGAACCTGCCCAACCCAGCGACGTGAATGGTGATGAACGGTGAGTGAAGCAAGCTCGGCGCCCGACGGCGATATCGTCAGCGTCCAGGTACCCGCCGACGTCGTCTACGTCTCGACCCTGCGGCTCACCGCAGCCGGCCTCGCGGCGCGGTGCGAACTGACCATCGACGACATCGAGGATCTCCGCCTCGCCGTCGACGAGGCCTGTGCGCTGTTACTGCCGAACTCGACGGGCTCGACCCTCGACGCGCGGTTCGAACTGAGCTACGGCTCGCTCCAGGTGACCGTCGGCGTCGAGGGCAAGGGCGAGATCGAGATCGACCGCAGCGGGTTCGCGTGGACCGTTCTCGGCGCGCTCGCCACCGATCTCGATGTCGCGTCCAGCGACGGAAAGATGACGATCCGTTTCACCAAGCGCCGAGTGGCTGGGGTGGCGTGACGTCACCGACGAGTCGGACGGGTGACTCGTCCTCGCAGGAGAGCAGGCAGGAAAGCGCGGCGGCAATGCTCGCCGAACTCCACCGGCTTCCCGAGGACAGCCCGCTCCGCAAGAGCCTGCGCGACCGCCTGGTCGAGGCACACATGCCCTTGGTGATCTACCTGGCCCGGCGCTTCAGCGGCCGCAACGAGCCGATGAACGATCTGGTGCAGGTCGGCGCCATCGGCCTGCTGAAGGCCATCGACCGGTTCGACCCGGACCGCGGCCTCGAGTTCTCGACGTATGCGACCCCGACGATCCTCGGCGAAATCAAGCGGCACTTCCGCGACACCGGCTGGCTGATCCACGTTCCGCGGCGCGCACAGGAGCTGCAGACGACGGTCAACACGGCGCGGGCCGAGCTGAGCCAGGAGCTCGGCCGGGCACCGACCATCGCGGAGCTGTCGGCCCGGATCGAGGTCGACGAGGAGATCGTGCTCGAGGCACTCGACGCCGCGCGCGCCTACTCGGGAGTGCCGCTCGACGTTCTCGCCGCGCCGGGCGAGACGGTCCCCGAGCACCCGATGCTCGGCGTACTCGACGAAGGCTTCGAGCAGGTCGAGCAGCGCGCGCTGCTGCGCGACGTGATCGCCAAGCTGCCCGAGAACGAGCGCGAGATCCTGCTGTTGCGGTTCGTCGCGAACAAGACGCAGACCGAGATCGCGGCGATCGTCGGGGTATCGCAGATGCAGGTGTCGCGGCTGGTCGCGCGCGGGTTGAAGCGGCTGCGGGCCAGCCTCGGCGCCGAGGAACGGCCGGAGTAACTCGCCGCTCAGTCCGGGACGCGGTCGAGAGCCGCGCGGGCCGGAGGCGTGAACAGCAGGTACAGCACCGTCAGGGCGGCTATCAGGATCGGGCCGCCGAACTCGACGCGATGTGCCTGGAAGGCCAGGCTGTAGCCGACCGGCAGCGCGAGCAGCTCGAGCACGACGACCGGTGTCCGGGCCGCCGGCCGCAGGTGCAGCAACCCGCGCGCGGCGGCGCCGAGCGCGACGGCGCCCAGCGCCGACATGATCGCGCCCAGCACGGCTCCCGACACACTGTGCGGGTGCCCCGTCACGGTCTTGGCCAGCAGGATCGCGGCTGCGGCGAACAATCCCAGGCACTCGAGCCCGATCACTGCGACGGCGGCGCGCACCTGAGCCGGTGCTGCGCCGTCCACTGCCACACCGAAACAGTAGGTCACGCGTAATGTCGCCCGCGTGCGTGTCCTGGTCGTGGCGAACCCGCATGCCACCGCGACGTCCGCGCGCGAGCGGGACGTGCTCGCGCGGTCGCTGGCGAGCGTCGCGACCATCGAGGTGGTCGAGACCGCCAACCGCGGCCACGCGGCGGCGCTGGCGTGCCGCGCCATGCGCGACGGCACCGACGCAGTGGTCGCCCTGGGCGGGGACGGGACGATCAACGAGGTGATCAACGGGCTGCTGACCGACGGTGTGCACGCCGGCGTCCCGGCACTCGGCATCGTCCCGGCCGGCTCCACCAATGTCACGGCGCGTGCGCTGGGCCTGCCCAACGACCCCATCGAGTCGACCGGCATCCTGCTCGATGCCCTGCGCACGGGAAGCCGGCGGCCGATCAGCCTGGGCATGATGGACGGGCGCTGGTTCGCCTTCGCCGCCGGAATCGGCTTCGACGCCGCGATCGTCGCCGCCGTCGAGCGGCAGCGGCGGCGGGGCAAGCGCTCGACCCACGTGCTCTACGCCCGCATGGGCGTGCGCCAGTTCTTCAGCATGAGCCGGCGCAGTTCCACCGTCACGGTCGAACTGCCCGACGGCACGGTCTACGACGACGTGCATTTCGCCATCGTCGCGAACGCCGATCCGTGGACGTACGTGGGCAATCGCCCGCTGCACCCGACGCCGGAGGTGACCTTCGAGACCGGGCTGGCGCTGTACGCCCGGCGGCGGATGAGCGCGCCCGGCATCCTGTGGAGCATCGTGCGGCTGTCCGGCGACCGCCCGAGCATCGGCAAGCGCGGGGCTCACGTGGTCCACGACCTCGAGAGCCTGACGGTCCGGGCCGTCGAACCGATGCCGGTGCAGGTCGACGGTGACTACCTCGACCTACGCGACAAGCTGCAATTCCGGGCCGTTCCACAGGCTGTTCACATCGTGATTTGACCCAAATACCCGACTTGCCCCCTCGACGTGTCGCGGTGACCCGCGTAGCGTCCGAAAGCGAGTTGTCGGCCAACCAATGGATCGGCACGCTTGCAGGAATCGGGAACGCCGTTCGGCGGCCGGAGGCAGGTCGTGATGTGCCTTGCACCGCCGACGTCGTCCTTGCCCCACGCCGTAGCTCGTGAAAGGATTCACAAGCGCGGACGGGCGCACAAAAGCGCCTGCCGTACCACGTGAGGAGATCTACACCATGGACTGGCGTCACCGCGCGATTTGCCGTGACGAGGATCCGGAGCTGTTCTTCCCCATCGGCAACACCGGTCCGGCTCTGCTGCAGATCGAGCAGGCCAAGGGTGTATGCCGTCGATGCCCGGTGATCCAGGACTGCCTGGCCTGGGCGCTCGAAAGCGGGCAGGACGCCGGAGTGTGGGGTGGGCTTTCCGAGGACGAGCGTCGCGCTCTCAAGCGCCGCAACGCGAGGGCACGCGCTCGCCTGGCCTGACCACCCCCGACCTCGACGGGCCGACCGGATCATTCCGGTCGGCCCGTTCTCGTCGCTCGGTCAGCCGCCGACTCGGGGCTTGTGTCCGAGCGGCACCGAGACGACGGCATCGGTGCCCCGCTCGCCCGGCCTGGATCGCAACTCGACCGTGCCGCCCAGCTCCGCCGAGACCAGCGTTCGCACTATCTGCAGCCCGAGCCGGTCCGAGACCTCGGCGCCGAAGCCCTCGGGCAGGCCGACACCGTCGTCGCGCACGTCCACCTCGAGCCGGCCGCGCTGGCGATCCGCCCGGATCTCGACGGTGCCCGTCCGGCCGGGAAAGGCGTGCTCGACCGCGTTCTGGACCAGCTCGGTGAGTACCAGCACGAGGGCGGTCGCGATCTCGGCCGGCAAGATCCCGAAGGACCCCTCGCGGCGCATCGCGATGACGGTCCGCACGCCTGCGACGTCGGCCAGCATGCCGAGCAGCCGGTCGACGATCTCGTCGAAGTCGACCGTCTCGTCGATCGACACCGACAACGTCTCGTGGACGAGCGCGATCGAACTCACCCGCCGCATCGACTCCTCCAGCGCCGTCCGGGCCTCGGGTGCAGCCACCCGCCGGGCCTGCAGGCGCAGCAGCGCCGCCACCGTCTGCAGGTTGTTTTTGACCCGGTGGTGGATCTCGCGGATCGTCGCGTCCTTGCTCAGAATCTGGCGGTCCCGGCGGCGCAGCTCGGTGACATCCTGCATGAGCAGCAGGGCACCCAGCATCTCGTTGCGCGGGCGTAACGGCAGGGCCCGGAACAGCACCGTCGCGCCGCCACCGTCGACCTCGATGCTGGCCGGCCGACCGCCCTCGACCGCGTCGCGGACCGCCGCAGCGAGGTCGCGGGCGTCGAACGGGTCGTCCGCGACGCCGCCGGTCAGCTCGGTGAGCGGCTCGCCCAGCAGGTTGCCGGTGATGCCGAGCCGGCGGAACGCGGACAGCGCGTTCGGGCTCGCGTAGATCACCGTTCCGTCGGGTTCGAGGCGCACCAGCCCGTCGCCGACACGAGGGCCGGAGCCCTCCTCGGTGCCGTCGTCCGGCCCGGGGAACGTGCCGTCGGCGACCATCGCCGAGAGGTCCGCCGCGCTCTGCAGGTACACCAGCTCCAGCTGGCTCGGGGTGCGCACGCTCGCCAGGTTCGCGTCCTTGCCGAGGACGGCGACGACCTCCCCGCCGATCCGGATCGGGATCGCCTCACGGCGGATCGGCAGCTCGCCGTCCCAGTCGGGCTCCGCCGCGCGGTAGATGCGCCCCTCTCCGTACGCCGTACGCAGTCCCGCGGACCGGGCGCCATGCAGTAGTACCCCCACCTGGTCGTTCTGGTATGCCGTCGGGCCGGTGGTGGGGCGGCACTGGGCGACGCACAGGAATGCGTCGATCTCGTCGGCGTCGCCCCGCGGCAGCGCCACCGGTACCCACACGAGCAGGTCGGCGAAGGCGAGGTCCGAGAGCAGCTGCCATTCGCCCACGAGTCGCTGGACATGGGTGATCTGTGCGTCCGTCAGCGACGTCCGGGCGGTGATCAAGTCGGAGAGAGCGGACATCAGCGCCAGCCTGCCAGAACACCGCCGGTGGGTCCGGATGCCGCCCGGCCGGCCGATGACGGTTTCTGGTGATATCGGACGGCCGCCCTGGTATATGTCACTCAGGTCGCTGACTTACCGACATCCGGCATCGACATGCCGACACGTCCGAGCCCGTCAGTCGAGGAGGAGCAATGGCGCTCGATCCGAACGAACCGCACGGCCGCCCGGCCGTCCCCGGCCCGCTGCCCGCCGCAACCCAGGCACTCGTCGCAGTTCTCATCCTCATCCCGCTCGTCGCGCTCGCCATCGTCCCGGTCTACTCACGCGCCACCCCGCGGCTGTGGGGCTTCCCGTTCTTCTACTGGTACCAATTCCTGTGGGTGTTCCTCGCGTCGGCGTGCACGTACGCGGCCTACGTGGCGATCGCGCGGGCTCGTCGCGGAGCGCGACGATGACCGGCGGCAGCAGCGTGCTCTCCTCGGGCACCGGGGTGCACGGCCTGCAGCTCGGAATCGTCGTCTTCTTCTTCCTGCTGGTCTCGTTCGGCGGGTTCGCGGCCGCCCGCTGGCGCCGGCCGGAGTCCATGCAGAGCCTGGACGAGTGGGGCCTCGGCGGCCGCGGCTTCGGCACCGTCATCACGTGGTTCCTGCTGGGCGGCGACCTGTACACGGCGTACACGTTCGTTGCGGTGCCGGCCGCCATGTTCGCCACCGGCGCCGTGAGCGGCTTCTTCGCTGTGCCCTACACGATCGTCGTGTATCCGATCATCTTCGTCTTCATGCCGCGCTTCTGGAGCGTCGCGCACCGGCGGGGCTATGTCACGCCTGCCGACTTCGTGCGCGGCCGGTACGACAGCAGGACGCTCGCGCTCGCCGTCGCCGTCACGGGCATCGTCGCCACGATGCCCTACATAGCTCTGCAGCTCGTCGGCATCCAGGCGGTGCTCGACACGATGGGACTGGGCGGCTCGGGAAACTGGTTCATCCGCGATCTGCCGCTGATCGTCGCCTTCGCGGTGCTCGCCGCGTACACCTACTCGTCGGGGTTGCGCGCGCCCGCCCTCATCGCATTCGTCAAGGACGCCCTGATCTATCTCGTGATCGTGGTGGCGATCGTCTACGTCGGCGTCAAGATCGGTTTCGGCGAGATCTTTTCTGCGGCCAAGACCAAGACCGCCAAGACACCGGGCGCGACGTTCATACCCAACGGCTCGACCTACTGGGCCTACGGCACGCTCGCCTTCGGGTCGGCGCTCGCGCTGTTCATGTATCCGCACTCGGTGACAGCCGTACTCGCCAGTCGCCGCCGCAACGTGATCCGGCGCAACGCTGCGATCCTGCCGACGTACTCGCTGATGCTCGGCCTGCTCGCGCTGCTCGGCTTCGCCGCGATCTACAAGAAGACCACCGTGATCGGGCAGGACGGCAAGGCGAACGCGCAGCTCGTGGTGCCGCACTTCTTCGAGCAGGTGTTCCCGGACTGGTTCGCCGGCGTCGCGTTCTCGGCGATCGCGATCGGCGCGCTCGTGCCGGCCGCGATCATGTCCATCGCCGCGGCGAACCTGTTCACCCGCAACATCTACCGCGAGTACCTGGTACCCGACGCCTCGCCGAAACACGAGGCGAGGGTCGCCAAGATCACCTCGCTGGTGGTGAAGTTCGGAGCCCTGCTGTTCGTACTCGGAATGGATCGCCAGAACGCCATCAACCTGCAGCTGCTGGGCGGCGTGTGGATCCTGCAGACCCTCGTGTCGATCGTCGCGGGCCTCTACACCCGGTGGTTCCACCGCTGGGCGCTGCTGCTCGGCTGGGCTACGGCAATGGTCTACGGCACCGTCGTCGCCTATCAGCAGGCCTCGAAGACGACCAAGCACTTCGGCAGTTCCCTCGCCGAGTTCCCGTTCACCCACACGAAGGTCTACATCGCGATGACGGCGCTGCTCGTGAACGTCCTCGTCGCCGTGATCGCGACGCTCGTGCTGCGGGCGGCGCGGGCCCCGGAGGGCACTGACCAGACCGAGCCTGCCGACTACTACTCCGATGCCGCCTCGCCGGGCGTCGTACGCAGGGCCGAGACGGTCACCGCGGGGGGCTGACGCGCCTCGCCGGCGGCTAGTCGGCGCGGAACTCCAGGTGGGAGGCCTCGACGGAGACCTCCGTGATCCGGACGCGGATCCGCTCGTGCAGCGATTCGGGTGCACGGTCGCCGCCGCAACACCGGGCGATCAGCGAGCGCACGTCCTGCTCGAGGCCGTACTGCTTCAAACAGGGTGCGCACGCGTCCAGGTGCTGCCGGATGCGGTTGCGCAGCTGGTCGTCGGACTCGTCGTCCAAATAGAGGTACAAGTCGTTCAGTACGTCGTCGCAGTCGATCCCACCCGGACCGAAACCCATACCGCTCATGTCAGTCGTTCCCCCTGGCGGCGGCCGAGATGAGGCCGCGCTCCCGCGCGTAGTCGGCGAGCAAATTCTGCAACTGCTTGCGACCGCGGTGCAACCGCGACATCACCGTGCCGATCGGCGTACCCATGATCTCGGCGATCTCCTTGTACGCGAAGCCCTCGACATCGGCGAGATAGACCGCGAGCCGGAAGTCCTCGGGCAGCGACTGGAGCGCCGCCTTCACGTCGGAGTCGGGCAGGTGGTCCAGCGCCTCCATCTCGGCCGAGCGCAGTCCGGTGGAAGTGTGCGACTCAGCGCGCGCGAGCTGCCAGTCCTCGACGTTCTCACCGTTGGACTCTTGCGGCTGGCGCTGCTTCTTACGGTAGTTGTTGATGAAGGTATTCGTCAGGATGCGGTACAGCCAGGCCTTGAGGTTGGTGCCCTCGGTGAACTGATGGAACGCCGCGAAAGCCTTGACGAAGGTCTCCTGGACGAGGTCCTCGGCGTCGGAAGGGTTGCGCGTCATCCGCATGGCCGCCGCGTACAGCTGGTCGAGGAAGGGCAAGGCATCGCGCTCGAATCGGGCCCGCCGCTGTTCGACCGTCTCGTCAGCCACATCGCTCCTCTGCTCGCCGGCCGTGACGACGCCGGACCGGGCCACAATGGCCCCGGCCGTGTCGACCTGCCTGTCCAAGCAGGATACGGCGGGTGAGGTGGCGCGACCGAACGCGCCCGGGCGCCACGGCGCAGCAGGCAGCCCCGGGACCGACCCTGCTGCCGCCCCGCTCGTCCACGGCGCGTAGGTCCGTACGGCTGGTGTGCTGTGGAGTACCGACATCTCGCCTCTCTCGAAGATTCTCCAGCCAGAACGCCTGGACGGCCGCGCGTCATTCCCGCTCGGGCCGCCGATAGGGTCGCTCGGTGGCCACCGGCACCCCGGCGACGGCGCTGCTGACGCGCTCGAAGATCGACTTCACGCTGCATCCGTACGAGCACGATCCGCGCGCCGACGCCTTCGGCGACGAGGCCGCGGCTGCCCTCGGTGTGCCACCCGACCGGATCTTCAAGACCCTCATCGCCTCGATCGACGGCAGGCTGACGTGCGCCGTGGTCCCCGTCGCCGGACGCCTCGACCTCAAGGCGCTCGCGGCCGTCGTGGGCGGCAAGCGCGGCGAGCTGGCCGACCCGGCGGCGGCGGCGCGGGCGACCGGCTACGTGGTCGGTGGGATCTCACCGCTCGGCCAGCGGACGCGGTTGCCGGTGGTCGTGGACTCGTCGGCCGAGGAGTTCGAGACGGTCTTCGTGTCGGCGGGCAGGCGTGGCCTCCAGCTGCAGCTGGCACCGGCGGACCTGGTGCGGGCGGCGAACGCCACGACCGCCCCGATCGCGGCACCCTAAGCGCCGGCCAGTTGGTCGAGAAACAGCGCGAGCGACTCGCGCACCGCCTGGGTCGCGGCGGCACGCTTGAGCGAGTGGTCGGCCATCGGCACCACGATCACGGTGCGCCCGTGCGCCGGTGCCGGAACCCCGAACGGGTCGCGCTCGCCCTGGATGACCAGCACCGGCACCCGCGGCAGCTCCAACTCGTCCAGCCGGGACATCTCCGGTCGCCCGGATGGGGGTCGCCCAGCGGATGAGGGCCTAGCCCGGGCGGGAGGGTGCAGGGGAAAGGCGAGCGCGAGGACGCCCGCCGCGCCGAGTTCGTCGGCGGTGCGGCACGCGACCCGAGCGCCGCTCGAGCGTCCGCCGACGACGAGCGGTAGGGCACCGAGGCCGCGGCGCCGGCGCATGGCCGCGACGACCGCGGCCCAGCTGGTGTCGAGCACGCGGGCCGGCGCGGGCGAGCGCCGGCCCAGGACGCGGTAGGGCTGGGTAACGCGGGCAACGGCGAACCCGGCAGCCGTGCCCGCGCCCCGCGCGGCGAGCAGGTCAGGCGCATCGACTCCCCCACCCGCACCATGACCGAGCACCAACAGGCCGCGTGCACCGACTGGGCGGTCAAGGTCTACGAGCGCGGCGCCGGCCGGCGTGGCGATCTCGATCGGCATCAGAACAGCTGCTGGGGCTCGGGGTCCCTGGCGTTCGCGCGGTGCCCTGATTGCGCCACCGGCGCCACCGGTTCGATGAGCTGGGGCCCGTTGTTCTTCACGCTGTTGACCTCGCTCGACACGACGTCGGGCTGAAGGGGCACGTGAGGGATCCGGTCCAGCAGGCGATGCGCGACATCGACGTCACCGCTCGAGCAGTCCAGCCATTCGTCGTGCAGGTCGGCGGGGACGATCACCGGCGTCCGGTCGTGAATGTTCCCGAGCAGGTCGGTCGCGGGCTGGGTGATGATCGTGCAGGTCCACAACCACCGGCCTGGGTCGTCCTCCGCCAGCGAGCCGTCGCGCCACAGCTCGTACAGGCCGGCCATCGCGAGTGTGCGCCGGTCGGGATCGTGCAGGAACCACGGCACCTTGCCCTGCTCGGTGTGCTGCCACTCGTAGTACCCGAGTGACGGGATCAGGCAGCGCCGCCGGGCAGCGGCCTTGGCGAACGCGGGCTTGCTGGTGACCGTCTCGATGCGCGCGTTGATCATGCGCGCGCCGCCCTTCGCGTCCTTCGACCACGACGGCACCAGCCCCCACCGCACGGTGTGCAGTTCGCGCCGCGGGGGGGCATCGCGGTCCTGACGCGGCGTCCGCTTGACGATGGCGCGAACCCGGTCCGTCGGTGCCACGTTCCACGACGGCGGGAGCTCGTCGTCGAGAACCTCGTCGACATCGAACTCGTCGACCAGGTCGGAGGTCGTGGCCACGTTGACGTAGCGCCCGCACATGGCTCCAGTCTGCCGCAGGGTGGTGAGCACGTCGGGGTGCGGCAGACTTGCCGGGTGACCTCGTGGGACGCGCCGCTGGCGAGAACCGCCGTACAGGCGCGCGTCGAGCTGCCCGGCTCGAAATCGATCACGAACCGCGCGCTCGTCCTCGCGGCCCTCGCAGAAGGGCCGTCGCGGCTGACCGGGCCCCTGCGCGCCCGCGACACCGAGCTCATGGCCGCCGCGCTCGGCGCACTCGGGTCGGATGTCAGCGCGGACGGCAAGGACTGGGTCGTGACGCCGGGGCACGTCGTCCCGGCAGGTATCGACGCGGGGCTGGCCGGCACGGTCATGCGGTTTCTGCCACCCGTTGCAGCGCTGGCCGAGGGCGTGGTCGCGTTCGACGGAGACGAGTACGCGCGGGTGCGGCCGATGGCCACGCTGATCGACGGGTTGCGGCAGGCGGGTGTCACGATCGACGACGGCGGGCGCGGTCGCCTGCCGTTCGAGGTGCTCGGCACGGGCGGTGCGCCGGGAGGTGCGGTGCACATCGACGCGTCGGCGTCGTCGCAGTTCGTCTCGGGGCTGTTGCTGACCGGTGCCCGTTACGACAAGGGTCTGCAGGTCGTGCACACCGGCGCGCAGGCCGTGCCCTCGCAGCCGCACATCGAGATGACGCTCGCGATGCTGGCCGAGTCCGGAGTCGAGGCGCGCTCGGACGGCCCTGGCCGATGGCGGGTCGAACCGGGACCGGTGCGAGCAGTCGACCGGGTGGTCGAGCCCGACCTGTCGAACGCGGCGCCGTTTCTCGCCGCGGCACTGGTGACCGGCGGGACAGTCACCGTTGCACACTGGCCCGCGCGAACGACCCAGGCCGGCGACGCCCTGCGCCACCTGCTCGCCGGCATGGGCGCGAACGTCGTCCTGGACGATGCCGGTTTGACCGTCACCGGCAGCGGAGGCGTCCGCGGCATCGACGCAGACCTGCACGACGTGGGCGAGCTGACACCGACCATCGCCGCACTCGCGGCGGTGGCCAGCGGCCCGTCCCGGCTGCGCGGCATCGCCCACCTGCGCGGGCATGAGACCGACCGGATCGCCGCGCTCGCAGCTGAGCTGACGGCGTTCGGCGCTGCCGTGCTCGAGCAGCCCGATGGCTTGACCATCGCGCCGCGACCGCTGCACGGAGGGGTGTGGCACGCGTACGCCGACCATCGGATGGCCACCGCCGGCGCGGTCCTCGGCCTGGTCGTCGATGGTGTCGCGGTCGACGACATCGGCGCGACGTCGAAGACCCTGCCCGACTTCGTGGGGCTCTGGGCGCGGATGGTCGGGAGCTAGGCGTGGCGTCGGGACGCGACACCAGCCGGCTCGACGAGGACGACGTGCGCACGCGCGCAAACCCCCGCGGGTCCCGCCCGCGTTCCAAGCAGCGCCCCGCGCACGACGACGCCGCGCAGGGGATGGTGATCGCGGTCGACCGGGGCCGATACACCGTCCTGGTCGACGACGTGCCGGTCACCGCAATGCGGGCCCGCGAACTCGGCCGCAAGGGCATCGCGGTCGGCGACGATGTCGGCGTCGTCGGCGATCTCAGCGGCCGGACGGACGCGCTCGCTCGTGTGGTGCGCATTACCGAGCGCACCACGGTGCTCCGTCGCACAGCGGACGATTCCGACCCGATCGAGCGGGTCATCGTCGCCAACGCCGACCAGCTGGCGATCGTCGCCTCGCTCGCCGACCCCGAGCCGAGCTACGGGTTCATCGACCGCTGCCTGGTCGCGGCTCTGGCGGCCGGCCTGGAGCCGTTGCTCTGCCTGACCAAGGCAGATCTCGCAGCACCTGCGCCGGCGCTGGAACGCTATGCCGCCCTGTCGGTGCCGGCCGTCGTCACGTCCCGGGGCGGCCCCCTCGACGAGGTGCGCGAGCGGCTGGCCGGGCAGGTCTCGGTGCTGGTCGGGCACTCGGGGGTCGGCAAGTCGACGCTGATCAACGCGCTGATCCCGTCCGCCGAGCGCGCGATCGGCGCGGTGAGTGCGATCGGCAAGGGAAGGCACACCTCGACGTCTGCCGTGGCGCTCCGCCTGCCTGGGCCGGACAACGGCTGGGCCATCGACACTCCCGGGCTGCGGTCGTTCGGGCTCGCGCACGTGACAGCGGACGACCTGCTCTGGGCCTTCCCCGACCTCGAGGACGGTGCGACCCAGTGCCCTCCGGGGTGCGAGCACGTCAGCGCCGAGGCCGGCTGCCGGCTCGACCGCTGGGTCGCCGAAGGTCATGCGACGCCGGAGCGGCTCGCCGCGTTCCGGCGGCTGCTCGTCAGCCGGGTGACCTCGTGACGACTGCAGCCACCGGGCTCACGGTCGCGTCGATCCACCGCTATCCGGTGAAGTCGTGCCGGGGCGAGTCGCTCGCCCACGCGACCGTCGAGCGCCAGGGACTCGCCGGTGATCGCCGCTACATGGTGGTCGACGCGAATGGTCTCGTTCTCACCGCGCGCGAGCAGCCCCGGCTACTGCTCGCCACGCCGGCGCTGACCCGGTGCGGCCTGCGGCTGGCCGCACCCGGAATGCCGGAGCTGGAGGTTGCCACTCCGGCGGCCGCGCGGGCTCCCGTCCGGATCTGGCGCAGCACGCTCGATGCTGCGGTCGCGGACGACGCGGCGCACGCGTGGTTCAGCGACCTCCTCGGCGTGCCGGTCCGGCTCGTCCACCAGGACGATCCCGCCAGCCGAGCGACGAATCCCGCGTACTCGCTCGACACTGATCGCGTGTCGCTCGCCGACGGCTACCCGGTGCTGGTCGCGACGCAGGCGTCCCTGACTGCGCTCAACGACTGGATCGCCGAGGGACCGCTCGCCGACGAGGGACCGCTGCCGATGACCCGCTTCCGTCCGAACGTGGTGGTGGCAGGCGGCCGGCCCTGGGCCGAGGACGGCTGGCGCGTCGTGCGTATCGGCGCCGCCCGGTTCCGGGCCGTCAAGGGCTGCGACCGCTGTGTCATCACGACCACCGACCCGGCCGATGCCAGGCGCGGCAAGGAACCGATCGCGACGCTCGCGCGCCATCGGCGGTGGGACGGCGCCACCTGGTTTGCGATGAACCTCGTTCCGGACACTCCTGGCGTGGACATCGCGGTCGGCGACCAGGTCGAGGTGCTCGAGTACGTGGATGCCCCGGATGGGCCGCCGCGCTGAACTGCGGCGTACGCAAGGCTGCTATGCCGCTGTCGAGTAGCCGGCAAGCCACTTGACGAGAATTGACGTGGCCCACGGCGGATACGAGTGGCCGCCTCGGTACTTCTGAAGGTGGATGAAACTGCCCTTGCCGACACGACTCAGGTCCGTCGACTGCGCAGGAAAATTGACGCCCTGGAACCCGATTCCGCCGTCGAGCGGAACGGTCGTGTCAGCGGTGCCGTGAATCTCGTACACGGTGACCCTTGTATTGTCGCAATGCACGCCACGAAGTAGCGCTCCGCTCACGATGCCGGCCGCAGCGAAGACACCCGGCATCTCGCAGATCGCGCGATAAGCCATCATGCCGCCGTTCGATGCTCCGATGAGATAGATCCTGTGGCGATCGACCGGGGTGAGGTGCGATGCGGTCGCGATCAGTGCGCGAAGGTAGCCGAGGTCGTCAGAGGTATCACCACCGCAGCATCCGCCTGCGTTCCAGAATTTGTCGACGCCCTGACCGTATGCGACCGAAAAGCCAGACCTGTCCCCCATGTCGGATAAGCCGGTTTCACCTTCCATGAACTGTGCGGTGTATCCGGCCATGTGCAGAACTATTACGAGCGGTGACGGGCCGTGGTGCCCGAGTCGATGCAGGATGAAGCTTCGACCATCCGCGAGGTCGACGGACGAGGTGATGCTCCCCCGACCTGCCGATGCGAGCGACGACATGGTGACAAAGAGGGTCGCCGTCAGGACCGCGACCGCACCCAGCGCGACTAAATTCCGCCTCAACCGCAGTCTCCCTGCAACTTGACGATGTCGTTCTAGCCGGAAGCATCGCCCAGGTGGTCAAGGTCCGACGGCGTGAGCGCGGACGGCTGCCAAGATAACTCAAGGAGGACACGCCCTGATCGCCGCACCGGCATGGATGTCCGTGCGCTCGCGAACCGCCGGTCACGTCCGGCGTGTCCTGGTTCCCCCCGCAGTCGCGTGGCTAGCAGCGTTGGCGGTGTTCGCTGTCCGCTCCGGTGGCGGGCTGCACCTCTTCCGCGTGAGGACCTGGGCTCGCTGGGACTCGACCTGGTATCTCACTATCGCGCAGCACGGCTACTCGGCAAAGTGGCATTGCGGTGGCCATTCGATACCGCCGCATCTCAAGCCAGGCAATTATCTGTGCGGGACCGTGCAGTGGTTCGCCGGCTATCCCGCTGCGATCCGCGGGCTGTCCGAGATCACGCGGCTGTCCGTGCCGGTCGCCGCGCTGGCACTCAGTTGGATCTGCTGGTACATCTACCTCGTAGCCGGCTGGCAGCTACTCGAGGACTCCGTCTCGCGCACGACCCGATGGTTATGCCTGGGCCTGCTGGCGTTCGCCCCTGGTGCCGTCTACTTTCCCGCGATCTTTCCGATCTCCCTGACGATGGCAGGCATGCTGGCCTGCTTGTACTTCGTCTGGAGGTCGACGTCGCGATGGGCACCGGTCGGGGCCTTCGCCGCCGGCATCGCGGCCGGCAGCGGCTACATCAGCGCCGTCGTGCTGTGCCCCGCCCTGATCCTCGCGGTAGCGGTGTCCGAGCGGGCCCGCTGGCGAGCCTGTATCGCTGGCGCGGCGGGAGTGGCAGCCGGCTTCGCGGCCCTCGTGCTCGCCGCACAGCTCTACACCGGCATCTGGGACGGCTACTTCATCGCGCAGAGCAAATACGCCACCGGCACGCACAACCCCATCAGTCGATTCGGCCAGCACCTGCGGCCGCTCTGGGACGGTGCCTCCCTACACCGGCCCGTCGAGCGGGCGGCGGCGGAGCAAACCGCGTACACCGCCGCCATCCTGGTGCTCGCGGCCGCGGTCCTCGCCATGCTGGTTCTGAGGGGCGCGCGCATCGCTGCGTCCGAACGGCGAGACGGTTCGGCGCACACCCGCATGCCTGGCTGGTCACAACTCGTACGGAGCCTTCCGGCACTTGATGTCACAGCACTCGCCGCCGCTTCAGCGGCCTGGTTGATCGCCTACGGCGCAGGTGCCCGCATCAGCGTCTGGCGATCCGAAGCCTTCGCCGTGCTCGCGGTGCTGCTGCTTCGGCACCTTCGCTGGCCCGCGCTCGTCGTGCCACTCGCCGCGGCCGCATACGTTGCGTCGAACCTGGCGATCTACTTCTTCAACGGTCAGCTC
>JAVHVN010000023.1:0-8988 GCA_032160545.1 Pseudonocardiales bacterium | reverse complement strand
GGGACGCTCTTCGTGCGGCTCCCCCTGCTCCAGGTCGCCGTCCTCACGACGATCCACAGGCGTGCGCTGGCCCGAGAGGCTCGTCGCTTTCCCGCCCGAATCGTTGCGTCACCCGCGTGAGGGTCCGTCGTCCCTCCGTCCGGCTGGGAGGACGCGGATAGGCTCGCTCGCGCCGAGGCAATACATCTTCGTTGGCTCCCCCGACTGGACTCGAACCAGTAACCCTTCGATTAACAGTCGAATGCTCTGCCAATTGAGCTACGGGGGATCACTCGATGCGTGCGCGTACGGCCCGGCGCAGCCTGGCCAGCTTATCGCACGCCGGCCCCGGCCCTGCCCCGGGTTAGGGTGGGCCGACAACCCTGACAGCAAGGAGACCGCCGATGAAGCTGTCGTTCCTGGTGGGCAGCGCCGTCGGCTATGTCCTCGGCAGCCGTGCCGGCCGCGAGCGCTACGAGACCATCATCGCCCTGGGCCGTCGCATTGCCGGCAGCCAGACCGTGCAGACGACCGCGGGCGTGCTGCAGGCGCAGGTCGACACGGTCGCCCAGCGGGCACGCCTCTCGGTCGCCTCGAAGCTCCACGGTGGCGCGAACGGGCCGACCGCGAACGGCTACCACTCCTGACCTGCCGCATCAGCCGCTGACCGGCGGCGTCAGCGCAACGCCGCCTCCCACTGCTGCCGCCACAGCGCGATCCGCGCCCTGAGGTGCTCGCGCAGCTCGGGCTCGTCGCGCGTGCCGGGCTCGAGGCGGACCCACATCGCCAGCCCGTCCTCGCCGGGCAGCCGTCGTGCGACGAAGCGCGCGGAGCCGCCCGGCACCGGCTGGAGTTCGGAGCGCACGACGTTGCCCTCGACCCGCTTGCGCACCGTGGCCGGCAGGTCGCGCGGATTCTCGACGCGGACGGCGATCGGTGCCCGGTCGACGAGGAGCAGGTCGTCGACCACCTCGGCCTCGACGACCGTCAGCGCCTCGTCGCGCCAGACCGCCTTGTCTACGTATTGCCACCCGATCAGCCGGTGCGTGTCGTCGGTCGGCCACCACAGACCGCGGCGGGTAGCCGCAACGACCTCGCCGCCGAAGGAATCGGCCCACGAGACGATCCGCTCGTCCTTCGGCATGCCGGTGATGGCGGGCGGGCTGTCCCGCCGGGCGAACAACCGTCTCACTGGGATCCGATCGCCCGTTCGCGAAGGGTGCGCCGGTGGCTCTCGAGCGAGATCAGCTCCCCGAACAGCCTGGCGTGTTCCTCGGGCGCGTCCAGCGGGTTCATCCGCTGCAATTTGGACTTCACTGCCGCGACCTGCCGGGCCGCAACGATCTCCTGCAGCCGGGCGATCACGGCGTCGGCATAGCGATCCTGGGTGTCGGTCCCGGCATGCAGCGGCTCGACCGCCAGGGCGTGCAGCCCCGAGCGCAATGTCTCCGGCAAGTGCTGCTCGATGGCGCTCGTCCATGCCGGGCCGGAGACGGCGACCGCCGTTCCCCCAGCGGCTGCGACCGCCGATCGCAGCGCCCTATGTGCCGACACGAGAAAGGCGTCCTCGCCGAGCGCGTCGAACTGCGGGCCTGCGATTGCCGGCAGCTGCAGCGCGATCTTCAGTACCTCGCGCTCGACGGCGACGACCGACTCGTCGACCTTCGCCGTCTCGGCGGGACGCGCGGTGGCGGGTACCTGCGTGCCGTTGGCCCGCTGGGCATCCGAGCGGACCAGCCCACGGACGCGCGACACGACCCGCAGCGGATCGTCGACCCCGACCAGACCGGCGAGGCGACGGGCGTACTCGTCCCGCAGCGCGTGGTCCTTGATGCGCGCGACGAGCGGCACTGCGCGGTCGAGCGCACCGGTCTGCCCCTCCGCGGTATCGAGGTCGAAGCGCCCGACCGTGGCCCGCAGCACGAACTCGACGAGGGGAATACGGCGCGCCACGAGGTCGCGCACCGCGGCGTCGCCGGACGTGATGCGCAGGTCGCACGGGTCCATGCCGCTCGCATCGACCGCGACGAAGGTCTGCGACATGAACTTCTGATCGTCGTTGAAGGCGCGTTCGGCGGCTTTCATGCCCGCTGCATCGCCGTCGAACGTGAAGATCACCTCGCCGGTGAACGCGTCGGAGTCCATGAGCAGGCGGCGGATCACCGCGATGTGATCCGACCCGAAGGCGGTGCCGCACGTCGCGACCGCGGTCGTGACGCCCGAGAGGTGACAGGCCATCACGTCGGTGTAGCCCTCGACGATGACGGCCCGATGCTGCCGGGCGATCTCCTTCTTCGCAGCGTCGACGCCGTAGAGGAGGTGGCTCTTCTTGTAGATCGGCGTATCGGGCGTGTTCAGGTACTTGGCCTCGGCTCGGTCGTCGTCGTAGAGCCGGCGCGCGCCGAATCCGACGACGTCCCCCGACACCTCGCGGATCGGCCAGAGCAGTCGGCGGTGGAACCGGTCGATCAGCGACCCGCGACCGGACTCACGGGACAAGCCGCCCAGGGTCAGCTCCGGCGCGCTGAAACCCTTGTCGAGCAGGTGTTTGGTGAGTGCGTCCCAGCCCGATGGCGCGTACCCGCAACCGAACTGGACGGCGACCGACTCGTCGAAGCCGCGCCGGCTGAGGAACTCGCGGGCGGTGCGCGCCTCGGCGCTGCGCAGCTGCTCGGAGTAGAACGCGGCCGCGGCGGCGTGTGCCTCGATCAACCGGGCCCGCTGGCCGTGATTGCGATTCGTCGGGGCACCACCCTCGACGTAGCGCAGCTGGATGTTCGCCCGGCCGGCGAGCCGCTCGACGGCTTCGGAGAAGTCGACGTGTTCGATATTCTGCACGAACCGGATGACGTCGCCGCCGGCCCCGCAGCCGAAGCAGTGGTAGAGCCCGCGGGACGGGGAGACCGAGAGGGACGGGCTCTTCTCGTCGTGGAAGGGGCAGATGCCCTTCAGGTTGCCGCCGCCCGCATTCCGCAGCTGGACGTGCTCGCCGATTATCTCGTCGATCGGCGTCTTCTCGCGGACGATGGCGATGTCCTCGTCCCGGATCCGCCCTGCCACGGCGGTCAGTCTAGGCGCGTGCGGCGAACGCCGCCGACGAGTCGCTGGTGCCAGTGCACTGCCGACGAATCGGTGAGTTGGGCGACCTGGTCGACGACCACGCGCAGCCGGACCGCGTCCGTCTCGGCTGCCTTCCAGGCCGGGGCGAACCCGGCGTCGAGGGTGTCAGGAACGCCGGCAAGGATCGCCTCGACCAGTTCGGCAAGCAGCCGGCGCTCGTGCGCCTGCCGCTCCGCCGAACCGGGACGGCGCATGACATACCGAACCGCCAAGGCCTTCAGCAGGGCACACTCAGCCACGACCGGGTCCGGGACCACCAGCTGCGCGCAGTAGCGCGAGAGCGCAGCGCCGGAGCTCACTGTCGCGAGCGTTGCCTCGACGGCCGCACCCGCGAACCGCCCGGTCAGTTCACTCGTCGCCCTCTTGGCGGCCGCCTGGGCGAGGAACGAGCCGTCGTACTGGGCGAGGTCGCGCAGTGTCGGCAGCTCGAGGAGTCGGTCCAGGACGGGCGCCAACTGCCCCGCCGTCAGGTCGGAGAAGTCAGTGGCGGCGATCTCGCAGACGTCGATGCGAGCGTCGTCGCCGATCTCGGAAAGCCGGATGAGGCCCCCGTGCACGCCGTCCTCGACGTCGTGCACGGAGTACGCGACATCGTCCGCCCAGTCCATGACCTGCGCCTCGAGGCAACGGCTGTCCTCGGGAGCGCCCTGGCGCAGCCAGTCGAATGCGGCGCGATCGTCGTCGTAGTACCCGAACTTCCCCCCGGCCGGCGCTCGAGCCCACGGGTACTTGCACGCCGCGTCCAGAGTCGCGCGGGTGAGATTCAGGCCGGCGGCCCGACCGTCCGGCAGGACCACCTTGGCCTCGAGCCGGGTGAGGACCCGGAGCGTCTGAGCATTGCCCTCGAAGCCGCCGCACTCCCCCGCGACTGCGTCGAGCGCCTGTTCACCGTTATGACCGAACGGCGGGTGGCCGATGTCGTGCGCGAGTCCCGCGGCGTCGACGACGTCGGGATCGCAGCCGAGCGTGGCACCGATCTCGCGGCCGATCTGCGCCACCTCGAGCGAATGAGTCAGCCGGGTGCGCGGAAAGTCGTCCTCGCCCGGCACGACGACCTGGGTCTTGTCGGCGAGCCGGCGGAACGCGTACGAGTGCAGCACCCGGGCCCGGTCACGGGCGAAGTCGCCTCGACCCTCAGCACCACGCGCGGCGCCCGCGCGCTTTTCTGGTTCGTCCACGCGTCGCGCGCGGTCGTGCGCGCTGTAACCGCCTGCTCGCTCAGACCTGTTCATCGACCCAGTCGGTGAAGCGGAGCAGCGTGTCGACCCACATCCCGATCGCGTATTTCAACTGGGCGCGCGTCACTCCGGCCTCGAAGTCGAAGCACTGTTCGGCGCAGACGCCCACCATGCCGTCGTCCGGCAGCACCGTATAGGCCTTGGGAAACAGCTTCGTGCGATTCCACTCGTCGAGCAACAAGGCGATGGCGCCGCGGTTGTCGACCGAGAAGCGCCGGTTCACGTACAGCCGCGCCTGTAACACCTCTTTGCGTTCGCCGTAGAAAAAGAAGAACACGCTGCACTTCTCCCAGCGCACGACGAGGTCGCCGTCGTCGTCGACGGAGTGCTTGAGGCCGAACTCGTCGAGGATCTGCTGAACCAGCGCGATAGTCGGCATGACCATCGTGCCGCCGTCGGGTTCGCGCTGCCGAGAGCTCAGCGAGTCGCGGACAGGTGCGGGACGGGGGCGACGGCGGAACACAATCCGACCGTATACCGATCCTGGTGGTCGCGGCCCGCGGCAACCGGAGCTCGCCAGCCGCGGATCAGGTCGCCAGATCCGGGGGCCGCTCCGGGCGATGAGACGCCGCCAGCTCGCCGGGTGCGGCCTGGTGGCCCGGCATGTCGGGGGCGCGAGATTTCGCCGGCTCGCCGGGTGCGACCGGGTGGCCCGGCATGTCGGGGGCGCGAGCTGCTGCCGGCTCGCCGGGTGCGACCGGGTGGCCCGGTGCCGCGACGTGCCGTGGTGCTTCAGGCTCGCGGCGCCGCACCGTCCCCGGCCCCTCAGTGACGTCCTGTGCCTGTATCTCGCTGCCGGACCGGTCTGATCGGGCGGTCTGGCGTCGTCGTTTTCGAAGGTCCCGGCCGGTCGTGTCGACGGGGTAGGTGGCGGGTGGCCGGATGGTTGTGCGGCCGGCAGGACTGGTCCATTCAGTGCTGCCGTCGGCGAGCAGGCGGGTGCGCCAGCCGGCGTGGTCCTTCGCGCGGTGATGGCGTCGGCACAGCGCCTGCAGGTTCGGTTCCGCGGTCTGCCCGCCGTCGGCCCACCCGCGGCGATGGTCGATGTCGCAGCGCTGCGCCGGTCGGTGGCACCCCGGCCACGTACACGTGCGGTCCCGGGCCAGGACATGATCGGCGAGGTCTGCAGGTGGGCGGTAGGTGCTGCGGCCGTAGTCGCGCAGCACCCCGAGTTCGTCGGTGACCAGCCGCCGCCAGCTGCCGGAGGGGTCGGCGGCAATGCGACGGGCCAGTTGGGCAGGGATCGGCTGCCCATCCAGCTCGGCGGGCTGCTCGTCCAGGGCGAGCAGCGTGGACAGCGCCACCACGACCTGCACCGCAGGGCGTAGCCGCTGCTCCCTGGCGACCGGACTGTTGGGATCTGCCGTCGTGGCCAACTGGACCAGCGCGTCGAAGCGGCGCTGATCGCCGGTGCGGGTGCCGCGCGGTTCAGTCGCGCGCGCCGCCCGGGCCATCCCGGTGAGTGTTGCCATGACGGCGTGCACCCCCTCGACCGGGCCTCGGGCGCGAAGTTCGGCCATGCCGTCGTTCGTCTCGAACGACGCCACCCACGTGTCAGCGCCGCGCCGGTCGAGCTGGTCGGCCTGCGTCTGAGGCGGTGTGTGCCGCAGCACCGCGCGGCGCACCGATCGGCGGACCGCGGCCGGGGTACGACCAGGCGCGGTCGGTAGGACCGCCGCCTCGACCGCGCCGGCCACCTCGGCACTGCAGTTGGCCAACTCGTCGATGAACACCCGCACGTGCGACAGGGTGATCTCGCCCCGCTCGAGCAGCTGCGTGGTCAGCGGGTGCTCCTCGAGGTAGTGGGCGACCTGCATGCGCGCGCCGGCGCCGTTCGCGGATACCGCCAGCACGTTCTCGACCTGCTCCTGGGTCCAGTTGTGCTCGGAATTGCGCCAGATCGCCGGCGCCCTCCGGGCCGCCTGCGCCAAGGCCGCGGCCTGCTTGCCCTGCAACCAGGCGATCAGCCGCTCGAAACCCCGCGCCGCGTCAAGGGAACCCTCATTGGACAGCGCCGGCAAGATCGCGACGAGCTCGTCAGCGACGCAGCCCGCCGGGACAGCAGCAGCAAGACGCGCCGCCTCCTCGTCCGCCTCGACTGAATCGCTCATGCGTTCTATTTTATACGACGACTACGACAGGACTGGACGACGACTACGACAGGGCAGCCGGCGCAGAACGATCCGCGCGACGTTGCTGCACAAGCTAGCGACGGCCGCAGTAGCAGACGACCAGCCGCGGACGAACGTCAGTCGTCGGCGACCGAGCGACCCGCCTCGAGCCGGGCGACCGGCACACGGAATGGCGAGCACGACACGTAGTCGAGGCCGACCTCCTCGAAGAAGTGCACCGAGTCCGGGTCACCGCCGTGCTCACCGCAGACGCCGAGCTTGAGGCCAGGACGGTGCGAGCGGCCCTTCTCGGCCGCGATCCGCACCAGCTCTCCCACGCCCTCGCGATCGATCGACTCGAACGGCGAGACGCCGAAGATGCCCTTCTCGAGGTACGCGGTGAAGAACGACGCCTCGACGTCGTCGCGCGAGAAGCCCCAGGTCGTCTGGGTCAGGTCGTTGGTGCCGAAGGAGAAGAACTCGGCCGCCTCGGCGATCTGGTCGGCGGTCAAGGCGGCGCGCGGCAACTCGATCATGGTGCCGACGAGGAACTCGAGGTGCACGCCCGTCTCGGCGCGTACCTCTCGCGCAACCTGGATGATGTCCTGCTTCACCGTCTCGAACTCCTGGACGTTCGCAACGAGCGGCACCATGATCTCGACCCGCGGCACGCCACCGGCGCGGATGCGCTCGGCCGCCGCCTCGAGAATGGCGCGTGCCTGCATCTCGAACAGACCGGGAATGACCACCCCGAGACGCACGCCGCGCAGGCCGAGCATCGGGTTCTGCTCGTGCAGCTTGTGCACAGCCTGCAGCATGCGCAGGTCACCCTCGCGCTTCTCCCCCCGCGCCTCGGCGACCGCGACGCGCACCGAGAGCTCGGTTATGTCGGGCAGGAACTCGTGCAGCGGCGGATCGAGCAGCCGGATCGTCACCGGCAGCCCGTCCATCGCCTCGAGGATGCCGACGAAGTCCTCGCGCTGCAGCGGCAGCAGTTCGGCGAGTTCGCGAGTCTGCTCCTCGTCGGTATCGGCCAGGATCAGTTGCTCGACGAGATGGCGGCGCTCGCCCAGGAACATGTGCTCGGTGCGGCACAGCCCGATGCCCTGCGCCCCGAAGCGGCGCGCCCGGGCAGCGTCCTCTGCGGTGTCGGCATTCGCGCGCACCACCATGCGCCGGGCACCGTCGGCGTGCCGCATGATGCGGTCGACGGCCTTCACCAGGTCGTCGGCGTCCTCGGACTCGGGATCGAGCTCGCCCTCGAAGTACTTGACGATCGGCGAGCTCACGACCGGTACCTCGCCGAGGTACACGGCACCGCTCGTCCCGTCGATCGAGATGACGTCACCCTCGTGGATCTCGACGCCATGCGGGGCGCGCATGACGCGCGACTTGGTGTTGACGTCCAACATCTCGGCGCCGCACACGCAGGTCTTGCCCATGCCCCGCGCGACCACCGCCGCGTGGGAGGTCTTGCCTCCGCGGGACGTCAGGATGCCGGCCGCGGCGATCATGCCGTTCAGATCGTCCGGGTTCGTCTCACGCCGGACGAGGATCACCGATTCGCCGGACCGCGACCACTTCACCGCGGTGTACGAGTCGAACACGACCTTGCCGACCGCCGCACCGGGCGAGGCGTTCATGCCCTGGCCGATCTTCTTGCGGCCCGCCGCCTTCTCCTCGAAGCGCGGGAACATCAGCTGGGCCAGCTGCGCACCGGTGACGCGCGAGACCGCCTCGTCCATGCCGATCAGGCCCTGGTCGACGAGCTGCGTGGCGATGCGGAACGCCGCCGCCGCCGTGCGCTTGCCGACGCGCGTCTGCAGCATCCACAGCTTGCCGCGCTCGATGGTGAACTCGATGTCGCAGAGGTCGCGGTAGTGCTCCTCGAGCGTCTGCATGATCTGCATCAGCTCGTCGTAGGACTTCTTGTCGATCTTCTCGAGGTCGGCGAGCGGCACCGTGTTACGGATGCCGGCAACGACGTCCTCACCCTGCGCGTTCTGCAGGTAGTCGCCGTACACGCCCTGCGCGCCCGAGGCAGGGTCGCGCGTGAACGCGACGCCGGTGCCGGAGTCCATGCCGAGGTTGCCGTACACCATCGTGCTGACGTTCACGGCGGTGCCGTGGTCGGTGGGGATCCGTTCCTGGCGGCGGTACAGCACCGCGCGGTCGGCGTTCCAGGACTCGAACACCGCGCGGATCGCCTGGCGCATCTGCTCGCGCGGATCCTGCGGGAAGTCCTCGCCGGTGTGCTCGCGCACGATCTCGCGGAAGCGCCCGGTGAGTTCGCGCAGGTCCTCGGCTGTGAGGTCGAGGTCGCTGGTGCGGCCGCTCTTGGCCTCCTCCAGGGCGTGCTCGAACAGCTCCCCGTCGATCCCCTGGACGGTCTTGCCGAACATCTGGACGAGCCGGCGGTAGGAGTCCCACGCGAACCGCTCGTCCCCGGACTGCTTGGCCAGGCCCGGTACGGACGCGTCGGTCAGGCCGATGTTGAGGACGGTCTCCATCATCCCGGGCATCGAGAACTTGGCGCCCGA
>JAVHVN010000184.1:0-22176 GCA_032160545.1 Pseudonocardiales bacterium | reverse complement strand
CGGTTCTTCGGTTCCTCCAGGCCCGGGCCGCCCTCTCGCCGCCGCTCGGTCAGGCCACCGGGACGGCAGCCTTCACGTACTCGTCTGTGTAGGTCTTGCTCAGGTCGATCGACTTGCCCTTCACCGTGTCGTTGAACGCGTCCTGCACCGCCAGGCAGGTCTTCGGCCCGTCTGCTGGCATCACACCCGTCGGGTTGAAGATGCCCTTCTCCGAGTCGAGCGCCTTGGCGTATGCGGCCTTGCCGACACCGGAGTAGTAGTCGGCGGGCATCATGTCCGCGATCTGTGTGCCGGTGTGCGACTGGATCCACTTCAGCGTCGACACGTAGGCGTTGACCAGCTTCTGCACGACGTCCTTGTGGGAGTCGACGTACGAGGTGGTCATGTACAGCGACGTCGCCGGATACGTTCCGCCGAGCGCCTGCCGTGACCCCTCCGCGGTCCGCATGTCCATCAGGATGAAGCCGGTGTTGTCGCTGAGGACCTGCGACACCGTCGGCTCCGTCGTCATGCCGCAGTCGATCGCCTTCTGCTTCATCGCCGCGATGAAGGTCGACCCGGCACCGACGCCGATGCGATGCGTGCTGGACGGGGACACACCGTTCTTCGTCGTCAGGTACTGCGTCAGGAAGTCCGTCGAGGAGCCGGTGTCCGTGATGCCGAGGTGCTTGCCCGACCAGTCCGCCGGACTGTTGACCTTGCCCTTGAGGTCGGTGCGGCAGACCTCCACCTCGCCCGGGATCTGCAGCATCGAGACAACCGACTCGGACGACTTGCCGAGTGCCTGCAGGGCGATGTTGTGGTCGTAGAAGCCGCCGACGCCCTGCACCTGGCCGGCGATCATGTTCTTGGTCGCGTCGCCGCCGGCCGGTTCGTCGATGAGGTTCACCTTGACGCCGGCCTTGTCGTAATAGCCGAGTTGTTTGGTGAGCATGAACGGCAGGTAGATCTGCTTGGACAGGCCGCCCACCATGATGGTGAGTGACGGAGCGTTGGCAGCGACCGTGCCGCCGCCGCCACCGCCCGAGCCCGTGTTCGTCTGCGACGCCTTGCTGCTGCAACCGCTGACGGCCAGCGCCGCCGATGCGGCAACCGCCAGCACAGCGGTGGTGACTCGAATCTTCACTGGTGACCTCTCCTTGATGAGGACGCGGATGGACTGGTACGACGCGGCGCTCAGATGCCGGCATCACCGCCCATCTGCGGTGGTCGCCAGCGCAGCAGGCGCTTCTCGAGCGCGGTGATCAGACCCTCCGCGACAAGCGCGATCACCGCGATGACGACCATTCCGGCGAGGACGCCGTTGGGGTTGAAGTTGTTCTGCGCGTTGCGGATCAGCAGGCCCATGCCCTTGTCGGCGCCGAGCAGCTCGCCGACCACCGCGCCGATGAGCGCGAAGCCGAAGCTGATGTGCAGGCTGGCGAGGATCCAGGTGAACGCCGAAGGCAGGACGACGTGCCGCACGGTCTGCAGCCGCGACGCGCCGAGGATGCGAGCGTTGGACAGCAGGTTGCGGTCGACCTCCCGGGTGCCCTGGAAGGCGTTGAAGAACACGCCGAAGAAGACCAGCACCACGGCGAGCACGACCTTGGACGTCAGCCCGAACCCGAACGCGATCGAGAACAACGCGCCCAGCACGATGCGCGGGATCGAATTGGCGATCTTGATGAACGGAGACAGCAGGTCGGACAGGAACCGGTTGCGGCCGAGCGCGATCCCGAGGACGACGCCGAGCGCAACACCGATCAGGAAGCCGTACACCGCCTCCTGCAGGGTGACCAGGATCTGCTCCAGGAGCGAGCCCTGCGCGGTCCCGTCGGTTACCCAGGTCTTGAGCTGCTTGTAGACGCCCGATGGCTGCCCCCAGAAGAACGGGTCGATGTGCTTGGTGTTCACGCCGGCCTCCCACGAGCCGAGCGCGAGGACGACCAGCGCGAGGCGGCAGACGTTCAGCAGGACGCGGCGGCGGATCCGGCGGGTGCGTAACCCCGCCGAGGTCGCTGGGTCGTCGTCGACGCTCACCGTGGTCGGCAGCGGAGCCGACGGCGCCGGCGCGTGCTTGGCCTGTGTCATGCCGACACCTCCGTCGTCGTGCGGGCGTAAGCGGTCTCGACCTCGGAGCGCAGGGCCTCCCAGATCTCGGAGTAGAGAGCGACGAACTCGTCGGTGAACCGGATCTCCTGCGCCTTGCGCGGGCGCGGCAGGTCGATGCGGAAGGTCGCTTTGATGCGTCCCGGTCCGGCGGTCAGCACGATCACCTTGTCCGCGAGCGTGATCGCCTCCTCCAGGTCGTGCGTCACGAAGATCACCGCGGGCCGGGTCTGCTCCCACAGCCCGAGCAGCTCGTCGGCCATGATCGAGCGGGTCTGCACGTCCAGTGCCGAGAACGGCTCGTCCATCAGCAGGACCCGCGGCTCGTTGATCAGGCTCTGCGCGAGCGCGACCCGCTTGCGCATGCCTCCGGACAGCTGGTGCGGGTAGCGATCCTCGAAGCCGGCCAGCCCGACCCGGCGCAGCCAGTCCCGCGCCGCCGCGTTGGCCGTGCGGCGATCGGCACCGCGGAAGCGCGGCCCGGCCGCGACGTTGTCCAGCACGCTCTTCCACGGGAAGACCGCGTCGTTCTGGAACATGAACCCGACGCCGGGTGTCACGCCGGTGACTTCGCGCCCGTCCACCCGGACGGTGCCGGTGCTCGGGCGCTCCAGACCGGAGACCAGGGTGAGCGTGGTCGACTTGCCGCATCCGGTGGGTCCCACCACGGCGCAGAACTCCCCCGCGGCGACGGTGAAGTCCAGATCGCGCAGGGCGGTGTAGATCCCCCCGGACGGCGTGGCGAACCGCTTCGACACACCCTCGAGCTCAATGACGTTGTCGGTGCGTTCGGTGCTCATGGCTGCTCCCGGACTCCTCTGCTGACGCGGTTGCGCAGAGCGTGCGCGAGGCCGTCCCGGACGGGAACGATTCTGTTCGTTTCCTGGCAATCACCTGTTGTTCGTCGATGCCGGATGAAATGCTCGTGACCGGCAGGTTTCGTATCGTTGTGTGCGTTGTGCTCACGGCTTCTTCCGTGCAGGCGCCACGGCATGCTTTGATTCCGCGTCCGGTGTCTCGTCGCGCAGCCGCAGGGGCGTCAGGAGGTGGTCCCGGGCCATGTGGAGGCTCAAGACGATCGCCTCACGGATCCTCTTCGCGGTGCTGGGCATCCTGCTCGCGACAGTCGTGATCGGCGGCGTCCTCGACGTGCAGTTGACGAAGCGGACGGTCGACACCCAGTACGAGGACCGCGCCCGCGCAGTGGCGACCGTGGTTGCCGAGATCCCGCAGGTCAGGACGGCGGTCGCCGCCGGGGACCCGACCCACCTGATCCGGCCGATGGCCGACCGGATCGCCCAGGGTTCCGACGCCTCGTACGTGGTCGTCACCGATCTCACCGGCTTGCGGTTCTCGCATCCGAATCCCGCCTTGATCGGCAAGCGCCTCGAAGAGCCGTTGGCCGTTCTCGACGGCAAGGACCACGTCGGGATCGACCACGGCAGCCTGGGCAGGTCGGCCAACGGCAAGGCTCCGATCTTCGACGCGTCAGGCAGGGTCATCGGGCAGGTGTCAGTGGGCATCGTCGAGGCCCGCATGGCGGCCGCGGTTCGTCAGCAGGTCTGGGCGATCGCGCTGTACGCCGCGATCGCGTTGGGCATCGGCGCACTGGTCGCGCTGATCATGGCGCGAGCGCTCAAGCGGACGACCTTCGGCCTCGAGCCGTCCGAGATCGGGTCCTTGCTGCAGGATCGCGAGGCGATGCTGCACGGCATCCGCGAGGGCGTGATCGGGTTCGACGCGAAGGACCGCATCACGATCATCAACGACGAGGCGCGCCGCCTGCTGGGGCTCGCCGGGACGGTGATCGGGCAGTCCGTCGACCAGGTCGTGCCGGCCGGCCGGCTGCGCGACGTCCTGACCGGGTCGACGTCGGGGACAGACCAGCAGGTGCTCACCGACGACGCGCTGCTCGTGGTGAATCGCAATCCCGTGGTCGTCGCCGGGCGGGACGTCGGCAGCGTGGTGACCCTGCGCGATCGCACCGAGCTCGAGTCGCTCGTGCGCGAACTGCACGCGACGACCGGCCTGGCAGACGCGTTGCGCGCGCAGGAGCACGAGTTCACGAACCGGCTGCACGTCATCGCGGGCTTGATCGAGCTCGGCGACTTCGACGAGGCCACCCGGTTCGTCACGAGCGTCTCCCGGCACAACATGGAGTCGGCCGAGGACCTCCGGGCTCGCATCACTCCTCCGGTCGTGGCCGCTCTGCTGCTCGCCAAGCTGACTGTCGCGACTGAGCGCGAGGTCGACCTCGTCGTCACCCCCGCGTCACAGCTGGTCGTGCCCGACGCCGACGCTCACAGCGTCATGACGATCCTCGGCAACCTGATCGACAACGCTCTGGACGCGGTGGCCGAGCAGCAGCCCCCACGCACCGTCGTGGTCGATCTGGGAAGCGGCGCCGGCAACTGCATCCGGATCTCGGTCTCGGACAACGGCCCCGGAATCGCGGCCGACGCGGTCGAGGCGATCTTCATGGACGGCTACTCGACGAAGTCGCCCCGTGGCGACTCGCGCCGCGGATTGGGACTCGCTCTCGTTCAGCGACTCGTGCACCGCGCCGGTGGAAGCGTCACCGTGCAGTCCGACCGTGGCGGCCGCTTCGACGTATGGCTGCCCGTGCCGGCCACGTCGGCTTCCGACGACCCGGTGATTCTCGAGCGGGCGCGATGACCGGCGGTCCCCCCGCGATCCGGACGCTCGTCGTCGACGACGACTTCAGGGTCGCCCACATCCACGCCGCGAGCATCGACCGCATCGACGGATTCGTGTGCGTGGGGCAGGCGCACACCGCCGCCGAGGCACGCGAGCAGATCGAGCAGGCGCGACCCGACCTGTTGATCCTCGACATCTACCTGCCGGACGAGGACGGTCTGAGCCTGCTCAGATCGCTGACGGGGGCGGGCTCGGCCCCCGATTGCATCATCATCACCGCGGCGCGCGACCTGGAATCGGTGCGTGCCGCAATCGGTCTCGGCGCGGTCTACTACCTCGTGAAACCGTTCGGCTTCGGGCAGCTGCGCGACAAGCTGCAGAACTACCGGCGCTGGCGCACCGAACTCACCGCGGGCCCGGGCAACGAGGCGGACCAGGACACGGTCGACGCCCTGTACGACATGCTGCGCGGGACCAACAGCAGCACCAGGTTGCTACCGCCCACGATGGCCAAGGTGCTGCAGGCGGTGCAGCGGGCGGAGGCGGCCGTCAGTGCCAGCTCGGTCGCGACCCAGCTCGGCATCAGCCGGCCCACCGCCCAGCGCTACCTCACCGACCTGCACCGGCGGGGCGTGGTGGAACTCGATCTCGAGTACGGCTCGACCGGTCGTCCGGTGAACCTGTACCGCGCGGCGCACCGCTGATCGGCACGCACTCGCACGCCGGCTACCCGTGCAGCACGTACTGCCCGGGCACGGGTGCGGTGAGCCGCGTCCAGCCGTAGCCGTCGTCGGTGACCGTGGCCCCCGTCGCATGACCGGGAGCGTCGACAGCGAGGAACTTGGACCAGCGCACCCGAATGGGCAGCGTCCCTGCCTCGGTGACGTCGATGGTCATGGTCGACTGGTCGACCGCGCGCACGCGGGCCGGTGGCGCGACGATCGGTGTCGGCTTCTCGACGCGGTAGAGCGTCCAGTTCGGGTTGGCCCACACCTGGCTCAGGTAGGAAAGCGTTCCAGCGGACACGAGCTTGTACTCGGGATCGTGGTTCAGGGTCGACTTGCCGATCGCGACGTAGCCGACGGCGTTGTTGTCGAGCCAGAGCCGGTAGGTCAGCGGGTTGAGCTCGACGCGCGACATCAGCACGGCGTTCAAGGCGTTGTCGGTCTGGGTCAGGTAACCACGGGCGAGCATCGCGTGGTTGAGCAGCGCGTACGCCGCGGTGTGCGTGCCGTCCGGAACCACCTCGAGGCGGTAGCTCGTCAACGCCGGAGTGCGGTCGAGCTCGGCCGTCAACGGCGCGTAGTAGGACACCGAGGACATCGGCGCGGTGGAGACCGCGACGTCGTGCGCCGTGCCGACCGCACCGGCGACGACGGCGAGCGAGGTGGCCGCCGCTGCCATCGGCAGGCGCCGTCCCGCGGTGGCGACGACTGCCACCGGCAGGCAGATCCAGACCAGACGCTGGAAGTTCGAACCCATTCCGTTGGGTACCGCCACCAACAGCGGGCAGGCCATCAACGACAGCAGGATCACGACTGTGAGGTACCTCGGCGGCCGGCTCGTGAGAAACAGCAGCAAAGCCACTGCCGAGGCCAGCCCTTGCTTCGCGCTGAAACCCTCCGGCCCGGGCATTCCGAAGACCGCGCCCAGTACGACGAGCGTGACGCACGCTGCGACGATGGTCGTCGCGCTGATCGTGCGATGCGAACGGGAATAGAGCACCGCGCCGACGAGGCCGACAGCGATGAACGCGCCGGACACGGGCGAGACGAGCACCGTCAGGACGGCGCACGCCGCGGCAACGATGCGCCGCTGGTCGCGGACGGCGATGAGCGCCGCAACCGAGACGGCCGATCCGACGGCGAACGGAACGCGACCGCTCCACAGGCTGAAGCCGGCGGTGAGGGTTCCCACCCACGTCGCGGCGAGCGCGCCGTTGCTGCCCCGCACCAGGCGCCAGCACAGCGGGGTGATGGCGACGGTCGCGAGCGCGCCGAGCAGCGCGGCGCCAAGTAGTGCGGACACATAAGGAGTGAGCACCGAGTAGTTGCCCGGCGTCGATCCCCCGCCGAACCAGGAGAACCAGTACGTAAGCCCCACGCCGTGTGCAGCGGCGGACTGCCGTGCCCGCGCCGCGAACAGGTCGCCCACCTGCGGATGCACCACGAGGAACGCGATCGCCCCACACACGGCGACCGCCATCGGATACAGCTGCGGCGGGGCGCCGCCTCGCACCAGCGCGCGCAGACTGCTCCGTGGATCGCGGACTGCGGGAACCGCAACCGCCGTCATGGACCGGCTCCTTTCAGCACCCTTCCGTGGCACTGCGTTACCTCATCAATCAGAGTGTCCCACCCGCCGGTTCATCGCTCATCCGCGTAGGCAATCGTTCAGGCCCCGGTGCACGATGAAGCGATGAGCCCGGACGAGGAACGCGACGGCGTCGCGCTGACAAACCTCGATCAACCGCTGTTCGAAGGCGCCGGCGCCAGCAAGCGTGACCTCGTCAACTACCTCGACGCGGTCCGTGAGCCGCTTATCCGTCACCTGTGCGATCGGCCGCTGTCGGTCATGCGCGTCCTGCGCGGACAGGCGCCCTTCATGCAGAAGAACGTCCCGAAGTACACGCCGGACTGGGTGCCGACCGTGCAACTGTGGGCCGAGACATCGAAGCGACTGATCTCCTATGCGCTGTGCAACGATCGCCGAACGCTGCTGTGGTTGGCCAACCAGCGCGCCGTCGAGTACCACGCGTCCCTGTTCCGGATCGACCAGCCGGATCGTCCGACTCATCTGGTGCTCGACATAGATCCGCCCGATGCGGGCGCGTTCGACGCGGCCGTGCGCGCGGCGCGGTCGGTGCGTCAAGCCCTCTCGGACGCCGGCATGGGGGGCGCGGTCAAAACAAGCGGAGCGAAGGGTTTGCACGTCTTCGTCCCCATCGCTTCGTCGACGGCCGAAGAGGTGGCCGCCGCGACGCGGGCGCTCGCCGTGCGCGCCCAGCGCCTGGACCCCACGGTCGCCACCACCGCATTCGTACGCGAGGACCGCGAAGGAAAGGTGTTTCTCGACGCGACCCGGGCCGGTGGTGCCACCGTCGCGGCGCCGTACAGCCCGCGGCTGCGCACCGGGGTGCCGGTCTCCTATCCGCTCGCCTGGGACGAACTCGATGACGTCCGCCCGGGCGATTTCACGCTGCACACCGCCGCGGCCCTGCTTTCGGGCCGGGACCGCTGGCGTGACGTGATGCCTGAGCCACAGCAGCTGAGTCCGGACCTGGTCGCCGAGGGACGGCTCATCCCGGTGGCACGCGTCCAGGCGATGCACGAAGGGAAACGGCGCGCACGCGCCCGACGTCAGGTCGAAAGCTGAGCGTGGCCATTTCGGACGAGCGGCTCCGACGCCCGTGACCCACTGCCCGCACCGCTGACCTCCTGCTAGCCGGTATTCCTAGTCGGCCACTGCCCTACACGACGCGACGACTGTTTCGCGGGATCGTCGATGAGTGCGTTACCAGGCTGCCGACGACCGCGAGCGTGCATGTGCCTGCCGCCGCTCGCCGGGTCGAGCGGTCAGCCGGCGAGGAAGAGGTTTGTCATGACGGCACTTCTGGCGACGGACGCCGCGAGATACGCGGCTCTGTTCGTCGCGGTGCAGCAGCAGGACGACGTGATCGACGAGGCGGTCCGCGAGTCGATCGATCGTGCCATCGGTGAATTCGGGGTGACGGGCTGCGCCGAACGGGTAGCGCAGGAGTTCGGCGACCATCCGGATACCGCCGCCGCACGAATGCGCTGGGTACGTGCCGTCATCGAGGGAACGTTCACCACACGGGCTCAGCCATGAGCCCATCGACGTCGCGCATGGCCCGACTGGATATGCAGGTTGACGACCCCCCCGCGTCGACCTGTTCACGGTCATCGCGTCGAGCGCACCGGATCCCCCCCATCCGGTGCCACGAGGGGAGGGGGCTATGCCCCCTCCCCTCGTCCTAGGCGACTATTGCCCTGCGGCTCGATGCGGCCAGCAACCTTCCGGCTAACCGGGATGCGCGAGCAGCAGAAAGGATCAACAGTGGGGGTATGACCGAACGCTGCTTGATCGTGGACGACAGTCGACGGTTCATCGCCGCCGCGCGCGGTCTGCTGGAGCGGCAGGGGTTGCAGGTCGTCGGCGTCGCGACGAACGGCGACGAAGCCATCGCGCTGGCTCGACAGCTGCGCCCCGATGTCATCCTGCTCGACATCGACCTTGGCAAGGAGAGCGGCTTCAACGTCGCCGAACTATTGGGGCAGCAGTCCTCGACGCCTGTCATCCTGATCTCGACACATGACGAGGAGGACTACCTCGACCTCATCGCGGCGAGCCCAGCACTGGGCTTCCTGCCGAAGACCGGCCTGTCTGCCCCAGCCATCCGCAGCCTGCTGGGGGCCGTCTGATCCGGCGGCTCAACGCGCGTCGAGAAAGGCGATGACGGCGAGCACGCGGCGGTGATCGTCGTCCGTCTCCGCCAGGCACAGCTTCGCCAGAATGCTGTGGACGTGCTTCTCGATGGTGCCCTCGCTGAGCCAGAGCCGACGGGCGATGCCCGAGTTGGATCGCCCTTCGGCCATGAGGGCGAGCACCTCGCGCTCCCGCGCGGTGAGAAGCTCCAGCGGATCGTTGCGCCGCCTCGCCGACACCAGCTCCTGCACCAGGGCTGGATCGACGATCGAGCCACCCTTCGCGATGCGTTCCATCGCGTCGACGATCTCGGCGAGGTTCGTCACCCTGTTCTTGAGCAGGTAGCCGATCTTGCGCCCGCCCGCGAGCAACTCCACCGCGTGCTCGACGTCGGCATGCGCGGACAGCACCAGGATGCCGACATCGGGAAACTCGTCGCGGATCATCCGCGCGGCCTGCAGCCCCTCCGTGGTGTAGTCCGGCGGCATCCGGATATCGACGATCGCAAGATCCGGCGGCGCGTGCCGTACCAATGACATCAGTTCGTCGGCGTTTCCCGCCCGACCGATGACGTCGAAGCCGGACCGTTCGAGAAGGCTCGCCATACCTTCGCGAAGCAGAACGTCGTCCTCGGCCAGAACCACGCGCAACCCGCTCATGGCCGCCGGCCCATCTCAGCCTCGCAGGGGCTCGGTCGGGCGGGGGTGCTCGAGCTGCCGCTCCTTGCAGCCGTCCGTCATACCCAGAATTTATCCCCTTCCCGGTCGCTGCGACGAGCGCGCAGCCCTCGTCTGAGCGGCCGGTGCGGGCGATCCCCTCGTTGCTGCCGCGACACGATCCAAACGACCGCGGCAGATCGTCATAGATGCGATGAATTGTCCCGGACAGCAGGCGCTGAAGGGATCGACCGCTGATCGGCGGCCTGCTCGCCTGGCCGCGATGTCGCACTCGTGAAGACCATGTCATTGACCGTACTGAGATATAGATGATATGAATCCAGGATTCTCACACTGCGCCTGACTGGTTGACGCGGTTCAGCGGCTTCGGATTACTTCCGGACGAGGAGCAACGTGACCAAGCCGAAGCGCTCGCAGGTGATCATCGACGACTATCTCCGCAGGATCGTCACCGGCGATCTGCGCGAGGGGGCCCCGCTTCCTACCGAGTCGTCGATGGTCAAGCAGTACGGCGTCAGTCGTACCGCGGTGCGGGAGGCCGTTCAGGCCCTGGCGGCGAAGGGCTTCGTCGAGATCAGGCAAGGCAGCGGCACCACCGTCGCGTCATCGGTGCACTGGAACGTTCTGGACGCGGACTACCTCCAGATCATGGGATGGCAGCACACGGTCGCCGACTTCCTCATCGAAACGCGCGACATCGTCGAACCCGCGATCGGAGCCCTGGCAGCGCGGCGGGTTACGGACGAGCAACTACAGCGCCTGCGCGAACGGGCGGAGGCAATGATCCGGGTGCGCAGCGACGACGGAGCCGATCACGCCGAGGCGGACATCGAATTCCATCATCAACTCGCTGAGGCCACGGCGAATCCGGTTCTCATCTCGCTGCATGCCTCAATCGTTCACATCATCCGCCTGCAGGGGGCAGCCGTGGCCGCCGATCTCGGCTCCGTGGAACGGGCGATCTTCTGGCATCAGCACATCGTCGATGCGGTGACCAGCCGCGATCCGGCGGCCGTCGAGGACGCCATGCGCATGCATCTTCGACAAGTGCGAGCCGACTCGACGGCGCTCGAGCAGGGCGCCGCGTCCGCTGAGGGGTTGGGCGATGCGACACACTGACCGCGCTCGATCGGGACGCGAAACATGTCAGCAACGGCTAGCTGCCCATCCGGGGAAATGGCGCATCGGGAATCAGGTGCGGCGATGACCGGCGCATTCGCAGGGCGAGTCGCCGTGGTCACCGGCGCGGCGTCGGGTATCGGCGCGGCGATCGCCGTCGAGTTCGCTCGCGAGGGCGCGCGGGTAGCGCTGCTCGACATCGACGAACCCGGATTGTCCGACGTCCGGACGTGCATTTCGGGGCTGACCGAACAGCCGACCATGGCCGCCGCCCTCGACATCGCCGACGATGATTCCCGCACCACGGTGCTGGATCGCATCGTCCGGCAACTCGGTCCCATCGACCATCTGGCCAACGGCGCCGCAACGTTCATCGCCGCCGGGCTGGAGGCAGCACCGAGCCACTGGCAACGAGCTCTTGATGTCAATGTCAAGGGCACGGCCATGATGACGTCCCAGGCCGCGACTCGGATGCGCGACGGTGGCTCCGTCGTCAATGTCAGCTCGATCTCGGCTCACACGGCTCAGCCCGCTCGCTGGACGTACAACGCCACCAAGGCCGCCATCGTCGCCCTGACCCGATGCCAGGCGCTCGACCTGTCGCCACGTGGAATCAGGGTGAACTGCGTGAGCCCGGGTTGGATCTGGACACCCGAGGTGGCCCGAGCAGCACAGGGCGACCGTCAGGCGCACGAACCGGTGTGGGGGCGCTACCACATGCTGCGCCGGCTCGGCGAGCCCGAAGAGGTTGCGCGGGCAGCGCTGTTCTTGTGCAGCAGTCAGGCGTCGTTCATCACCGCGACCGAGCTGTTCGTCGACGGCGGGTACCACGCGCTCGGCCCCGAGGGCCTGGGCGAGACATCGCACTTTGCCGGCACCGAATGACGGACGGCGTCGCCTCCACGCCGCCCAGTACCTAGGCTTCGCTCCGAACCGGCCGCTTTTCGGCCTCCTCGTATAGGCCGCAAGGCAGGCAAGACGGCCGGCGCACGTAGTCGCGCACGGGTTCCTGGGCTAACTTCGGTCCGTGGGCGCGCTCGCGCTCGATAGCGCGGTGGACGGCGGCGGCCCGACCGGCAACGGCGGCGCGGCCATCCGAGGCCGACCGCTCACCGAATCGCGCCCGTGCATGCCGCTCCCCCCGATCGGAGTCGGCCATGGCCGGTGACGGGCCGGTGCCGGCTGCGGACGGAGGAGCCTGGCACAGGTTGTCACGGTGGGCCGGCACGGAACCGGACAACGGAGCACGATCCAGGTTGGGTCGCCGCGTCATCCACGCCAGCATCACCAGCGTGCTGCTTGTCGCAGTGGTCAGCGTCGCCGTCGAATTGCTCGACAACCACGCACCCGTGCGATCGCTGAGCGTGCTCTACCTGTTGGCCATCGTGCCGGTCGCGCTGCTCTGGGGCACGGTGTTCGCGACGGTGGCCAGCCTGCTGAGCGTGTTCGTGTTCAGCTACCTGTACATCCCGCCGCGCCGGCATTTCGACGTGACCGAGCCCGCTGAGTGGTACGCCCTGGTGGTCTTCGAGATCACCGCGATCGTGGTGAGCGAGTTGGCGGCCCGCTCGCAGCGGGCTGCGCGGGCGTCGGAACGGCTGGCCGAGCAGCAGGGCGCGCTGCGGCGCGTCGCGATGCTCGTCGCGAGGGAGACGTCGCGGCGCGAGCTCGACACGCTCATCTCCGAGGAGGTCGGTCGGCTGCTGGCCGCCGACCTGGCCACGATGCGCCACTACGAAGGCGACGGCGGCGTTCGCCTGATGGGCGAATGGGAGAGGTCGCCAGGCCTGGTAGCGCCCGTTTGCGAGCCGGCGGTGGCCCGCGTGACCGACGTGATCGCGCAGACCGGCAAGCCGGCCTCGGTCGACAGCGAGACGCTCGGCGCTTCCCGGCCCGGGGCGTGGCCGTGTTCGGCCGCGGGCGTCCCGATCATCGTCGAGGGGCAACTGTGGGGGGCGATGATCGTCGCCGCATGCGGGCACACCTTGCCTGCGGGCGCGGGCGCGCGACTTCACGAGTTCACCGCGCTGGTTGCCATCGCAATCGCGAATGCGAAGAACCGTGCCGATCTAGCCGCCTCGCGTGAGCGGGTCGTCATCGCAGCCGACGAGACCCGGCGGCGCATAGAGCGCAACCTGCACGACGGCGCCCAACAGCAGATCCTCGCGCTGGCCCTCGAGGTGCAAGCGACGCAGGAGAGCCTGCCGGACGATCTGCCGCACGTGCGGGCCGAGTTGTCGCGGGTCACCGATGGCCTGATCGGCACGCTCGAGGAGCTGCGCGAGATCGCGCGCGGTATCCATCCGGGCATCCTCGCCCAGGGCGGTCTCGCACCGGCGCTCAAGATGCTGGCGCGCCGGTCCCCGGTTCCCGTGGAACTGGAGGTCGAACTCGGCAGCGAGTCGCGCCTCGCGGAGCCGATAGAAGTGGCGGCGTACTACGTGGTCGCCGAGGCGCTGACGAACGCCGCCAAGCACGCGAACGCATCGGTGGTCCGGGTGTCCGGCGGCGCACGCGAGGGAATGCTGCAGTTACACGTGCAGGACGACGGCCGGGGCGGTGCCGACCGGGCACGCGGCTCCGGGCTCGTCGGCATGACGGACCGCGTCGAGGCGCTCGGTGGCACGCTGGTGCTGCGTAGCCCCCTGGGCGCAGGAACATCGGTGGTGGTCGCCCTGCCGATCGCCACCCGTGCGTGAACGGCCTGACCCCGGATCTCGATCGCACCCAGCGTTTCGCCTCAGCCGCCGGAGCTGCCGCCGACTCCTACTTGCCGAGGAAGCCCAGAAGCGCCTCGTTGACCTCGTCGGGATGGGTCCAGGCGATGTTGTGCGGGCCGTCATGAACGGTCACGACCGTGAGGTCATTGATCAGGCCGGGAAGCCGGGCGGCGGTCGCCTGGTAGGGCAGGATCCGGTCGGCGTCGCCGTGGACGAGCAGCGTCGGCACGTCGATCTTGGGCAGGTCGTCGCGGAAATCCGTCAGCCACGTGTCCACACACGCGTGGGCCGCGTGGGGGGAAGCGCCTACCGCGACGATGAAGCTGTTCTGCCAGGCCTGCTCGCTGATCCGGGTGCCCCCGAGCACGTCGACGTTGTAGAAGTTGTCCAGGAAGTCCTTGAAGTACGCCGGCCGGTCCTTGACCACCGCGGCCTTGATGCCCTCGAACACGGAGCCGTCGACGCCCTCGGGGTTGTCGTCCGTCTTCAGCAGGAACGGCGGGATGGCGCCCATCAGCACCGCCTTGCTGACTCGCCCGGAGCCGTACCGTCCCAGGTAGCGCGTCACCTCACCGGTGCCCATCGAGAACCCGACCAGCACGACGTCGTTCAGCCCGAGGTGATCGAGCAATGCGTTGAGGTCGGCAGCAAAGGTGTCGTAGTCGTAGCCGACCGTGGGCTGGCTCGAGAGGCCGAAGCCGCGCCGGTCATAGGTGATCACCCGGTAGCCGGCCTGCAGCAGCACCCGCTCCTGCTTCTCCCAGGAGGCACCGTTGAGCGGATAGCCGTGGATCAACACCACCGGCTGCCCGGACCCGTGGTCCTCGTAATGGATCTCGATCGGGGCGCCGTTCTCGGTTCCAACGGTGACACGTGACATGCCGAACCTCCTCCTGGATGCGCGGGTCTCCTCCTTCAGATCCAGCGCGTGCCGGGCCGGTCTCCAGGGCCGGGTAGCAGCGCCACAGCTGCCGGATGCCGCCCCTCAACGGTCGCATATCGCGCGGCCCGTTGCGACTGTGCGGCCCTGGCCGGCACCCGGGTCTGCTCCCTGGCCCGAACGACCTTGACCTTGACCTATGACCGGACGAGGCGGGCGATGGCGTCGGCGGCTTCCTTGACCTTCGCATCGGCGTCGGGACCACCGGCGCGGGCTGCGTCGACGACGCAGCTGCCCAGATGTTCCTCGAGCAAACCGAGGGCGACGGATTGCAGAGCTTTGGTTGCGGCACTGACCTGGGTGAGGATGTCGATGCAGTACTTGTCGTCATCGACCATCTTGGCGATGCCGCGGACTTGTCCTTCGATGCGGCGAAGCCGCTTGAGGTAGTCGTCCTTGTTCTGGGTGTAGCCGTGCATGCGCCCGCTCCTCGGTCAGCTCCACGATCTGTGTGGAATCATACCCCATGGGGGTACTTGACCGCGCAGGAACGAGGCTGATTCAATGAATACCCCTCCGGGGTATCGTGAACTCAGGAACTGAAGGGCGAAGCGGATGGCACAGAAGACGTACACGGTGCGCGGCATGACCTACGGGCGCTGCGTGAACTCGTGATGATCACGCCGTCACAAGACGCCGCCAGGGCGGCCACAGCGAGCATCGAATTCGCGGTCGGTGGCATGACGTGCACGTCGTGCGCGGCGCGGATCGAGAAGAAACTCAACCGCTTGGACGGGGTGTCGGCGAGCGTGAACTTCGCGACGGAGACCGCGTCGGTCCGCTACGACCCGGCGACGGCCGGTCCGGACGTTCTGGTCGCGACGGTCGAGGCGACGGGCTACACCGCAACCGCGCCTGCGGTGGCCGCACCGGAGACAAAGCAGGCGGATGACCCCGAACTCGCGTTGCTGCTGACACGGCTGACGGTGTCAGCAATGTTGACGCTGCCGGTGCTGCTGCTCGCGATGGTGCCGGCGCTCCAGTTCGACGACTGGCAGTGGCTGTCGCTCGCCCTCGCCAGCCCCGTCGTGGTGTGGGGCGGCTTGCCGTTCCACCGCGCCGCCTGGGCGAACCTGCGGCATCGCGCCGCGACCATGGACACGCTCGTGTCCATGGGCACGCTGGCCGCGTTCGGCTGGTCGCTGTACGCGCTGTTCGTCGGCACGGCGGGTATGCCGGACATGCGGATGCACTTCGCCCTCACCGCTTCCCGCGGCGAGGGGGCCGGCGACATCTATCTCGAGGTCGCCTCCGGCGTGGTCGTGTTCCTGCTCGCCGGGCGCTACCTCGAGGCGCGGGCCAAGCGGCGCTCCGGTGCGGCGCTGCGCGCCCTGCTCGACCTCGGCGCCAAGGACGTCGCCGTTCTCCGGGACGGGGTCGAGACTCGGATCCCGATCGAGCGACTCGCGGCGGGTGACGTGTTCGTCGCGCGGCCGGGCGAGAAGATCGCCACCGACGGCGTCGTCGTCGAGGGCTCCTCCGCGGTGGATGAGAGCTTGCTGACCGGCGAGCCGTTGCCGGTCGAGGTCTCCCCCGGCTCGGCCGTGACCGGGTCGACGATCAATGCCGGTGGTCGGCTGATCGTCCGCGCGACCCGGGTGGGTTCGGCCACCAAGCTGGCCCAGATCGGGCGGCTCGTGCTCGCAGCCCAATCCGGCAAGGCGCCGGTGCAGCGGCTGGCCGACCGGATCAGCGCCGTGTTCGTACCCGTTGTCCTGGCTATCGCCGTCGTCACCCTGCTCGCGACGCTCGCGACCGGTGAGGGGGCGGTGCGCGCGTTCACCGCCGCGGTCGCGGTGCTGATCATCGCCTGCCCGTGCGCGCTCGGGCTGGCCACGCCCACCGCGCTGCTGGTCGGTACCGGCCGCGGCGCCCAACTCGGCGTGCTGATCAAGGGGCCCGAGGTGCTGGAGAACACCCGCCGGGTGGACACCGTGGTCCTGGACAAGACCGGCACCGTCACCACCGGACGGATGGAGCTGCACGGCATTCATCCGGCCGCAGGCGTTGACGCCAAGGAGCTCTTGCGGCTGGCCGGGGCGCTGGAATCGGCCAGCGAGCACCCGATTGCTGCCGCGATCAGCAGCGCGGCCGCCGACCGATTCGGCGCGCTGCCTCCCATCGGAGATTTCGCCAGCACCGCGGGCCTCGGGGTGAGCGGCACGGTGAGCGTCGACGGCGCCACGCATGCGATCGTGGCTGGCCGCTCCTCGTTCCTGGCCGACGAGTGGGCACTGCGCCCCGACCCGGAGCTCACGGCAGTGCGTGCCGCCGCCGAAGCTGACGGGTATACCGCGATCGTGGTCGGCTGGGACGGCCGGATCGGCGGCGTGCTGGTCGTCGGCGACACCGTCAAACAGACCAGTGCCCAGGCGATCGCCGAACTGCGCGGGCTCGGGCTGCGGCCGGTGCTGCTGACCGGCGACAACCGCGGCGCTGCGGTTGCCGTCGCGACCGCGGTCGGCATCGATGCGACCGACGTCATCGCCGAGGTGCTGCCCGAAGGCAAGCTCGCCGCGGTGCGCGACCTACAGGCACGCGGCCGGGTCGTTGCGATGGTCGGTGACGGGGTCAACGATGCCGCGGCCCTCGCCCAAGCCGACCTCGGCCTCGCGATCGGAACCGGCACCGATGTCGCGATCGCGGCAGCCGACCTGACCCTGGTGCGTGGTGACCTGCGCGCGGCGGGCGACGCGATCCGGCTGTCCCGCCGTACATTGCGCACGATCAAGGGCAACCTGTTCTGGGCGTTCGCATACAACATCGTCCTTGTGCCGGTGGCTGCGTTCGGGTTGCTCAATCCGTTGATCGCCGGCGCGGCGATGGCGTTCTCCTCAGTCTTCGTGGTGACGAACTCGCTGCGGCTGCGGCGCTTTCGGCCGATCGGAGCCGGCCCGTGAGCGACATCCTGCACGGCATCGGGCACGCGCTGCAGGCGGCCGGGTCGATGACCTGGCAGATCACCTGGTCGCTGATCCTCGGCTTCACCCTGTCCGCGGTGATCGAAGCGGTGGTCCGCAAGTCGACGATCGCCCGACTGTTACCTGATGACAGTCCCCGCAGCCTCGCCACCGCGGCCGGCCTCGGAGCGGCCTCCTCGTCGTGCTCCTACGCAGCGGTCGCACTGGCCCGGTCGCTGTTCCGCAAGGGCGCGAACTTCACCTCCGCGATGGCCTTCCAGTTCGCCTCGACGAACCTGGTCATCGAACTGGGTCTGATCATGGCCTTGTTGCTGGGCTGGCGCTTCACCGCCGCGGAGTTCATCGGCGGGCCGGTGATGATCGTCGCGCTCGCGCTGCTGATGCGCCGGCTGGTGAGCGCGCGCATGATCGCGGCGGCGCGCGAGCAGGCCGACCGGGCGGTCGCCGGCTCGATGGAGGGCCACGCGGCGATGGACATGAGCGTTCCCAGTCAGGGCAGCTTCTGGCGCCGGCTGGCGAGCCCGGCCGGGTTCACCTCGGTCAGCCACAACTTCGTCATGGAATGGGCCGCAATCCTTCGCGACCTGGTCATCGGGCTGGTGCTCGCCGGCGCCGCCGCGGCGTGGATCCCGGACAGCTTCTGGCAGCACCTGTTCTTCAGCGACCACCCGCTCGCCGCGAAGATCTGGGGACCGATCATCGGCCCGCTGGTCGCGGTGGTCACGTTCGTCTGCTCGATCGGCAACGTGCCCCTCGCCGCGGTGCTGTGGAACGGCGGGATCAGCTTCGGCGGCGTCGCGTCGTTCATCTTCGCCGACCTGATCATCATCCCGATCCTGCTGATCTATCGGAAGTACTACGGCACCCGGATGGCCTGGACTCTCGCCGGCCTGTTCTACGTCACCATGGTGCTCGCCGGCTACGTCGTCGAGATCCTGTTCGCCCTGGTGCACCTCGTCCCCGAAGGTGCGCGCAACGCCAACGTCGGTATGGACGGACCCAGCTGGAACTACACCAGCTTTCTCAACATCGCCTTCCTGCTGCTCGCGGCCGTCCTGCTCTGGCGGTTCTTCACCACCGGCGGGCGCGCGATGCTCTCAATGATGGGCGGCGGCCCGGACGACATGGGCCAGCACGAGCACGGCGCGCGGCGCTGACCTGCCTCGCGCGCGTATGTGGATCGCTGGGTAGCTGTGGGTACCGTTGAGTCGTGGTCGTGCTGATCGTGGTTCTGCTGGTGCTCGTGGTCGTCCTGCCGATCGTCGGGTGGGCGCTGTGGCTCCTGATCAGCGCAGCGATCGTCGGGGCGATCATCGGTGGCCTGGCTCGTCTCGTGCTGCCCGGCCGTCAGGAGATCGGGTTCTTCAGCACCGTCGTCATCGGCTGGATCGGATCGCTGCTTGGCAGCCTTATCGGCCGGCACCTTTTCCATGTCGGGACGTTTCTCACCGTTCTTTGCGAGATTGCCGTCGCCGTGATCCTCGTCGCGATCGCGAGCAGCGGCGCAGGGAACGCAGTGGCGCATCGGAACGCCAGGCTGCGCTGGTAAACGGTGGGCGAGGAGGCGCCGTGATGACCACTGACCGCCGTCCGTACCACCTCTATCCTCTGCTCGGACTCGTACTGCTGGCGGTGGCTGTTGCCGCCCTCATGTACCGCATGAAGCATCCGCCGTCGCGGCAGCAGAGCGTCCACGGCCCGTCCTCGCGGCGATAGAGGTGCCTCACTCCCGACGAGCAGGTATGGGCCCCTCCGTTGGGCTCACCCGAGTGCAGCCGGGCTCTGGTGGCTACAGCTGCGAAGGTGCCTGGCCGGCGAGGTGTCCGATTCGGCCACGAGGGCAGGGGCATGACCAAGCCGCCCTGCAGGGCGACCTTGGTCTCGGCGCCGAAACGGCGCACACTGGTTATCTGACTCGCGTAGGTCGGCGATTGGCACGACGATGAAGCGAAGCTCTCCGGTCGAACTGATGCCCGTGCTGTCCCGCGGTAAGCACCGCGGACCGCGGGCGGGGTCGTGTTTCATGGAGTTCGCGTCCTACCTCGCCGGTGAACGCTGGAGCGACCATCCGGCCTGCACCCACCCGCTGCTCGCGTCTTTGGCGCGCGGGGTGAACGACCACATCAGCGACGACGGGCGCCAGACGCTGGCCGTGCTGGTACCGGAGGTGATCGGCCTGACCAGCCCGGACCTTCGCGTCGACGTCGTCATCGCACGGCGGGCCGCGAGGACAGCTCTTCCGATCGCGCCCGAGGAGCGGCAATGGGTGATGGCCGTAGCGATGTTGAACTGCGAGCGACTACTTGCCGATCTGGAAGGCTGTCCCGGCTCACCGATCAGCGCCCAGAGCCAGCAGGCCTTGGACCGCACTCCGGGCGCGGCAGCCTGGACACGGCATCACTACCAGCCCACCCGTATCTCCCAGCGGGTGTTTCGGCGACAGACCGCCCCGGCCATCGTCGGCTGCGCCGTCGACGGGATAGCCCACGCCTGCGTGAACGATCCGGATCGGCGGTTGCACGACCTGCTGGAAGGGGCCATCGGCGACTGCCGCACCTACTGCTCGCCGGACCGGTCCACTATCCCCGCGGACTCCCCGGCGCTCGCCGCCGCCGCGCCTACCGGCCAATCGTCGAGGGACGATGACCCACACCATGACCGCCACGATCACACACAGACGGTCTGACGTTGCCTTCCGACCCGGCCCGTATGGATGAGGTCGGTGTTGCGGTGAATCTGGCGCCTGATCACCAGGCCGGCCGGAGCCGGCCGGGGCCGGCGATCGCGGCTACGGCGCGCTGAAGTTCGGCGAACTGCCTAGGTGTGAGCTCGTGCTTCCAGCTGTCGACCGTATCGGCTGCTGCCTGCTCTGCTGCGCGGGTGCATGCGTGTCCACGGTCGGTGAGAACGAGTAGGCGCGCGCGCAGGTCGCTCGGGTCGGAGGTTCTAGTGACGTATCCGCGCTCGACGAGGTGTTGAACGAGCTCGCTGGTTGCTTGCTTGGTGATCCCGAGGTGATCGGCGAGCTGAGCGGTGGTGGCCGGTTCGCCGCTGAGTCGCGCGAATGCGAACCCATGGACCGGTCGCACGTCGGTAAAGCCGCGCTGCGCCAGGCCCTGCTGGATTCCGTCCACGAGTTGACCGGCCAGGCGCAGCACGGCAGTAGCGGTGCTCCAGCTGTCAGTAGACACAACCCCAATCTTGACATAGACGACAGGCTACTTGACTATATAGTCAAGTAGCCTGTCTAAATCTTGGAGATTGCCATGCCGGTCGTCCGCCCCGAAAACGCCGTGTCGTTCGAGACGCACGGAAGTCGCTTCCTGTCCTACGTCAGCCCGTCCAAAGGCAGTAGCCAGCTGTGCGCGTGGCAGCTGACCGTCCCGGCTGACCTGCAGGGCGTTGCGCACCGACCCACCCGCGAGGAGGTTCTCCTCGTCCTCGACGGCGAACTACGTGTCTCCCTCGACGAGGCCCGCTCGACTCTGAAACCCGGAGACGTCCTGCTGGTGCTCGCCGGCAGCGAGCTGCGTGTGGACGCAGGACCCAGCGGTGCGATCGCCTGGGTCACCACCACACCGGGCTTGGAGGCCGTGACCGCCGACGGCACCCGCATCGCGCCGCCCTGGGCCAGGTAGACCGCGGGCGGTGTGCTTGACGACGGCTGTCCCGGCCTCTTGACATCGCGGCACCTATCGCTCATAGTTTTCCTATTAGCGATAGGCGCTCACCAGAGGGAGGCCAGGGTGAGTTCACCGGCCCCGGATCGTCGACGGGAGCGCCGCGAGGTCAGGCTGTCGAACATCCTCGCCGAGGCGTGGAGGCTCGCGCGGCGTGACGGCCTGGCGGCTATCTCGCTCCGCGACCTGGCAGACGCTGTCGGGCTGCGGCAGCCGTCGCTGTACGTGTACTTCGCGTCGAAGCTCGATCTCTACGACGCCCTGTTCGCCGACGGCTACCGCCAGCTGCTCGAGTTCGTCCAATCGCGCCGCTATCCGGCCGAGCCGCGGGCGGCGCTGGCCAAGCTCGTCGGCGACCTCGTGCGGTTCTCCAGCGATGACGTGGTGCGGCACCAGCTGCTGTTCCAGCGCACGATCCCCGGCTTCGAGCCGTCGGCGGACTCCTTCGCCTTGGCATCGGAGTTCTACACGCTCGGCAGCGAACGACTGGCGGCCGCCGGCGTGCACGACCAGGCCGATATCGACGTGTTCACCGCCCTCGTGTCCGGCCTCGGACACCAACAGATCGCCAACGATCCCGGGGGCAGGCGCTGGGCGCGCCAGGCCGGCCGGGTCGTCGAGATGTTCCTGACCGACGTCGATCGGCGCCGGCAGACCGCACGGGCCGACCAGCTGGGAAAGGCATCAGGATGATCATGACCACTGCACTGGACGTCACGACGATCCCCCGGATCAAGCACCGCGAGGCCATGCGGATCGCCGCGGTCGAGAACCGCCGGTTCGCCTCCGCGATGAGCGCCCTGCGACCGGACGACTGGGCGAAGCCCACCGACTGCGCCCGCTGGGACGTCCGGGCTTTGGCCGCTCACGTGGTCGGCTCGGCGGCGGGGCAGGCCTCGCCCCGCGAGTTCGTCCGTCAGGTCC
>JAVHVN010000183.1:0-2882 GCA_032160545.1 Pseudonocardiales bacterium | reverse complement strand
GCACCAACGTGCCCGCGGCACACGCGACCAATGGCAGCAGCCACTCCCCCTGCAAACGGGCCGGCACGTAGGTGATGAACAACCACGCACCAAGCGCCACGCCGCATGGTTGAGCGGCTGTCAGCAGCCCCGCGGCCAGGGCGCCGTGACCGTGCTGGCGCGCGTACGCGATGGCCAGGCTCTCCGGAGCGATGAGAAACAGCAGGCTGGCCGCCGACAGGACGAGCAACGATCGGCGCACGTTGCTGCTGAGCACGAGTGCGAGGTCCGGCCGGAAATCGGCCAGGAGCGACCGCAACCGGGGGCGCGGGCCGACCGTGGCGACCGGTCTCTCCTGAACCTGGAACAGGATGAGGACGTACGACAGCAGGAACGTTGCACAGTCGATGGCGAGCGCGCCGCGCGGCGATACCACGGCCACGATCAACCCACCTAGGGCGAACCCGAACACCTGATCGACCTGCTGCAGGATCCGGCCGGTCGCGACAGCGGCCACGTAGCCGGGCCCGTTCTCGAAGATGTCCGGGATCATGGCGCCGCGCGCTGCCGCGAAGGGCGGCGCGAAGAAGCTCGAGACCAGCACGACACCGATCAGCACGCCGATCGGCATGCCCTTGACCATCGTGAGCAGGACGAGCAAGGCCGCCGTGCCTGCACGCGCGAGGTCGCACACGAGCATGACCCGGCGCCGGGGCAGCCGATCGACCAGCGGCGACAGCAGGACGCTGCCGAGCACCCACGGCACGTAGGTCACGGCATACGTGGCCGCGGCGTAGAAGGGACTCCCGGTGCGGGAGTACACCAGGTAGGAAAGCGCGATGGCGGCGATCTGGTCGCCGCATTCACTGGTGACCTGGGCGAGCGCGATGCCGCGGTACTCGCGGTTTCGCAGTGAGCCGGCCGGCGTCACGGTTGGCGAGGGCGATGCGGCGGCCGCCGCTGCTGCCTCTGCTGCCTCGCCCAAGGTCACCGCCACGATCCCGATGCGACCTCGGACAGCGCGGGTGGGTTCACGAGTAGAACACCCTCTCCACGACGGACCGGGATCGCCGGGTCATCCGCCGGTACACGTCCAAGAAGTCGCCAGATTGCGACGGAGAGTAGCCGACCATCTGTGCAATGCCTACAACATCCCGCAAAACGGTCGGAATCGAGTCCACCGGCTTGCCGCGGGCGAGTACGAGCGCGTTGCGGACCCGCGTGGCCAACCGCCAGGACGCTGCCAGCGTGTCGGCGTCCGTCGCGTCGATCAGCTCGGCCTCGCGGGCCGCCTCCAACGCATCGAGCGTCGACGGTGTCCGAAGGCCCGGCAGCTGACCGGCGAACCGCAGCTGCAACAGTTGCACCGTCCACTCGACGTCAGCCAGGCCGCCCCGGCCGAGCTTGGTGTTGAGGGTCGGATCGGCCCCCCTCGGCAACCGCTCCTTCTCCACCCGTGCCTTGATCCGCCGGACCTCGCGAACCTCTGCCGGCGTCAGCCCGGCTTCGGGCCACCTGATCGGCGCGATCGCCTCGATGAACCGAGCACCGAGGTCGGGGTCGCCGGCGACGGGCGTGGCCCGCAGCAACGCCTGGCTCTCCCACACCTTCGACCAGCGCGAGTAATACACGCCGTAGGACGCCAGGCTGCGGGTCAACGGGCCCTGGCGGCCTTCGGGCCGCAGATCGGCGTCGACCTCGACCGGCGGCTCAGGCGCCGGTACGGACAGCAAGCGCCGCAGCTCGTTGGCGACGACGTGCGCAACGGCGGCCGCGTCGGCTTCGGCCGCGCCGGCCACCGGCTCGTGCACGAAAAGCACGTCCGCGTCGCTGCCGTACCCCTGCTCGCCGCCGCCGAGCCGGCCCATTCCGATGATCGCCATCCGCATGGGAAGCGGTCGACCCTGGTCGGCCGCGACTGCGCGCAGGACGGCGTCGAGCACCGCCTCGAAGGTGGCCGACGTGACATCCGACAGCGCCCGCCCGACGTCCGCGGGATCGAGCATCCCGAGCAGGTCGGCACACGCGATGCGAAGCAGCTCGCGGCGCCGGAGCCCGCGCGCGGTCGAGACGGCGGCGTTCGGGTCGTCGTATCGACGCACCGCGGAAAGCAGCTCCGCGGTGAGATCGGCGAGCGGGCGCGGCCGCAGCTGATGCGATCCGTCGCCCGAGTCGGCCATCATGGCCACCGACTCCGGAGCGCGCAGGAAGAGGTCGGCGGCGTACCGGCTGCTGGCGAGCACGCGCGCGAGGTGCTGCGCGGCCGCGCCCTCGTCGCGAAGCAGCCGCAAGTACCAGTGGGTATCGCCGAGCGAGTCCGAGACCTGCCGGAACGCGAGCAGCCCGGCGTCCGGATCGGGAGCATCGGCGAACCAGCCGAGCATCACCGGCAGCAGGGTTCGCTGGATCGCCGCCCGCCTGCTCACGCCGCTGGTCAACGCCTCGAGATGGCGAAGCGCGTGCTCGGGATCGGCGTAGCCGAGAGCTTCCAACCGTGCCGCCGCTGCATCGAGGGACAGCCTGGCCTCGTCACCCGGCAGCCGGGCGACCGCGGCGAGCAGCGGCCGGTAGAACAGCTTCTCGTGCAGCCGCCTCACCTCACGCGCGTGTCGCGCATGTTCGGTGCTCAGCTCACCGACCGGATCGCGACGAAAGCCCATGCCGCGACCCAGCCTGCGCAACTCGGTCTGGTCGACCGGCAGGGTGTGGGTGCGGCGCAGCCGAAACAGCTGCAGGCGGTGTTCGAGCGTGCGCAGGAACCGGTACGCGTCGGCAAGGGCGACAGCGTCCTGCCGCCCGACGTAACCACCCGCGGCCAGCTCACCGAGCGCGATCAGGGTCGTGCCACTGCGAAGTGACTCGTCGGCGCGGCCGTGCACGAGTTGCAGCAGCTGCACCGCGAA
>JAVHVN010000178.1:0-33370 GCA_032160545.1 Pseudonocardiales bacterium | reverse complement strand
GGCATCGCCGGTGATGAAGCCCTCGGCGAACTGCCGCCCGATGGTGCCGCAATAGTCATTCTGGAAGTCCCGCAGGCTGCTGTTGAAGCCGGCGGGATCGATGTAGTTGGTCATGTATAGGCGCTTCAGGTTCTGCTGAATCGTGGAGTGCCTGACCTCGTCGATCATCTGAATCGCTTGCCCGTTGTGCAGCTATGGGTTGGGCACGGTGTTGAACAGCAGCGGCATTGCCCGAGCGGCGGAGATCTCCGGCAACGGGATGATGCTGAGGAAGAGCTTCTGCCACTCCAGCCACCGCTCTTGAACCTGACGGAACATGTTGCCGCGGATCGCCCCGTCGGCGGCTCCGTATACGCGGTGGTCCTTCTCCTCCTGCATGGGGAAGTACGAGCGGAGGACCTGCTTGAGTGGGTCCTTCTTCTGTGCCTTGTGGAAGGTGTAGTCGGTGCCGTACTGGGAGACCGGCGTGTGGTAGAGCGGCTCCCACGCCAGTTCTTGGATCTTCTCGTGGGCCTTTGCCACGCTTTGACGAGTCATTGCCACTCCTCGGATCGGCTTGTCCGCCATCTCCCATGAGACTCGCAGTCAGGCTGCGCCAGGGTCTCAGAAAGAGGCACCTGTTTCGTTACTCCGCCCTCATCTCGTCCTCGAGTATTGCGGCGCGAATCTCTGCGAGGTGCGCCCGTACCTCGCGTACAACCTCCCGGTTGCCTTCCGCTGCCGGTTGGATCCCCAGAGCCAGCAGCAGCGCTCGCGCGGGCGGCCCCGGATCGCCGGTCTCGCCGAGCACCGGATGCAGGCCGACATCGGCGAGGTGCGTGAAGACGACGTTGACGACACTCCACGGGTTGTAAGTCTCGGCCTCTCCGCCGTACGAACTGCTCATCGGCAACCTCCGACAGCGGAGTGTTGACCGGGCCGTGCCTCCCCAGTCGGGCCAGCGTCCTGGCTCCCATACCCGACCGAATATAGATCGGCTTGGCCCCTCCAGACCGCGAGCAGGGTCTCAACATGAGACAGCTGGTGAGGATGGAGCTCACGCACGCCCTAGCGTGCCCGGCGATTGACAAATCGCTCGCTCAATCGCCCCTCAAGAGACGCCCGGATGCCGTTGTACGGTTGGGGGACGCCTCGGCGATCGGGGATGTGGTCACGATGGTTTCGCTCAGCGCCGGCCTACTGCCTGAGACGCCAGCTCCGGCTGAGACGCCAGCTCCGGGCGACGTTTGCCGGTGCGGTGACGAGCCAGCAGAGTCGAGTCGGCCCCACCCAGCGGTTGTTGCGTCCTGGCTGAGGTCGCGGGATCTGAAGCTCGGCACGGACAAGACCGAGACGATCCACGTCGACGAGCCCGACGTCGACACCCCGCTCACCAGGAGCGCCGGGCAGGTGTTGCGGCGTCTCTGCCGGCAGTTGGACGGTCGGCCCTTCAGCATCGTTTTCACCGACCCGACCGGATTCGTTCTCAGCCGGCTGACCACGGACGCCGACTTCGAAAGGCAGTTGGACCGCGACCGCGACGCCGACAACGTCGACGACCTTGCCCATGCCGAGGCTCCGATCCGCCATCCGATTTCGGGCCGGACGATCGGTGCCGTGAACCTCACCTGCCGGCGGCAGGACGCCGGGGCGTTGCTCCTCACCCTGGCTGAGATCGCAGCGGAGCAGATCCGGCAAGCGTTGGTGGAGAACTCAGGTCTGGACGAATTGGAGTTGTTCCAAGCGTATCGAGGAACTTGTCGTCGGATGCGGGGAATCGTGTTCGCTCTGACCAGTGACGCGATGATCGTGAACGATTACGCCCGGACCGTGCTCGACCCCGCCGACCAAGTGGCGTTGCTCGCTGAAACGGCCGATGCCCTCACAACCAGGCGCCGGGGGTCAACCGTCGTCAACCTGCCTACCGGTGCGGCAGCCCGCCTGTACTGCCGACTCGTGCGCAATAGCGGGTCGATCGTCGGTGTGGTCGCGCACGTCAAACTGGATGGTGGCGAAAGTCAACAGGCGAACGGCCGGGAGGCGCTGCCGACACCGCTGCCCGGACTGGTGGGATCGGCACCGCTGTGGCTGCGCGCGTGCCATGAGGTCGAGGACGTCGTCCAATCGGGCGAATGGCTCGCCATGACGGGCGAGCCGGGCGTGGGGAAGATGGAGCTGCTGCGCACGGTGCTGCTGAATCAACAACCGGGCCAGCAGTTCGTACAGCTCGACGCAGCCGACGCCGCTGGCGATCAGCACTGGCTGAACTCGGTGCGCCGAACACTGGTCGAGACCGCGGACAGCGTCGTCGTGAGGCACATTCACGTACTCAACGGCCCCAGGCTGCGGGCATTGACCTCCGCGCTCCAGCAAGCGAACAGTGGCGAACGTGATCATCCGCGGTGGGTCGCCGTGACGCTGACGCACCCTCTCGGAAACATGAACCTTGCGGACCTGCTGCGACTGTTCCCGAGCACCGTCGAGGTGCCGCCGTTACGGCTTCACCTCGACGATCTGCAGGAGCTGGTGTTCTCGTTCCTGGCCCGACTCGACCACGGCGGCCAGCTCACCTGCTCCCCTGAGGCGATGCGGATACTCATGCGCGCGTCCTGGCCGGGCAACGTAGAGCAAGTCCACCAATTGTTGCGCCAAATCGTCCAGCACCGGCGTGCCGGAGTGATCCAACCCAGCGACCTTCCGCCCGAGGCACTGACCGTCAGCCGACGGCTGCTGAGCCCGTTGGAGTCTCTGATGCGTGATGCCATCGTTACGAGTTTGGCGGACGCGCACGGCAACAAGTTGAAGGCGGCGCGCTCGCTGGGCATGTCTCGAGCGACGATCTACCGCAAGATCCACGAGTACGGAATCGTCCCGCCAACCCCGTAACAGAATGATCTTGCGTACGCACGACCAGTCCTGTTACTCAACCCCGGGTCTTGGTCACAGCGATGTCTTGACGACCGGACGCCCGAGCGGAACGCCCCCACCCCCCGTTGCCTGAGTAGCGATCCCGACGTAAAGGTATGCGCCCACTGCAGCGAAGGCGAACGTCAACCACCCACCGGTCTTCAGCAGGTTGCTCGACCCGTTGATCGTTCCGGCGAGCACGACGGCGAGGGCGGCATCGATCAATACGAACAGGACGGTGAACGCGAGGGGCAGGCGCAGCGTCCCGACCGTGAGCAGTCCCAGGATCACGAGCCAGGTGATCAGGAACAGAGCCTGGGTATGGACCGCCGCCGCGGCCGAGATCGCGAACCAGTTGTGCGTCAACCCGAGCACGAGCACTGCATAGCTCAGCCAGAATCCGGCGAAGATGCCGAAGATGCTGGCGAGGGCGGTCTGGCCAACGGCGGCGCTCCAGATCGTCGTGATGACGAGGCCCGTTCCGGTCGCGGCCGCAATGATCGGAATCGATGCGCCTACCGCATCCGGCGGCACGTAGCCGACCAGGACGAGGGCAAGGGCGACCGACCCTGCTACGAAGACCGGCACCCCCACGGCCGCTGGATTTCCAGTGAAGAACATTGATGACGGCGTGCCTGGGCTTTCACTCGGCGTCCTGTCTCGGGTTTCGGGCAGTGTGGGCCCGTGTTCGATATCGGCGACGTCTTGGACTGACATGGCAACTCCTTGTGACTCGGAGCATTCACGCTCATTACGGGTTACCCACGGCCGCGCTGACCTGTACGCACGCCGCGATTACGGCGACGACTCCGCAGGCGAGCTGGGCGTATCTTGCGTTGCGCTGCCACCAGCGCACCCGGCGGCGGCAGCGCGCCGGCAACAGGTCGACCTCGGCAAGGCGCGCCCCGCGCATCGAAAGCCAGAACCCGAACGAAACCAGGGCCGCCAACGAAAGGATCGCCAAGGCCGTCCTGGACAAACCTGCCACCCCCGTAGGTCATCGGTGACTTAGGTGAACCTCCGATGGCGGACGTGCCGATCGATCTCGGATTCACGCTGGGTCTGCCTCCCTGCACAGGTGGCTGCACTCATCGTCACCCCGGAGCCGCGAACTTAGAGGACAGTGCCTCAATCTGAGATTCCGGCCGGCACCGCGATACCGGCAACGGATGCATTCTCGAGCGCGGACATGGACCCCGCCGCTGTGGTCGGTTCAGGTCGATGCAGGACCGTATCGACCCTGTCATCCCGCGACGCTTCTCCGGACATGCCGTGCCACTCTTGATCGCCACTGACGCGCGCCGCACACGCTCGCTTCACGCTTGGGATGCGGCGAGAGCCGTAGCGCCGAACCCCGGCGACCGTCACCCCCAGAGCCGTGCTGGCGAGGTGTCGTATGACGTCTTTAGGCGTAGTGGGGCGACTGACTCTTGTCCTGTTGACGATGGCAGTCGTGGTCAGCGCGATGGCGGCCCCCTGGGCCATCGGGGCGGGATGGATCGCGAGCAAGGCCGCCACGACGCTCACCGACACCCGCTGCGACGTGGTCGAGCAACCACTGCCTCAGCGCACCACGATTCTCGCCAGGGACGGCCGCACCGTGATCGCGACGCTGTTCGTGCAGGACCGCACGCCGCTCGCCCTCGCGGACGTGCCGACATTTCTGATTCGGGCGCTCGTCGCCACTGAGGACCGGCGGTTCTTCGAACACCACGGCGTCGATCTACGCGGGCTCGCTCGTGCCGCGCTGCACGATTCGTCGGGAGGCGGCACCCAGGGCGGCTCCACCCTGACAATGCAGTACGTCAAGCAGGTGCGGTACTACCAGGCGACGACCGACGCCCAACGGCAGCAGGCGATCGTCACGGACATCCCGCGCAAGCTCGCCGATGCGCGGTGCGCACTCGACATCGAGAAGCGCAACACCAAGTCGCAGATCCTGCAGAAGTATCTCGACATCGCATTCTTCGGCGAGCATTCGTATGGCATCGCGACGGCCGCCGAGAACTACTTCGCCGTGCCGGTGCGTGCGTTGACGCTGCCGCAGGCCGCGATGCTGGTCGGGCTCGTCCGCGCGCCGTCGAGGTACGACCCGTTCGTCAACCCGGTGCTCGCCAACCAACGCCGGAACGAGGTGCTCACCAACATGGTCGAAACGGGTGACCTCACCCGCGCGGACGCGGACCGCGTCGCGGCGACGCCCATTCGACTCGCCACGCAGACGCCCCCGATACCCCGGGAGGGCTGTTCCTACGCGAGCGAGACCGTCGTCAACGCTGGCTTCTTCTGCGACTACGCCGTCCAATGGCTGGCAACACATGGCTACACCCAGCAGCAGCTGTACTCCGGTGGCCTGCGCGTCGTCACCACCCTCGACCCGAAGTTGCAGTCCGCCGGGCAGCGTGCGGTGTGGAAGACCGGCCTTCGTCCGGGCGCCGACTACGCACTCGTCATGCCATCGGTCGACCCGGCGACGGGCGACGTGACCACGATGATCACCACCCGTCGTTACGGACTCTTCGGACAGGGCGCCACGACCGATCCGTTGTTCACCGCGGCATACGCAGGCGCCGGCTCGACGTACAAGTACTTCACCGCCGTGACGGCCCTGGCCGCCGGGGCGCCGGCGGGACTGTCGATCACCACTCCCGGCAACGTATACCGCACCGGCAACTGCGCGTCGGGTTCGTACGTCGTGCACAATGCCGGCTCGTATCCCGACACGATGCCGCTCTCGGAGGCTCTGCCTCGCTCGTCCAACACCTACTTCGTGGCGATGGAGGACCAGTTCTTCGGCTGCAAGCTCAAGCCGGTCGTCGACACCGCACTCGCTCTGGGCATGGACCGGCTGCGGCAGCCACGGAACGACACCTCCGCCGGATCGATCGCCGAGGAGGTCGTGAAGTCCGAGGAGCCCACGTTCACATTGGGCCAGGACCCGACCTCGGCGCTGCAGCTCACCGGTGCATTCGCAGCCGCCGTGAACGACGGCTTGTTCTGCAGGCCGACTCCCATCCTGCGCGTCACCGATCCGTCGGGACGGTCGCTGCCCGTCAAGCAAGCGGCGTGCACCCGCGTCATGAGCCGCCACGTCGCCCGGTCGGTCGTGACGTTCATGCGTGCGGACACCCACACCGGGACGGCGGCGGGTTACTTCGGCGACTGGTATGCCAAGGGGGGCAGCGATGTCGCAGGCAAGACCGGTACGGACAACGACGCGGCCGACAAGGACAACTCCGCACTCTGGTTCGTCGGTATGACCCCCCGGTTGGTGTCGGCCGCGGCGCTGGTCGATCCCCGCAGCCCGAAGCAAACCGTGCATGACCTGCCACACATGCCGGGGCCATCGGTCGGTCGGGAGATCTTCGGTGCGTATGCCTCGACCTACTGGCTGGCGGCATACGGGGACGTGCTGCAGACCCAGCGCTGGGAGTGGTCGGTGACCGACGCCGAGCCGGGGGCCCGTCCCGTGCCGTCGGTGATCGGCCAAGAACGGGGTGCGGCTGCGGCGAAGCTGAAGGCGGCCGGATTCCGTGCGATCGTGTTCCCGGGCGCCTGCGGCAGTCCGCTCGCGCCGGGCACCGTGGGGTATCAGCAGCCGCCGCTCGCTGTGCCGGGAACCGACGTGTCGCTGTGCCTCAGCAGCGGGACGGCGCCGTCCATCAGCGGCCCGGGCTCCGTGCCGGTCTACCGCCAGTACGCGCCACGGAGTTTCGTTCCGTCACCGCATTCGACGACGCATCCTCCCGCGACGGCGCCTCCTCCAGCGCCCCGGCCGCCGAAGCCACCTCGCTCGCGGCCGGTCCGGGTTCCCCTACCGCCGGTGCCGCCGATCGTGGGGACGCCTGCGCCACCAGGCGACTGAAAGAGACATCCTGAGGTTTCTTCAGCCCGGCGCCTCTTGCATGGGTGACTCTCATTCGGACCACAGCCGTTGTGTCGCATCGCGACGCATGGTGGAGGGGCACCGACAACACGGTCGATGCCACGCATGCCGACACCGTGCGCGTGGTCCGACGAGGCAAGTGACGCCATGACCCAGCTAGAAACACCCCAGTTGCCAGCCATCCCATCGCCGCAGGGGCAGCGCCCGACCGGGTCCGTCCGCTCGGTGATCCCGCTCGGCAGATGGGGCGGCGTTCCCGTATCGGCTCGCTGGTCAACCCTGGTCGTCGTGGCCCTGTTCGCGGAGATTCTCGCGACCACTGCCCTGCCGGCGGCCGAACCGGGACGCAGCGCCGGCGCGTATTGGGCGGTCGGCATCGTGACCGCCTTCGTCTTCGTGCTGAGCGTGCTCGCGCACGAACTCAGCCATGCCCTGACGGCGCGGCATTACGGGGTCGGCGTCCGAGGTATCACGTTATGGCTGCTGGGCGGAGCGACCGAGTTCGACAACGAGCCGGCGTCGCCGCGGGCCGAAGGGGTCATCGCCGCCTCGGGGCCTGCAGCGAGCATCGGTCTCGGGGTTGTATCCGGTGTCGCGGCCTGGGCGGCGCCCGCCGGTCTGGGCGGAGCGGCACTCGCCTGGCTCGCCGGGGTCAGCGTGCTGCTCGGCGTCTTCAACCTCCTTCCCGGCGCACCGCTGGACGGCGGCCGCGTGCTGCACGCCGTGCTCTGGTCTCGCTCGGGCGACCGGGCGCGCGCCGACGGAGTCTCGACCCGCGCCGGACAGGTCCTCGGGTATCTCCTGGTTGCGCTGGGGATTGCCGGGACCCTGACGGTGTCGACGCTCGGTCTCTGGATCGCGCTGGCCGGCTGGACGATCCTCATCGGCGCATCCGCCGAACGGCTCACCCGGCGAGCGCAGGCCTGGAACGGCTTGCAGGCGGGTCAGGTGATGACCCCACCCGCCGCTGTCCTCAGCGACTGGTGGACCGTGGACCGCGTCCTGCCCGACCTGGACCGCGCGGAGGCGGACGCCGTCGTCGCCCTCATCGACTTCGACTCGGGTGCCACCGGGGCGCTTACCGTGCGCGAGTTGCGACAGGTCCCGGCGGACGCTCGCGCGGACACCCGCCTGCGGGACGTCATTCGCGGCCGCCGGGCCCGCCCGCTGCTGGTGACCGAGTCCGCGCCGCTTCCCTCCGTCGCGCTCGCGCTACGTCAGCACGCCGGGGTCGCGGTCGTCACCGACGCCCGCAACTTCCCCGCGGGCGTCATCACCAGCCAGGTGCTCGCGCGGATTCCGGTCACGGACGAGCGGCGGCAGGGTCCGGTGGTGGCTGCGACGCGACCGGTCTGACCGGCGAGCCATCCGTCCACACGGCCCAACCCGTTGTCGGACAATTGCCGAATGACATCGGTAAATTGCATAACTTGATTGAGTAACGCGCACATCGATGCCAGAGTTGCGCCTTGTGACAGCGACGGTTGCGGGCAGCGCGAGCATGGTGTCGGCTCGCGGGCTCGGCAAGGCGTACCCGGGGCGCAAGGGCGGCGCGCCGTTCGTCGCCGTCGATGGCGTCGATTTCGACGTCGCGGCGGGGGAGTCGTTCGGCTTCCTCGGGCCGAACGGCGCAGGCAAGTCCTCGACGATGCGGATGATCGGCTGCGTATCCCCGCCGACCGCGGGAAGCCTCACGGTGCTCGGACTGGACGCGTCGAGCAACGGACCGCGGATCCGCTCCCGGATGGGCTCCGTTCCGCAGGACGACAACCTCGACTCCGAGCTCACCGTTCGCGAGAACCTGCTCATCTATGGTCGCTACTTCCGGCTGCCCAAGATGGTGGTCCATGAGCGGGCCGAACAGCTGCTGGACTTCGCCCGGCTCGCCGACAAGGCGGACGACCGGGTCCATGCGCTGTCCGGAGGCATGCGCCGGCGTCTCACGATCGCCCGCTCACTGATCAATCAACCGGAGATCCTGCTGCTCGACGAACCCACGACCGGCCTCGACCCGCAGGCCCGCCACCTGTTGTGGGAACGGCTGTTCCAGCTCAAGCGGGACGGCGTCACGCTCATCCTCACGACGCACTACATGGACGAGGCCGAGCAGCTCTGCGACCGGCTGGTGATCATGGATCGCGGCCGGGTGGTCGCCGAAGGCTCACCGCACGTCCTCATCAAGGAGCACGCCACCCGCGAGGTGCTCGAGCTGCGGTTCGACCCGGGCACGCAGCTCGACTCGGTCGACCGCTTGAGCGTGATCGGCGACCGCGTCGAGGTGCTGCCCGACCGGCTGCTCTGCTACACCGACGACGGCGAGGCGGCCCTGGTCGCGGCGACCCAGGCCGGGTTGCGCCCGATGACCTCCCTGGTGCGCAGAGCCGGACTCGAGGACGTCTTCCTGCGGCTGACCGGCCGCTCGCTGATCGAGTAGGGCCGATGACGATCCGTACCGAATCGCGCGCCGTGGACGCGTTCGCCTACTGGCTGCTGCGCTACCGCCGGGTATGGCGGGGAACCATCGTGATCAGCGTGGCCAACCCGGTCCTGTTCCTCACCGCCATGGGGGCCGGGCTCGGAACCCTGGTCGACCACCACGACAGCGCCTACCTGCACGGCCACAGCTACCTGGCATTCCTCGCGCCCGGGCTTCTTGCGGCGGCCATGATGCAGACCGCCTACCTCGAGTCCGCGGGGCCTGTGCACACCTCCGCCCGTCCTGGCGGCAACTACCGGGCGGCGCTGGCCACGCCGCTGACACCGGCGGATCTGCTGTCCGGCCATCTTGCGTTCGTCGCCTTCCGGGTCGCCACCAGCGGATTGGCCTTCGCCATCGTGGCGTCGGCGTTCGGAGCGGTGCCCCCGCAGCGCGTGCCCGGCGTGTGGCTGGCGGCAGTGCTGACGGGGCTGGCCTTCGCGGCACCGGTCGCGGCGTGGGCGGTCGGCGTGCAGCGCCAGTCCGTGCTGACCGCGGGCTTCCGGTTCGTCCTCATGCCGATGTACATGTTCGCCGGGACGTTCTTCTCGGCCGAGCAGCTGCCGACCTGGCTGCACGCGATCGTCGTATGCACCCCGCTCTACCAGGGCGTCGAGCTCAGCCGGACGCTCGGTCTCGGCACGGCCGACCTGCTGGGCACCGTCGGGCACGCGGCGTACCTCGGGTCCCTGATCGCACTCGGGATCATCTGGGGCCGCCGGCGCTACGCCGCGGAGCTCACCGCATGAACGCGCCGGGTAGCTCCATCGTGCGCCGCAACCTGATGATCTACCGGCACACCTGGGCGCTCTTGCTCGCCGAGATCCTCGAGCCGGTGCTCTATCTCGGGTCCGTCGGCCTCGGCATCGGCGAGCTGGTCGGGCACCTGGCGGGGCTCGGCCCCCACGTCCGGTACGCCGAGTTCGTCGCGCCGGCCCTGCTCGCGACCGCCGCGATGAACGGGTCGATGAACGAGACCACGTTTCTGATGTACGGGCGGCTGGCGGTCGAGCGGGTGTATCAACCGATCCTGGCAACCCCGCTCGGCGTCGCCGACATCGCGTTCGGTGAGGTGGCGTGGGCGGTGCTGCGGGGGACGGTCGTCACGACGGCCTTCCTGGGCGTCGTCACTGCGCTGGGGCTGCTTCATTCGCCGTGGGCGCTGCTGGCTGTACCCGGCGCCGCGCTGATCGGGTTCGCGTTCGCGGCGACGGGCGTCGTGGTCGTGACGCTGCTGCGCGGGTTCGCCGACATGCAGTACATCCAGCTCGTGATGCTGCCGATGTTCCTGTTCGCGACGACGTTCTACCCGCTGGGGGTCTATCCGCGGCCGGTGCAGCTGGCGGTCGAGTGCCTTCCTCTGTACCAGAGCATCGAACTGCTGCGCCGGCCGGCGCTCGGTCACGTCGATCACCAGCTGATCGTCCCGGTGCTGTACCTCGTCGCGATGGGAGCCGTGGCGTCGGCAGTGGCACTGCGGCGGATGCGCAGCGCACTCGTGCAATAGCTTGCGGCTTCACCCAACCACCGCACCGAATCGCCCGTCCTTGCCGGCTGCTTGCACGCCGCTCGTCGACTGTTTGCATTAGCCTGGGCGCATGGCACGTCATCTCGCGGAGGTAGCCAAGCAAGCCGGGGTCAGCGAGGCCACGGTGAGCCGGGTCCTCAACGGCAAGGCCGGCATCTCCGAGGCAACCCGCCAGGCCGTGCTCACCGCGCTGGACGTCATCGGGTACGAGCGCCCCACGCAGCTGCGCAAGGGCAGCGCGCGGATGGTCGGGCTCATCGTTCCCGAGTTGCAGAACCCGATCTTCCCGGCGCTCGCCGAGGTCGTCGGCGGGGCGCTGGCCCAGCGCGGCTTCAATGCGGTCCTGTGCACCCGAACCGGCAGCATGTCCGAGGCCGAGTACGTCGACATGCTGCTCGAGCGTCAGGTCTCCGGCATGGTGTTCGCCGGTGGTCAGTACGCCGAGGCCGATGCCCCGCACGACCATTACACGCGCCTGTTCAAGCGCCGGCTGCCGGTCGTCCTCGTCAATGCCGCCGCCGAGCACCTCGATTTCCCGCGGGTCTCCACCGACGACGCGGTTGCCATGGAGCAGGCCCACGGCCACCTGGTCTCCCTGGGGCACGAGCGGATCGGTGTCATCCTCGGCCCGTCCGACCACATGCCGTCGCTGCGCAAGCTCGCCGCGTACGAAGAGGCGACGAGCCGGCTCGGCGGCGCGTCGCCGACCCGGCTCGTCGAGCGGACCATGTTCTCGCTCGAGGGCGGCCAGGCTGCGGCGAGCCGGCTGATCCGCGCCGGCGCGACCGGAATCGTCTGCGCCAGCGACCCGCTGGCCCTCGGCGCGATCCGCGCTGTGCGCCGCGCCGGCCTGACGGTTCCCGGCGACGTCTCGGTGGTCGGGTTCGACGACTCTGCGTTCATGAACTGCACCGACCCCCCGCTCACCACCGTCCGGCAACCGATCGAAGCCATCGGCAGGGCCGCGGTGGCCATGTTGACCGGCCAGATGGAGGGCTCGGCCGTGCCGGTCGAGGAACTCATCTTCGAGCCCGAGCTGGTCGTCCGCGGCTCGACCGGGCCGGCCCCGGTGCCCGCTGCCGGACCCGCCTGAGGCGCCCTGCCGCACCGCCCATGAGCGGAGCTGTCACGTTCCGCGACGGTTCGTGCTTTCTGGCGTTAGTAACAAATCTGCAAACAGTCGTCGATCTCTTGCAGCCAGTTGTCATCTGTGCGTAGTCTTCCCGTCACTCGGCCCCGGTGATCAGGGCCACACCAGCGGTGGGGAGACAGCGGGTGACCGGAGCAGGACGGCCCGACTGGTGGTGCGACGCGGTCGTCTACCAGGTCTATGTCCGCTCCTTCGCCGATGCCAACGGCGACGGCACCGGCGATCTCGCCGGGGTGCGCGACCACATGCCCTACCTGCGCGATCTCGGCGTCGATGCGCTCTGGTTCAGCCCGTGGTACCCGTCGCCGATGGCCGACAGCGGCTACGACGTGAGCGACTACCGCGCGATCGACCCGAGCTTCGGCACCCTGGCCGAGGCCGAGCGGCTGATCGCAGAAGCCCTGGACCTCGGCATCCGCACGATCGTCGACATCGTCCCGAATCACATCTCCGATCAGCACGCCTGGTTCACGGCGGCGCTGGCGGCGCCCCCGGGATCGCCCGAGCGCGAGCGATTCTGGTTCCGCCCCGGGCGCGGCGACTCGGGTGAGTTGGCGCCCAACGACTGGCAGTCGATCTTCGGGGGCCCGGCCTGGACCAGGACCAAGGACGCCGACGGGGTGCCGGGCGAGTGGTACCTGCACCTGTTCGCGCCCGAGCAGCCCGACCTCAACTGGACCCATCCCGACGTCTGGCGCGAGCACGAGGACGTGCTGCGCTTCTGGTTCGACCGTGGTGTCTCCGGCATCCGGATCGACTCGGCCGCGCTGCTGTTCAAGGACCCCGAACTGGGCGAGCAGACCGACGAGCACGGCCCCGGTGAACACCCGTTCGTCGACCGGGACGAGCTGCACGAGGTGTACCGGCAGTGGCGCGCGGTGGCCGACGCCTACTCCCCGCCGCGCGTGCTCGTCGGCGAGATCTGGCTACCCGACGCCCAGCGTTTCGCTCGGTACCTCCGGCGGGACGAACTGCACACGGCCTTCAACTTCGACTATCTCGCCTGCCCGTGGGACCCCCGCGCGCTGCGCCGCTCGATCGAGTCGACGATCGCCGCGCACGCCCCGGTCGGCGCACCGGCGACCTGGGTGCTGTCGAACCATGACGTCACCCGGCCGGTGACGCGCTACGGCCGCGCCGACACGTCGTTCTCCTTCGAGAGCAAGCGGACCGGAGTGCCCACCGACCTGAAGCTCGGCAACCGCCGGGCGCGAGCCGCCGCCCTGCTCACCATGGCGCTGCCGGGTTCCATGTACCTCTACCAGGGCGAGGAGCTGGGCCTGCCGGAGGTCGAGGACATCCCCGCCGAGCGACGCCAGGATCCGATGTTCTTCCGGTCCAACGGCGTGGACCCGGGCCGGGACGGCTGCCGCGTTCCGCTGCCGTGGGCCGGCGACGAGCCTCCGTACGGGTTCAGCCCGGCCGGCACCACGAGGGCGCCGTGGCTCGACCAGCCCGAGGGGTGGGGCCCCCTCACCGTCGCGGCCGAGGACGCGGACCCCGCTTCCATGCTTGCGCTCTACCGAGCCGGCCTGCGTATTCGCCGGGAGGAACCCGATCTCGGCGATGGCGATCTGCAGTGGCACAGCAGCCCAGAGGAGGTCCTGGCGTTCACCCGTGGCCGCGACCTGCTGTGCGTCGTCAACTTCGGCGCCGACCCTGTGGCGCTGCCGTCCGACGCCGAATTCCTCATCGCCAGCGCCCCGCTAGAAGGAGGTCAGCTGCCACGCGACGCGACGGCGTGGCTGCGACTCAACCCACATCGGTGACCGTTCGACCTACCCGCGATCCATCAACCCAGGAGTGACGATGAAGTCGTTCAGAGCGAGGCGAAAGAGCACGACGGTGACCGCCGTCGTGGTGGCCGCGGGTTTGCTCGCCGCGGCATGCAGCAGTTCCAAGTCCAGTCCGCCGGCGAACCAGTCCACGACGGCCGACGCGAATGCGAAGGTCACGATCAGCGTGGCCTCGCTGATCCCCGGCTCGACGGCCGAGGCGACCACGCAGTTCAACAACCAGGTGGCCGAGTTCCAGAAGGCGTATCCGAACATCACGGTGAAGTCGGTGCAGTACCAGTGGACCGGCCCGACATTCGCCGCCAAGCTGGCTGCCGGGACCCTGCCCACCGTGTTCACGGTTCCGTTCACGGACGGACGCACGCTCGGCGAGAACGGGCAGCTCGCGGACCTGACCAGTGATGTCAAGGCGCTGCCGTACTTCAGCAAGTACAACCCGGCCGTCATCGCCGAGGGCACCACGTCCGGCGGCAAGATCGTCGCAGTGCCGACGGCGGCATACGCACAGGCTCTGCACTACAACCGCAACCTGTTCACCCAGGCCGGGCTCGACCCGAACAGCCCGCCGACCACCTGGGCCGAAATCGCGGCGGACGCCAAGAAGATCACCGCGGCGACGGGCAAGGCCGGCTACGCCGAGATGGGCAAGAACGACAACACCGCCGGCTGGATCCTGACCACCGTGGCTTACGCCATGGGTGGGCGGATGGAAACCGGGACGGGAACGAGTGCCAAGGCCACGCTGAACAGCGACCAGACCAAGCAGGCCCTGCAGGCGCTGCATGACATGCGCTGGAACGACAACTCGATGGGCTCGAGCTTCGATTACGGCTGGAGCGACATCAACCAGGCGTTCGCGGCCGGCAAGGTCGGCATGTACGTGAGCGGCTCGGACGTGTACACGAACCTGGTTCAGGCCGAGAAGATCGACCCGAAGATGTACGGCCTCGCCGCACTGCCGCTGGCGAGCGACCCGAACGCGGCGATCCTCGGCGGCGGGACACTCGCCGCCGTCCGCCCGGATGCCAAGGCCGCTGAGAAGGCCGCCGCGGTGAAGTGGATCGACTTCTTCTACGAGCAGCCGCTGGTGAACCAGCAGCAGGCCGTGCGCAACGCACAGACGCTCGTCGCCTCGAAGCAGCCGGTCGGCGTGCCGGCGCTGCCGGTGTTCGACAAGGAGCAGTACGACCTGGCCAACACCTGGATCAAGTCGTTCATCAACGTCCCACAGGACCAGATGACGCCTTTCACCAGCAAGGTGTTCGACCAGCCGCTCGCGGCCGAACCCGCTGCGTCGACGCAGAGCGTGTACCACGCGCTCGACCCGGTGGTGCAGGCCGTTCTCACCAATAAGAACGCGAACATCGACTCGCTGCTCAAGACAGCGAATGATGCTGCGCAGACTGCGATCTCGCAGGGCAAGTAGCGCGAGCTGCTTGCACGCGCCGGGACCGCGGGTGGTCGGGAGTCGCATGGGCCTCCCGGCCACCCGCTCGGCATCCGGGCAGTCGGCGATTCGGTACGAACGGCGGCGGAGAGGCGACACGGCGTGTACATGAACAAGCGCGAGATCCGGCGGGCCCGCCGCACGCCGGTCACCTGGGTACGCGGCGGCGGGCTCACCACCCTGGTGTTCCTGCTGCCGCTACTCGCGGTGTTCGGCGCGTTCTCCTGGTACCCGATCGTGCGCACGGTGACGATGTCGCTGCAGCACACGAACCTGGTAATGCCGGCGAAGTGGGTCGGCCTGCACAACTTCTCGACCGTGATCCACGATCCGCTGCTACCGACGGCCGTCCGCAACACGGCCGAGTTCGCCGGCCTGGCCCTGATCTTCGGCTATCCGATACCGCTTGCCGCCGCGGTGCTGATGAGTGAGGTGCGTCGCTTCCGCGGCGTCTACAGCGCCCTGGCGTACCTACCGGTCGTGATTCCGCCGGTCGTGGCCGTCCTGCTGTGGAAGACCTTCTACGACGCGAGCTCGGCCGGGGCGTTCAACACGATCCTCGGCTGGGTGCATCTCGGGCCCTACCCGTGGCTGCAGGACTCGCACTGGGCGATGCCCGCGCTGGTGCTCGAAGCCACCTGGGCCAATGCCGGCGCCACGGTGATCATCTACCTCGCCGCCCTCACCGGTGTGAACCGAGAGCTCTACGAAGCCGCCTCCGTCGACGGCGCCGGCGTGTGGCACAAGGTCTGGCACGTGACGCTGCCGCAGCTGCGCGGGGTGCTGCTGGTGACGATGATCCTGCAGATCCTCGGAACCGCCCAGGTGTTCCTGGAGCCGTACCTGTTCACCTCCGGCGGCCCGAACAACTCGACGACGACGGTGCTGCTGATGATCTTCAACTACGCGTTCGGGAACAGCCTCGGTGGCGACTACGGCGCGGCGACGGCGCTCAGCCTGATGCTGGCGGCGTTCCTCGCGCTGCTGTCCCTGGTGTACCTGCGCGCCACCCGCGCGTGGAGCACGTCGTGAGCGCCGAACGGAGCACGCGATGACCGCGACGATCCGGCAGCCCGGACTGCTCCAGGAGTCCGACGCCGTCCAGGACCTGGACGCGGACCTGTCACAGGACCGGGCCGAGGCCGAGTCGGCGATCCTGTCGAGTGCCGACTGGCGGCGCCCGTCGGTGCGCTACGGACTCGGGATCGCCCATGGGGTGCTCCTCGCCGGCCTGATAATCATCGGCCTAGGGCCGCTGCTCTGGCTAGCCAAGTCAGCCGTGTCGCCGACCAACGACACGCTCACGTCGCCGATGTCGCTGTTCCCGCACGGCTTCGCGTGGAACAACCTGCATCAGGCCTGGTTCGACGTGCGCATCGGTCGCTACTTCTGGAACACCGTGCTGCTGGCCTTCGGATCGTGGCTCTCGCAGATCGTCGTGGCCACTACGGGCGGCTACGCGCTGTCGGTGCTACGGCCGCGCTATGCCAAGCTCATCAGCGCACTGCTGCTGGTGACACTGTTCGTGCCGTCGGTGGTGCTGCTGGTTCCCCTCTACATCGAGATCGTCCACCCGCCGCTGCTCAGTCACTCGTTCGTCGACAGCTACTGGGCGGTGTGGCTGCCGGCGGGGGCCAGTGCCTTCAACGTCGTTCTGGTCCAGCGGTTCTTCGACAACCTGCCGCGGGAGATCTTCGAGGCGGCTCGCATGGACGGTGCCGGCGGCTTCCGGATGTTCACCTCGATCGTGCTGCCCATGTCGCGTCCCATCCTCGGCGTCGTCTCCGTGTTCGCCGTGTTGGCCTCGTGGAAGGACTTCCTGTGGCCGCTGCTCGTGCTCACCAACCCGGACGAGCAACCGCTGTCCGTCCGCCTGCCGAGCATCCAGGCGCAGACCGAACTCGGCGTCTTCCTGGCGTCACTGTTCATCGCGACCCTCGTGCCGATCATCGGCTTCCTGTTCTTCCAACGTTCGTTCCTGCGAGGCAACGGCCTCGGCGGGGCATTGAAGGGATGAGCTGATGGCGGACGTCCAGTACGTCGACGCGGTGCGCCGCTACCCGGGTACGCCGGCGGCCGCAGTCGACCGGCTCAGCCTCGACGTCGCCGACGGCGAGTTCATGGTTCTCGTCGGACCGTCCGGCTCGGGCAAGTCGACCGCGTTGCGGATGGTCGCCGGCCTCGAGGACGTGAACTCGGGCTCGATCCACATCGGCGGCGACGACGTCACGCTCACCCCGCCGAAGGATCGCGACATCGCGATGGTGTTCCAGAACTACGCGTTGTACCCGCATATGTCCGTCGCCGAGAACATGGGATTCGCGCTCAAGCTCAAGGGCGTCAGCCGCTCGGAGCGGATGGCCAAGGTGCGCGAGGCAGCGGCGATGCTGGATCTCGTGCCGTATCTCGAACGCAAGCCGAAGGCGCTCTCGGGCGGCCAGCGCCAGCGGGTGGCGATGGGGCGCGCGATCGTGCGCGAGCCGTCGGTCTTCCTCATGGACGAGCCGCTGTCGAACCTCGACGCCAAACTGCGGGTGGAGACGCGGGCCAATATCGCCGCCCTGCAGGCCCGGTTGGGCACGACCACGATCTACGTGACGCACGACCAGGTCGAGGCGATGACGATGGGACACCGCGTCGCGGTGCTGCGAGACGGCTTGCTGCAGCAGGTGGACGTCCCGCGCAACCTGTACGACCGGCCGGCCAACGCGTTCGTGGCCGGCTTCATCGGCTCGCCGTCGATGAACCTGCGCACGGCGACCGTGGTGCCGGGCGGTGCCCAGCTCGCAGGCGTGACCGTCGCGTTGGACCCGGCGGTGGTGGTGGCGGCAGACGGGCTCGAGCGGATCATCCTCGGCATTCGGCCCGAGTCGTTCCAAGCCTCGACGGACGGCAGCGGGTTCCCGCTGCGGGTGAGCCTCGTCGAGGAACTCGGCGCGGACGCGTTCGTGTACGGATCGCTGCCGGGGGACGAGCCGTTGACCGACAAGCCGTTCGTCGTCCGTTTCGACGGGCGGACCAGCCCGCGGGTGGGGGACCTGATCCACGTTCTGCTGCGCGACGGCGAACAGCACGCGTTCCATTGCGAGACCGGCGCCCGCCTCGGCTGAGCCGCGATCGCGTGCCACCACGGGGGGAGCGCCGAGCCCCCAGCTCAGCGACCGACCGCGTAGCCCTGGGCTCCCCGGGCATTGGCCGCAGCCCGCAACACGCCGTCCTCGCCGCGCGACACCGCGCTCAGCCGCCCGAGCGACCACGGGCCGGAGCGGGTGATCCGGTGCCCGCGGGACTCCAGATCGGCGAGCACCGCCTCGTCGAGCCGGGACTCGACCACGATCTCGCCGGGGTGCGCGGTCCGGGGATAGAAGGACGACGGGAAGTGCCTGGTGTGCAGGGCCGGGGCGTCGATCGCGTCCTGCAGGTTGAGGGCCCCGGCCCGTTCGGCGGCCACGACGTCCAGTACGAAGGTCAGCTGCCACTGGTCCTGCTGGTCGCCGCCCGGCGTACCGAACGCGAGCCAGGGCTGTCCGTCCCGTAGTGCGAGCGAGGGGGACAGTGTCGTTCGTGGTCGGCGGCCGGGCCGGAGGGAGTTCGGCAGCCCGGGTTGCAGGTAGAACATCTGCGCGCGCGTCCCGAGCCCGAAGCCGAGCGAGGGGATCACCGGCGAGCTCTGCAGCCAGCCGCCGCTGGGAGTCGCCGAAACGAAGTTCCCCCAGCGGTCGACGACGTCGACATGGCAGGTGTCGCCGCGGTTCTCGCCGTACCTGCCTACCGTTGGCTCCCCGGCCGTCGAGGCGGTGAGGGTATCGGCGGGCTCGGCGCCGGCCTCGCTCGGCAGCAGCGGGGCGCGTCCGTCGACCGTGCCGGGGACGAACTGGAGGCTCGCGGTCGCGCCGATGCGCTCGGCGCGGTCGGCGGCATAATCCATCGACAGCAATGCGTCGAGCGGAACGTCGCCCTCGGGCGGGTCGCCGTAGTACGCCTCGCGGTCGGCGAACGCGAGCTTGGCCGCCTCGACCACTGCGTGAATCCACTCGGCGGAGCGCACCGGCAGGTCGTGCACGCCCCGCGCCTCGAGTAGCCGCAACTGCTGAAGCAGCACCGGGCCCTGGCCCCACGGGCCGGTCTTCAGGATCTGGTACCTGGCGCCGAAGTCGACCGACGCAGGCGCCTCGACCGGCGGTACCCAGCCCGACAGATCCGCGGCGGTCAGGACGCCTGCGTGGTCGCGGCCGCTGGTGTCACGCCACGAGGTAGAGCTGAACGCACCGATGTCGTCGGCGACGAAGCCGTCGTACCACGCGCGCCGGGCCGCCGCGATCCGCTGCTCGCGGGTGCCCGCCGACGCTTCGCCGAGCAACCGGCGATAGGTCTGCGCGATGACCGGCGAGCGCCAGCGGGCGCCGGGCCGCGGAGTGCGCCCGTGCGCGAGCCAGGTGGCCGCCGAGGTCGTCCAGTGCCCGACGAACAGCTCGCGTACCGCCTCGATCGTCCGGGCCATCGAGGGCAGGACCGGGTAACCGCGTTCGGCGTAGTCGATCGCCGGGGCGAGGACGTCGGCCAGCTCCCAGGTGCCCCAGCGCTCGAGCATCGTCAGCCACGCGCCGAACGCACCGGGCACCGTCGCGGCGAGCAGGCCGCTGCCGGGCACCAGGTCGAGCCCGAGTGAGCGGAAGTGTTCGATGCTCGCGCCCGCCGGCGAGGGCCCCTGGCCGCAGACGACGTGCGGGGCGTTGTCGGCGGCGCTCCAGACCACAACGGACGAGTCGCCGCCGGGACCGTTGAGGTGCGGCTCGACGATCTGCAGGACGAACCCGGCGGCGACGGCGGCGTCGAAGGCGTTCCCACCGCGCTCGAGCACGCTCATGCCGGTGGACGACGCGAGCCAATGGGTACTCGCAACCATGCCGTGATGACCCTGCAGCTCTGGGCGCGTGGGGTGAGTCATCGCGGTCGGCGCGCCGCGCTCGGACCCGTCGCGCTGTGAGGTCGCGCCGGCTGTCCTGGTGCTGGCTCGAACCCGTGTGCAGTCATCAGAGCCATCTTGGCAGCGGCGGCCCAGCCGGCCGCCGCCGCCCCACCGTCAGCCGACCGGCTCGGGCTCCGCGATGCGCTCGGAGCGCGGTGGCTCGGGATGCGGGATCGAGGGCTCGACCCGGAGCAGCCGCGCGACCCCGACCGGCAGGTACCAGTTCCACCGTCCGAACAGCGACACCAGGGACGGCACCAGCAGGGACCGGACGATCGTCGCGTCGATCAGGATGCCGATACCGAGACCGGTGGCGAGCGTCTTGAGGTCGGTGGCCGGCCCGGACGCCAGCGCGGCGAACGCGAGGAACAGGATCAGCGCCGCGCACGTCACCAGCCGTCCGGTGCGCCCGATGCCCTCGACCACCGCGGCATCGGTCGACTTGGCGCCGTCGTACTCCTCACGGATGCGGGACAGGATGAACACCTCGTAGTCCATCGAGAGCCCGAAGAGGAATGCGAACACCATCAGCGGGATCCAGAACGTGATGGCCCCGGTGGCATGGATGCCGAAGATCGCCTCCGACCCGTGCCCGTCCTGCCAGAACAGCACCATCGCGCCCAGCGTCGCGGCCAGCGACACCAGGTTCAGGATGATCGCCTTCAACGGCAGCAGCAACGAGCGGAAGGCACGCACCAGCAGGATGTACGTGAGCACAGCGATGATCAGCAGCATCAGCGGGAAGTTGCCGTACACCGCGTGCAGGAAGTCGATCTGCGCCGCCCCCAGACCGGTTGCGCCGACGACGCCTGGCATGGTCTTGATCGCGCTGTTGACCCGGCGCACCACGCCGATGCTCTGCGAGTTGACGGTCTCCTCGTCGGGAATGAGGACGACCACCGTCTCGCCGTTGCGGTTGCTGCCGGCGCCCGACGGGACGAGCGCACGAGCGACGCCATTGATCTTCGCGAGCCCGGCAGCGGCCGTCTTGGCCTGGTCGGTGCTCACGAGAACCTCGATCGGCGTCAGCGATCCGGTGGTGACGCCGCCCTTCTCGAGCACCTGCAGCGCCTCGTACGCCGATCCGCTCTTGGCGAGCGAGGTCGAGGAGGACTGGCCGATCTTGACGCCGAGCAGGGCCGACGCGAGCGCGGCGAGAATGGCCGTGGCGGCGATCGCCGCGATGACCCGGCGGCGCACCACGAGACGCGCCCAGCGGCTCCAGGCGCGGCTCGCACGGTTCTCGTGCCGGATCTTGGGCCAGTCGACCCTCGGCCCGATGCTGCCGAGGATCGCCGGCGTGAGCGACAGCGTGGTGACCACGCTCGCGAGCGGAATGAGCGCACCGCCGTAGCCCATGCTGCGCATGAACGGAACAGGCAGCACGATCAGCGCGAGCAGGCCGATCGCGACGGTCACGCCGCTGAAGAGCACGGCGTGACCTGCGGTCTCCATGGCGATCACGACCGCTTCGTGGTTCTCGCGGCCGTGGTCGCGTTCCTCTCGCCAGCGCGTGGCGAACAGCAGCGAGTAGTCGATGGCCACACCGAGCCCGACGAGCGCCACGAGGAACTCGACGATGAACGACACGTCGGTGGCATAGGTGATCGGCAGCAACAGGATGAACGTGGCGAGGATCGACGCCGCCGCGACGATCAGCGGCAGGAAGGCGAGGAAGGAACCGAAGACGAACGCCAGCACCGCCAGAGCGCCGACGGCGCCGAGCAGCGTCTCGCCCAGCACGCCCGGACCGCCGCTGCTGTCGCCCACCGCAAGGGCGTCCTCGCCGGTGACGCCGACGGTGCTGCCCGGTGGACGTGCCGCATCGGCTGCCGCGGTGATGGGGTCGGTGAGCAGCTTGGCGGACGGCGAGGGGTTGAACCGGTAGAACACCATCGCGTAGGCGGTGCGGTCGTCGTCGGTGCGGAATGCCTTGTCGCCGGTGTTGGCCTCGTCGAGCACGCGCACGTTCGTGACGTTCTCCTGGACCGCCGTGAAGGTCTTCGCGACGTCGCTCTCGTGACCGGTGATCGTCTGGCCGGCCGGCATCGTCACGGTCACCAGGAACGGATTCGTGTCGCCACCGTTGCCGACGAGGTTCTTGATCTTGTCGGCCGTCTCGGTACCGGGTTGCCCGGGCAGCGAGAAGTCCACGGTGAGCCGCTTGTTCACCGTGCCGGAGATGCCGGCGCCGACGATGATCACCAACAGCCAGAACAGCATGACGAGCCTGCGATGGCGCAGAACGAATTCAGCCCAGCGACGCATGATTCCCCCCAAAAACCCGATCCGGTCCGCGGCAGTCTAGGACGGGCCTATGACACGGTGGCGACGAATTTGCGAACGCGTGCCGGACATCGCGGACGATTCGGGCGTTTCGCGTAACTGCCGGACCGGTGTTTGCACCAGGAGGCGGCTGGGTACCTGCCCGATACGGCTGAACCCACCAGCTGGCCATCACCGCAGGAAGCGACGATAGCGATGACCTCTGCCGGTACAGATATCTCGAGCGGCCAGGACGTCGTGACGTTCCTCGTCACGCAGCACGCACAGGTGAAGCAGCTTTTCGACGACGTCATGAGCGCACGCGGCGAGGAACGTCAGGAGGCGTTCGTGGCCCTGCGCCGGCTGCTCGCCGTACACGAGACCGCCGAGGAGGAGATCGTCCATCCTCGGGCCCGCGAGGCGCTCGAGGACGGCGACGAGATCGTCGGGGCCAGGTTGCAGGAGGAGAACGAGGCCAAGCAGGCGCTGTCCCGACTCGAGAAGCTCGACCTGGGTTCGGCGGAGTTCGAGAAGTCGTTCCTCGAGCTTCAGGCCGATGTGTTGTTGCACGCGACGGCCGAAGAGGAGCAGGAGTTCGGCCGGCTGGCCGACGTCCTCGACGATGCCGAACTCGAACGGATGCGGTCGGCGGTCCGCGTCGCCCAGTCGGTCGCCCCGACTCGTCCGCACCCGGGGGTCGAGTCGCCCGCGGCGAACCTGCTCGTCGGGCCGTTCGCCGCGATGCTCGATCGGGCACGTGACCTGCTCAGCGGCAAGACCGGCGACGCCTGAGCGTTCTCGCCTTCCCGCCCGGCATCCACCGGGCACACGTCCGAACACAGGAAAGGGCCCGGATCCATGCCGCCTCGCAGTCGCACGAGTTCGTCCACGCCCGCCGCGGCCAAGGCGGCTGCTCCGCGCGGCGCGCGCAGGCAGGACCCGGCCCAGCCGCCGGCCCAGAACAGCGAGTTCCTGACCACGGCGCAAGGACTGCGACTTCCCGACACCGACCATTCGCTCAAGGCCGGTGACCGAGGCGCGACGCTGCTCGAGGACCATCACCTGCGCGAGAAGATCACGCACTTCGACCACGAACGGATCCCCGAGCGGGTCGTGCACGCCCGGGGCGCGGGCGCGCACGGTGTCTTCGAGTCCTATGGGACCGCCACGTCCGTCACCAAGGCCGGGTTCCTCGGCGAAGGCGCCGTGACGCCGGTGTTCGTCCGCTTCTCGACGGTCGCGGGTTCGCGCGGCTCGGCCGACACGGTGCGCGACGTCCGCGGCTTCGCTACGAAGTTCTACACCGACGAGGGCGTCTTCGACCTGGTCGGCAACAACATCCCGGTCTTCTTCATCCAGGACGCGATCAAGTTCCCCGACGTCATCCACGCGGCCAAGCCGCACCCCGACGTCGAGATCCCGCAGGCGCAGACTGCGCACGACACGTTCTGGGACTTCGTGTCGCTGCACACCGAGGCCACCCACATGCTGATGTGGGTGATGAGTGACCGTGCCATCCCACGGTCGTTCCGGACGATGGAGGGCTTCGGCGTCCACACCTTCCGGATGATCAACGCCGACGATGGGACGAGCCTGGTCAAGTTCCACTGGAAACCGGCTGCGGGCGTTCACTCGCTCGTGTGGGAGGAGGCCCAGCTCGCCGCCGGGTTCGACCCGGACTTCCACCGTCGCGATCTCGCCGAGGGAATCGCGGCGGGCGCGTTCTTCGAGTACGAGCTCGGGCTGCAGGTGATGCCCGACGACGGCACGGACAGCTACGCGGGCATCGACCTGCTCGACCCCACGAAGATCGTCCCCGAGGAACTCGTCCCCGTGCAACTCGTCGGCAAGCTGACGCTGAACCGCAACCCGGGCAACTTCTTCGCCGAGACCGAGCAGGTGGCGTTCCACCTCGGCAATCTGGTGCCCGGAATCGAGCCCACGAACGACCCGCTGCTGCAGGGACGGCTGTTCTCCTACCTCGACACCCAGCTCACGCGGCTCGGCGGCCCGAACTTCCACCAACTGCCGATCAACCGGACGCACGCAGCAGTGAACGATCTGCTGCGCGACGGCATGCATCAGAGCGCCGTGCACACCGGCATCGCGCCGTACCTGCCCAACAGCCTCGACAACGGGCGGCCCAGGGTCGCGAAGGCGAGCGAGGGCGGCTACGTGCAGGTAGCACGCCCGGTCGAGGGCACGGTCGGCCGGCACAACCCGGTGTCGTTCGAAGACCACTTCTCGCAGGCCGCGCTGTTCTTCCGCAGCCTGAGCGCGATCGAGCAGGAGCACCTCATCGAGGCGGTGAGCTTCGAGCTCGGCAAGTGCTACGAGAAGTCCGTCAAGGAGCGCACGCTCACCGTCCTCGCCCGGGTCGACACCACGCTGTGCGAGCGCGTCGCCGCCAACCTCGGCATCGGTGCTCCGGACGGCGAGCCGGTCGGCGAACTCGACGTGTCACCCGCGCTGTCGCAACTCACCGACGTCCCGGGACCGGTTGCCGGCCGCAGGATCGGCGTGGTCGCCGACGCCGGCTCCGACCTCGCCGGCATCGGCAAGCTGCGGCAGGCGGCCGAGGCGGTCGGCGTGGTCGTGCACGTCATCGCGCCAGCGGGCGGGGTGTTGCGCAAGGGCGAGCGGTCCGAGATCGTCGAGCGGACGCTGGCCACGACGCGTTCGATCGAGTTCGACGCGATCGTCGTGGCCCACCGCACGACGGCCAGCACCGACGTGCGGCTGATGACGCTGCTGCAGGAGGCCTACCGGCACTACAAGCCGGTCGGGGCCTGGGGAACCGGTGTCGACACGCTGACGGCGGCGGGGATACAGACCGACGCGCCGGGCGTGCTGGTCGCCGACAACATGGCGAAGGCGTATTCGAGGGGCCTACTCGAAGCTCTGGGCCTGCACCGCGTGTGGGATCGCGTCGAAGCCGTTCCCGTGGGCTGATCGTCCTCGTGCCGCTCGTGTTAGCCGGGCGTAAGCAGTGGGCATCATCCGCGCATGATCGGAGACATTCTCATCGCGCTGCTCATCGTCGTCGTCGCTGCCGCACTCGGGCTGATCGTGCACCCGGTGCTGTGGTTCGTCGTGATCCTCGCCGTGCTCTGGATCTTCGCTCGGCGTGGGTCGTGGACCTCTCGGGTATAGCCGCGCCGTCGCGGGTCGCCGCGGCCGGAGTTCGTTGAGCCCCGCCGCTCGGGTGCTTGCTGTGCCCGCAGCGGCGGCTCGGCGGACGTCCGGCCGGGCTATGGACGGCTGTGCGGCGGCCCGGCGTTCAGGCTGGTCCCGGATCTCCGCTTTCCGTTCGCACGCACGCCCAGCATGATGATCGTCGATGGACATCGACGATCGAAGGACGTGCGCGCGATGACCGACGCCGCAGTGCAGCAGGTGAGACCCGATGAGCCGATCAGCGTCTTCCTGCTCGACGATCACGAGATCGTCCGGCGGGGCATCGCCGATCTGCTCGAGGCCGAACCGGACATCTGCGTGGTCGGGGAGGCTGGGACGGCTGCCGAGGCGCTGATCCGGATTCCAGCGGTCCGCCCGCGGGTCGCGGTGCTGGACGGTCGGCTGCCCGACGGCAGCGGCATCGACGTGTGCCGCGACATCCGCTCGGCACTCCCCGAGACGCGATGCCTGATCCTCACCTCCTACGACGACAACAACGCGCTGTTCGCGGCCGTCATGGCAGGCGCGGCCGGGTACCTGCTCAAGGAGATCCGCGGTAACAGCCTGGTCGACGCGATCCGGCAGGTGGCGGCGGGCAAGTCGCTGCTCGACCCCGCGGTCACCGAGAAGCTGCTGACCCGGTTGCGCGAGGGCGAGCCGCAGGATGCGCGGCTGAACGCGCTCAGCGAACGCGAGCGCGAGATCCTCCAGCTCATCACCGACGGGCTGACGAACCGGCAGATCGGCGAACGACTGTTCCTCGCCGAGAAGACCGTGAAGAATTACGTGTCCGGGCTGCTGTCGAAGCTGGGGATGGAGCGGCGCACCCAGGCTGCCGTGTACGGCTCGGAGGTCCGCCGCATCTAGTCCTCGGTCGGCAGGGGCAGCCCTTCGGCGCATGCGTCGATCGCGTCGCCGCAGGGCGTTCCGGTCCCGAACCGCTGAAGCGCAGCGGTGAGCTTGGGGAGGTCCACCTCGTCGAGGTGGTCGATAACGTGCCGCCGGACGCTGGTCAGGTGTGTCGGCCACGCCAGCTCCAGGCGGGCCAGGCCTTCGTCGGTCAGCACGGCGTTCCAGCCACGGCCGTCGCTGGCGCTCCGCTCGCGCGTGACCAGCCCGTCGACTTCGAGCCGGCTGACTATGCGGGTCATGCCGCTGAGGGACAGCGCGCACGCGAACGCCAGCTCGCTCATCCGCAACCGTCGCTCGGGCGCCTCGGACAAGTGCATCAGCGCCATGTACTCGCTGGCGGCGATGCCCTGTGCACGCTGCAACTCGGCATCGAAGACCCGAGGGACGACCGTCATGGCGCGCCCGAAGGCCCGCAGGAACGCCTCTTCGTCGGCGTTCAGCGCGTTCACGGGCTCGGGCTGCGGACTGGTCTCCACAAGTTCACAGGCTACTTGCTTGACAAAGCACGTCCAGAGTTATTTGCTTCACGAAGCAAATAAATCGGTCGAGACTCGGGAGTTGCAATGACCAGGATCGGCATCATCCTCGGCAGTACCCGCCCGGGCCGCAACGGCGAGCAGGTCGCCAAGTGGGTCCTCGCGCGCGCCGAGCAGCGTTCGGACGCGGAGTTCGAACTGATCGACCTCGCCGACTACCCGTTGCCGCATCTCGACGAGGCCTATCCGCCCACGATGGGGCAGTACCAGAACCCGCACACCAAGCAGTGGGCTGCCAAGATCGCCGAATTCGACGGCTTCGTGATGGTGACGCCCGAGTACAACCACTCGACGTCGGGCGTCCTGAAGAACGCCATCGACTACCTCTACGCGGAGTGGAACAACAAGGCAGTGGGATTCGTGTCCTACGGCGGCGTCGGCGGGGCGCGTGCCGCCGAGCACCTGCGCCTGATCGCCGGCGAACTCCAGATGGCGGACGTCCGTCAGCAGGTGGCGTTGTCGTTGCTGACCGAGTTCGAGAACTTCAGCGTGTTCAAGCCCGGTGACTACAACACGGCGGCCCTGGACACCCTGCTGGACCAGGTCATCGCGTGGAGCGCGGCGCTGGAACCGCTTCGCGCCAAGGTCGCCGCCGCGGCCTGACCCGCGCCGTCGGACGTCCCGTCGGGCCGCCGGAGGTGGGGGCTTGTAGCCCCTGCCCCCGTACCCTGGATCCGTGGCGCGCAAGCGGGAGCTGCTCAGGCCGGGCTGGCTGCTGCTCCACCTCGTGGTCATCGCCGCCGCGGTGGCGATGGTGTTCCTCGGTCGATGGCAGTTGACAGTCAGCGAGCACAAGCACTTCAGCCTGCAGAACTTCGGTTATGCCCTGCAGTGGTGGGTGTTCAGCCTGTTCCTCGTCGGAATGTGGTTGCGGGTGATGCGCGACGCGTTGCACCGCGACGATCCCGCCTTCCAGGCTGCTGAGGCTGCCGCGGCCGATGACCAGCCGGTCGCCTACCGTCGCTACGTGATGCCGCAGACCGCTCCGGTGCTCGACCGCGAGCAGGCGGCGTACAACGACTATCTCGCCCGGCTGGCCAAGCGCGACGCGGCAAGGAAGAGGACGTCGAGATGACCGCCACCGCAGTGAGCGGGAAGATCGCCGGACCGCTGCTCCGCTACCGCATCATGGCGTTCACGACCGGCGCGTTGCTGCTCGCGCTCGTCCTCGTCGCCGTGCCGTTGAAGTACGGGGCGCACATGCCCGGCCCCACGTCCGTGATCGGCGTAACCCACGGATTCCTCTTCATGGTGTACCTGCTCGCGACGCTCGATCTGGGCATCCGGCTGCGCTGGAACCCGATCAAGCTGGTCATCGTCATGGCCTGCGGCACGATCCCGTTCGCGTCCTTCATCGCCGAGCGCCGGATCACCCGCGAGGTGCGGGCGCGCAGCTGATGCGCCGCCGATTGGTCGCGCTGAGCGTGCTTCTCGGCGGGCTGTTGGGCGCCGGCACGGTACTTGCCGCCTCGGCGTCGGCGCACGCATCCGTGGTCGCGTCCGACCCCGTCGACGGCGCTCGCCTCGCCGCGGCGCCGAGTTCGGTCACGATCGCCTTCGACGAGGCGGTCGGCCTCGGCGGCGGTGGCTACCTGCACGTCGTCGACTCCCACGGCACGCGTGTCGACTCCGGCAGCGCAGCGCATCCCGGTGGGGACGGTCGCAAGGTCGCCGTCGCGCTCAAGGCCGGCCTCGGCGACGGCACGTACACGGAGAGCTTCCGCGTCGTGTCGGCCGACTCGCACCCGGTCGCCGGCACCGTGCGCTTCGTCGTCGGCAACGGCGTGCTCAGCGCCGCGCCGAGCGGCACCTCGACCGTGAACCACACGGTGTCGACGGCGCTCGACCTCAGCCGATGGGTGTCGTTCGCCGGCTTCGCGGCGCTGGGCGGCGGGTGGCTGTTGCTGACCGTCTGGCCGCAGGGGCGGGACGAGCGGCGCGCGCGCCGGCTCGTCTGGTCCGGCTGGGGCCTGGTGGCGCTTGGCGCCGTGCTCGAAGTGCTTCTTCAGGGGCCGTACACGGCGGGCACCGGCCTCGGCGACCTCGCCAACCGGACGCTGCTGGACGCGACCCTGCACTCGAACTACGGGCACTACCACTCGTTGCGGCTGTTGCTGCTGGGCGCACTGGCGGTCCTGCTCGGCTGGGCGCTCTCGCGCGAACGGTCCCGGATCGAGCACGTTGCGTGGCCGCTCGCCGCCGGTGTTGCCCTCACGTTCAGCGGCGCCGGGCATGCGGCCACCACGTCCCCGGCGGCCCTGTCGATCGCCGCCGACGCGGTACACGTCACCTCCATGGCCGCGTGGATCGGCGGCCTGACGATGCTGCTCTTCGCGGTGCTGCCGCGCCGCGAGCCCGGCGAGCTGGCCGCCGTGCTGCCGGTGGTGTCGCGCGTGTCGTTGACCGCGGTCGTCCTGATGGCGGTCACCGGGACGTACGCGGCGTGGCGGGGCGTCGGCACGTGGGACGCAGTCTTCTCCACGGCGTACGGCGAGATCGTCGCCTTCAAGGTCCTCCTGTTCGTGGTGATCATCGCGGTGGCAACCGTGTCGCGGCGGGTGGTGCAGCAGCGTTGGGCGCCGATGCGCGTCGCGTACGCAATGAGCGACACCGAGTTGTCGGCCGAATCCGAGGCGCCCGACGTGCCGTTGGCGGTGTCGGCCGTACGCATCCGGCGGGCTGTGCTGGCCGAGGTGCTCGTGGCTTTCGTCGTACTCGGCGCCACGTCCCTGCTGGTGGCCCAGCCGCGCGGCAAGGAGGCGCTCGCGGTCGCGCACCAGCGGCCGGTCAGCGCGAGCTCCGCACTGGGCAAGGGGCAGTCGGTAACCGTCACGATCGACCCCGGCACGCACGGCACGGTCACCGCGAACGTCGAGGTCGACGGTGGTGCGAAGCCGACCTCGGTCACTGGTACCGCGGCCCTGCCCTCGAAGCAACTCGGCCCCATCCCGCTCGGTCTGCGGCCCACAGGCCCCGATCAGTACGGTGCTAGCGGCGTCCAGCTACCGAGTGCCGGTGACTGGGTGATCCAGCTCATCGTGAGCACGTCCGAGTTCGACGCCACGACCACCGACGTCCACCTGCACCTGTACTGACGAACATGGGGAAGTGATGAAGCGACTGCACGTGCTCTGCGGCGGCATCGCGGCGGTCGCACTCGGGATCTTCGCGCTGGCCGGACCGGCTTCCGCGCACGTGACCGTGGTGGCGCCGGACGCGACGCAGGGCGGGGACGCAGTGCTGACGATCCGGGTGCCGACCGAGAGCGCCACCGCGTCGACGATCGCCCTGCGGGTACAGCTGCCGACCGACACCCCGATCGCATCGGTCGCCGTGCAACCGCACCCGGGTTGGAGCTTCACGACCAAGACGGTCAAGCTCGCCGCCCCGATCAAGACCGACGACGGCGACGTGACCGAAGCGGTGAGCGAGATCGACTGGAAGGCCGACTCGGCGGCCACGGCGATCAAGCCGGGGGAGTTCGACGAGTTCAACGTGAGCGCCGGGCCGCTGCCGATGACGGACACGCTGACGCTGCGCGCGATCCAGGTCTACAGCGACGGTTCCCAGGTGGCGTGGAACGAGACGCCGGCGCCCGGCAGTACGACCGAGCCCGACCACCCGGCGCCGTCGGTGACGCTCGCGAAGGCCGGCGCCTCGGCTGCCGCGCCGACCGCTGCCGCCACGGCGACCGCCGTCGCTGCGAAGTCCGCGAGCAACACCGGCCCGGTGACCTTGTCGATCATCGCTCTGGTCCTGGCCGCGGCGGCACTGAGCATCGCGACGGTCACGCGAGCGAAGCTGAAGGGGCAACGCGGGTGAATCGGTTCGCCATCGCCGCCGGTCTGGCCGTCGCCGCTCTCGGCGTGGCCGGCCTGATCCGCGGCGCCGTGCCACTGGCCACGGCGTCGGCCACAGGTTCGACCGGCGCGGCCCCGATCGTCGTCAGCGATGCCTTCGTGCGTCCGCCGGTGCCGCCGGCTACCGAGGCGGCGGCGTACTTCACCGTCTACAACACCACCGATCGTCCCGACGTGCTGGAGTCCGTGGCCACGGGCGCGGGCGCCACGGCCGTCCTGCACACCGAGGTCAACGGCACCATGACCGCGATCTCCGGCGGTGTGACGATCCCCGCCCACGGCAGCCTCGTACTGTCGGTGGGCAACGGGCACGTGATGATCGGCGGGCTGTTCGGGCCGCTGCGCGCCGGGCAGACCGTGAATCTCGAACTCGTCTTCGCGGACGCCGGACCGATCACGGTCGCGGCACCGGTGGTCCCGTTCGGGCAGCCGGCGCCCGGCGCCACGAATTCCCCCTCCAGTTCCCCTACCACCGGAGCAACCAAGTGATCCGCCGCCTGCTCGCTGTGCTGCTGCTCGTCGCCGCGGTGGCCGGCTGCTCGTCCTCGAAGCCCTCGTCCAAGCCCTCGGAGCTCGTCGGGCAGAGCGGCTCGGCGAACGGCTACCAGGGCCTCGGCCTCGAGCCGGCCCAGCCGCGGCCGTCCTTCACCCTGACGGACGTGACCGGTCAGCAGTTCTCGTTCAGCCAGCGCACTGCGGGGCATCCGACGCTGGTGTACTTCGGCTATACGAACTGCCCAGACGTCTGCCCCACGACGATGTTCGACATCAGTGCCGCCCTGCACACGTTGCCCGACGCGCTGCAGAAGGAGACCTACGTCGTGTTCATCTCGACGGACGTCAAGCGCGACACCGGCCCGGTGATCCAGAAATGGCTCGCGAACTTCCAGTCGGGTACGACCGCGACTTTCGTCGGGCTGCGGGGGACGCAGCCGGAGATCGACGCGGCGCAGACCGCCGCGCACATCCAGCTCGCCCAGGACGACGGGCAGACCCACTCGGCGCAGGTGCTGCTCTACGGAACCGACGACTACGCGCGGGTGACGTTCCTGCAAAGCACCAATGAGCAGCAGCAGATAGCGCACGACCTGCCGATGGTCGCCAAGTCCTGAGCACGCCCCCAGCCGGCTACGGCACAATCAGCGCTCGTGAACTGGTATCGCGTGCGTCCCTGGCTGGGCACCGTCGTCCGGCTCGTCCTCGGTGCGGTCTGGATCTGGGCTTCGCTCAGCAAGCTGCACAACCCCCGCAGGTTCGTACAGGACGTGCGCGCGTACGACGCCACGCCGGAGTGGCTGTCGAAGGGGATCGGCTACGGGCTGCCGGTGCTGGAGGTCGCGATCGGCGTGCTGCTGATCGTCGGCATCGCGGTACGGCTGTCGGCGATCGCCTCGGCGGCGCTGTTCCTCGTGTTCCTCGTCGGGCTGGTCGAGGCGTCGGCGCGCGGGATCAAGCTGTCCTGCGGCTGTTTCGGCGGCGGCGGGCTGACCGACGGCTCGACGCAGTACACCTGGGAGATCCTGCGCGACATCGGGTTGCTCGCGCTCGCGGTGCTCCTGGCGCTCTGGCCGCTCACGTACCTGTCGATCGAGACGTACCTCGCGCGGCACGACTACGTCGACCCCCCGTCGCCCAAGCGCATGCGCACCGAGGCCGGTTCGCGCAAGTACACGGCCCAGGTCGAGGCCAAGCGCAAGGCGGCGCGTGAGCGGGCGCTGTACATCAACTCGTCCCTCGCGATCGTGGTGGTGCTGATCGCGCTGATCGGCGTGGGCGTGCAGGCGAAGCGCGCCAAGATCACGGGCACGATCGACACGACGAATGCGACGGCGGCCAACGGCGTGACGTTCGGCAAGCCGGCTGCCGCCACCGTCGACATCTACGAGGATTTCCAGTGTCCGAACTGCCTCAACTTCGAGACGGCGACGCACACCACGCTCGAGGCCGACGCGCGTGCCAACAAGGCGCAGCTGCGCTACCACACCATGTCGTTCCTCGACTCGTCCTCGAACGGCAACCGGTACTCGTCCCGCGCGGCGAACGCTGCGCTGTGCGCCGCGGACGTCTCGCCGGACCTGTTCCTCAAGTTCCACGACATCCTGTTCACGCCGGCCGTGCAACCGAAGGAAGGGTCGAACGGGCGTCCTGACTCGGACTTCGTGAAGTACGCGCAGCAAGCCGGCATGACGGCGGCACAGGTCACGACGTTCACCAGTTGCGTGCAGACGGACCAGCACAAGTCCCTGGTCGAGGCGATCACCGAGAACGCGTCGAAACGCGGAGTGACCGGAACACCGACGGTGTACGTGAACGGCAAGAAGGTGGACGCCACGTCGGCGGCGGTGACTGCGGCGATCGCCGCGGCCGATGCGAAGGGCCCGAAGCCGTCGCCGTCGGTGACGCCGTCGCCGTCGTCTTCGTCCTCGGGCGCCGCGGCGGCTACGGGGTCGCCGACTCCGTCCAAGTAGCCCTGGACGCGACG
>JAVHVN010000131.1:0-14128 GCA_032160545.1 Pseudonocardiales bacterium | reverse complement strand
GCCTGCACGACCTGCGTCGTTCCGGTCGGCAGGGTCGAGGTCGGCACGCGGTTCGTGGGGTACGGCAGCGTCTTCGTGGCGGTCACCCGGCCGGAGCCGATGCGCTGGACGACCACCTTGGCGCCGCTCGTCAGCGCCGAGTTCGGTGCCGGCGACACCTTGTCGGAGCCGCCGAGCTTGATGTTGAGATCCGCCAGCAGCGCGCCGACCGTCGCCTCGGTCGTCGAGACCGTCTCGGTGCGACCGTCGTGCACGAGCGTCACGGACTTGGGCGTGCGGATCGCGATGTCGGTGGGCGTCAGCGGCAGCCGCTGGCTACGTGACACCGAGGTGAAGTTGGCCGTCGAGTACCCCAGCTGCTCCATGGCCGCCTCGACGGTGGGAGCGGTCGTCCAGACGTCCTTGTGGATGCCGTTCACGTCGAGCCGCAGCAGGCGGCCCCGGTTGAGCACGACCTCGCTGTGATCGTGCACGGGCGCGGTGAGCGACGGCGCGACGACATCGTGGGAGCCGACCGCGTATCCGGTCGCGGTCAGGACGTCCGAGACGCGGGCCGCCGTGGTGTGCACCGAGCGGGCCTGCCCGTCGACCACGAGGTCGACCGTCTTGTCGACGCCCTGCCAGGCCGCGGTTCCTCCGACGACTCCGGCAAGGACGGCACCGTAGAGGCCGTACTTCAGGCTGCGAAGCAAGAACTGAACTCCTTCGGGTTACCCCCGCGGTCCGAACGGTCACGGAACTGTAACGGACAGCTCGGCGCAAGGGCGAGGCCGGGTTAGGGATTCGGACAGAACATTCGGCGCGAAGGTCGCGCCGGCACACGACGCCCGGCCGGACAAGGAGTCCGGCCGGGCCGTGTGCGACTGCCTACAGGTTGGCGCCGCAGACCGGCCACGGGCTGGACCCGCGGGCGGCGTAGAGCCGGTTGGCAACCGCGATCTGCTGCTCGCGGGAGGCCAGGTCGGCACGCGACGCGTAGGCGCCGCCGCCGTTCGACAGCCAGGTACCGGAGTCGAACTGCAGGCCACCGTAGAAACCGTTGCCGGTGTTGATGTGCCAGTTGCCGCCCGACTCGCAGGCCGCCACGGCGTCCCAGTTGAGGCCGCCGGTCGAGGCCGCCGGGGCCGGAGCCGGCGCAGGAGCAGGCGCCGCCGGACGTGCCTTGGTGCCTACCTTCTCGACCTGCGTCGTCGGCGCGGCCAGCAGCTTGCGGGTCACCTCGTGCTTGCCGGTGAGCTTGCCGTTGGTGAACGTCTCGTCGTAGGTCACCTGGGCCGAGCCGGACGCACCGTAGGTGACGACCTGGCTGTCGCCCTGGTACATCGAGGCATCGTTCTGCCGCGACACCGAGAAGGCGAGCGACTCACGCGCAGTGACCCGCTTGAGCGAGATGCGGGCCACCGCGATCTTGAGCCCGTTGGCGAGCGGCTTGCTGGTGCTCGGCGAGACATGGTCCTTGCTGCCGAGCGTCACGTGCAGGTCCTTCAGCAGGTCACCGACGGTGGCGTCGGTGCTGCGGACCTTCTTGACCTTGCCGTCGGCAGCCACCACGACGCTCTTGGGAGCGCGCAGCGTGATCGCGGTCGGGTCGAGCGGCAGCCGCGTCGAACGCGACACCGACACGAAGTTGTCCGCGGTGTAGCCGAGCTGGGCCAGCGCGGCCGCGACGGTCGGCGCCGTCGTCCAGACGTCCTTCGGCTTGCCGTCCACGGTCAGGTGCAGCAGCCGGCCCCGGTTGAGGACGATCTTGGTGCCGTTGCTGACGCTCGAACCGACGCCCGGCGCCACGATGTCGTGTGCGCTCACGTGGTAGCCGGCGCCGTCGAGCACACCACCCACGTTGTGAGCCGTCGAATGGATTGATTTGCTCTGCCCGTCCACCACCAGGGTGACGGCCGTTGCGTTCGCGTTCGTCGCGAAGGCGGCGGTACCGCCCAGGACTCCAGCTAGTACAGCACCGTAGAGGCCGTACTTGAGGCTGCGACGCACTTGGTGATCTCCCCTCGTCTGTCGCACTCTTCGCGTACTCGTTGGTCACAGCACCGTAACGAGCGGTTCGGAAGCGCTTCAAACTCGGCGCGCGCGATTCCGGCAGGCGCTGACCGGGTCAGCCGCTTGCCGGTGACAGCGCTGACAGCTGTGAGCCGTGCCAGAACAGGTTCTCGATCTGATCAGAACAACCGGCTCTGTCCCCCAGGGTGCGGGGGGTGTGGAAAAAGACCCGAAAGATCGACTCGGGCGGGCGCGGATCGGACGGTTCCAGTGGTGCATGCAACAGCAAGCATCTTTTGTGAAGGCGGCCACAATCGCGCCTGGACCGGACGAATCGGACAGATCTGGCGGGCTCAGAACGCGATCGCGAAGATCGACTCCCCCGTCGCCCGGACGGCCCGGGCCAGGGTGTCGATCTCGATGCCCATTGCCGCGGCCAGCGCGCGGGCGGTCAGCGGCAGCAGCGCGGGCCGGTTGGGCGTGCCCCGGTGCGGGTGGGGGGTCAGGAACGGCGCATCGGTCTCGACGAGCACCCGGCTTAGCGGCGTGACCGCAGCAGCGGCCCGCAGCGCCGGTGCGTTGCGGAACGTCACCACGCCCGAGAAGGACAGGACGTACCCGGCGGCCGCGCACTCCTCGGCCATGGCCACGTCGCCGGAGAAGGAGTGGAAGACGACCTGTTCGGGCGCACCCTGCTCGCGCAGGATCCGCAGGACGTCCGCATGCGCGTCGCGGTCGTGGATCATCAGCGGCTTGCCGGCCCGCTTCGCCAGCTCGATGTGCCTGCGGAAGTGTGCCTGCTGGTCCGCGGGCTCGGTGCGGTCCCAGTAGTAGTCCAGGCCGGTCTCGCCGATGGCGACCACGTTCGGGTCCGCAGCAAGGCGCTCGAGCTCGGCGTACCCGTCGTCGTCGAGGCCGGCGATCTCGGTCGGGTGCACGGCGACCGCCGCGTAGACGTCGGGATGCGCGCGGGCGGCGTCGACGCACCACCGGCTCGATTCGAGGGTGTCGCCGACGGTCACCACGGCGGTGACGCCCGCGGCCCGCGCCTCGGCCATGACGCCGGCCACGAACGCGGCGTCCGGCACCAGACCCGCGCGCTGCGCCATCGCGTCGAGGTGGGTGTGCGCGTCGAACACGGCCGATCGGGGAGAGAACGTGGCCGCTGGGCCCGGTTCCTCTCCCCGATCAGGACTCGGCACCGCCCTCGAGCCGGGCCAGCTCCTCGTCGACGATGGACGGGTCGAGCTTGGTGAACACCGGCGTCGGTGGCGCGAGCGGCCGCCCGACCTCGACCGGCACCGACTCCCACCGCGCGCCCGTGTCGTAGTCGCCGGTGAGCACGGAGTACGACGGCGAGCCGGCCGCGGTCGGCTCGTCGATCTCGACGAGGTCGGGCATGGCGGCCCACTCACCCCCGCCGCCGAGCAGCCGGTGCACCTTCGCCGACGACGAGGGCAGGAACGGCGTGAGCATGGTCTTGGCGTCGTCGACCACCTGCAGGGCGACGTGCAGCACGCTCGCCATCCGGTCCGGGTCGGACGAGCGCAGCTTCCACGGCTCCATGTCGGAGAGGTACTTGTTCGCCGCGCCGACCACGGACATGACCTCGCCGATGGCCTGCTTCTGCCGCGAGCGCGCGAGCAGGTCGCCGACCGTCAGGAAGGCGGCCTTCGAGGTGGCGAGCAGCTGGTTGTCGGCGTCGGTGAGCACGCCCGGCGCCGGCACGTCACCCAGGTTCTTGGCCGTCATCGAGATGGTCCGGTTCACCAGGTTGCCCCAGCCTGCGACGAGCTCGTCGTTGTTGCGCCGCAGGAACTCGGCCCAGGTGAAGTCGGTGTCCTGGTTCTCGGGGCCCGCGACCGCGAGGTAGTAGCGCAGCGCGTCCGGGTCGTAGCGCGAGAGCATGTCGCCGACGTAGATCACGACATTGCGCGACGAGGAGAACTTGCGGCCCTCCATCGTCAGGAACTCGCTGGAGACCACCTCGTACGGCAGCTCGAGCCGGCCCAGGGAGCCCGGTGTGCCGCCCTTGGCACCGATCCCCGAGTAGCCCATCAGCATCGCCGGCCAGATCTCGGCGTGGAAGACGATGTTGTCCTTGCCCATGAAGTAGTAGTGCCGGGCGCTCTCGTCCTGCCACCATGCCCGCCAGGCCTCGGGGTCGCCGCTGCGCTGCGCCCACTCGATCGAGGCCGACAGGTAGCCGACCACCGCGTCGAACCAGACGTAGATGCGCTTGTCGGGGCGGTCCCGCCAGCCGTCCAGCGGCACCGGGATGCCCCACTCGAGGTCACGGGTGTACGAGCGAGGCTTGAGGTCGTCCAGCAGGTTGAGGCTGAACTTCTGCACGTTGGGGCGCCAGTGCGCCTGCTTGCGCAGCCAGTTGGCGAGAACCTCGCCGAAGGCCGGCAGGTCGAGCATCAGCTGTTCGGTCTCGACGAACTTCGGCGTCTCGCCGTTGATGCGCGACACCGGGTTGATCAGGTCGATCGGGTCGAGCTGGTTGCCGCAGTTGTCGCACTGGTCGCCACGCGCGGCCGGGTACCCGCAGATCGGGCAGGTGCCCTCGATGTAGCGGTCGGGCAGCGTGCGCCCGGTGGACGGGCTGATCGCGCCGAGCTGCTTCTGCGGGATCACGTACCCGTTCTTCAGCAGGCCCAGGAAGATCTCCTGCGCGATCGCGTAGTGGTTGTTCGTCGTCGTGCGGGTGAACAGGTCGTAGGAGAGGCCGAGATCCTTCAGGTCCTTGGCGATGACGAGCGCGTTGCGGTCGGCGAGTTCGCGAGGGCTGACGCCCTCCTTGTCGGCCTGCACCTGGATCGGCGTGCCGTGCTCGTCGGTGCCGCTCACCATCAGCACGTTGTTGCCGGCCATCCGCTGGTAGCGGCTGAAGACGTCCGACGGCACGCCGAAACCCGCGACGTGCCCGATGTGCCGCGGCCCGTTCGCGTAGGGCCACGCGACGGCGGTGAGTATCTGCTCGTTCACGCGCCAAGCCTAGTGACTCGGCGCGGCCGGTTTCGCCGCGCCGAATCCGTGCTCAGCGCGAGTAGAGCAGCGGCTCGTGCAGGTCGACGTAGGTGACGTCGCCGAGCAGACGCTGGAAGTCCTCGACCATCGCCTTGACCTCCGGCGGCGGCTCGCTCGACTCCTTCTCCCGGGCCGCGTCCTCGGACCGGAAGTAGACCGCCTGAACGTAGCCGTTGTCGCCGAACCGGCCGAAGGTGCCGCCGATGATCTCGGGACGGGCGGCACGCAGCTGCTCCTCCTCTCCGTCGCTGCGCGCGAGCAAGGCTTCGACGTCGGGGCTCTGGCCGATCATGACCTGGACGAACCCGGCGTCGTCCGAGCCGCCGCCCAGCCACTCGTGCGCGTCGTCGATATCGATGAACGTCGGCTCGCCGTCGAGCTCGGAACCGACCTCGGCAGCCCATTTGCTCTGTTCGGGGCGATCGCTGTTGTGCTTCGCGGCCGCGGCCGACTCGAAGCGCGCGAGCGCGATCATCTCGCCGCCGTCGGTGAAGCCTGCGGTCGTGCCGAGGTAGCCCTCGGCTCCCGGGCGCAGCTCCGACATCCACCGGTCGAAGCTCTTGCGGAGTCCGGCCTCGTCGGCCACCCGCCCTCGGATCACCTGCATGAACATCTGCGCCACCCCCGTCATACGACCGACGGCCTCGGCCCCGTGCCGCAGCCGTCGGCGGCGATGCTCGACCCGTCGAGGCGGCGGCGGCAAGAGTCGACGCGGCGAGTCCGGGTCGGTGCCCGATTCAGGATGGTTTGTGTGCCACGACGGCGTCGAACACGGCGCGTTTGGGCAACGATCTTGCCCGCGCTACGGCCGCGATCGCCTCCTTGCGCGGCTCGCCTGCCGACTCGCGGGCCGCCACCTCGGCGGCGAGCTCGTGCGGCTGAGCTGCCTCGGCGACCGGTGCAGCGCCCGCCACGACGAGCGTGATCTCGCCCCGTACCTCGCCGCCGGCCCAGGTGACGAGTTCGGCGAGCGGGCCTCGCAGCACCTGCTCGTGGGTCTTCGTCAGCTCGCGGCAGACCGCCGCGGGGCGCTCGTCGCCGAAGGCCGCCGCGAGATCGGCGAGGGACTCGGCGAGCCGGTGCGGCGCCTCGAAGAACACCATCGTGCGGCGCTCGGCCGCGAGCGCCTCGAGAGCGCGGCGGCGCTCGCCCGAGCGCCGCGGCAGGAACCCCTCGAAGCAGAATCGGTCGACCGGCAGGCCCGAGACCGCGAGGGCCGCCAGCACGGCGGACGGCCCGGGCAGCACGGTGACCTCGAGGCCGGCCTCGATCGCGGCGACGACCAGCCGGTAGCCGGGGTCGGACACCGACGGCATGCCCGCGTCGGTCACGACGAGCACGTCCGAGCCCTCCCTCAGCGCCTCGACCAGGGCCGGAACGCGGGCGGCCTCGTTCGCGTCGAAGAACGAGACGACGCGGCCGGACGGAGTGACGCCGAGGTCCGCGCAGAGCCGGCGCAGCCGGCGGGTGTCCTCGGCGGCGATCACCGGCGCCGATTCGAGCGCCGCGCGCAGCCGCGCGGACGCATCCTCCGGCCTGCCGAGCGGGGTGGCGGCCAGCAGCACCCGGCCCGGTTCGACGCTCACAGCGGCGATTCTCCTGGCATCGGGCCGATCGCCGACCCGGAGGGGGCGACTATCGACCCCACGCGGGACCACTTCTCTAGGATCGATGCCGTGACGGCGACGCTCGAGGCACCGGCCGCGCCGCCGGCGTCGTCCGACGAGCCCCCCGCTGCGCCCCGGCCGGTAGCCCCGGGCCTGCGCCCCTGGCACGATCCGCATCCCGGCATCGGCTGGCTGATCGCCCTCGGCGTCACCCTCGTCGGCGGGTTCGTGCGGTTCTGGGCCATCGGCTTCCCGCAGACCAAGGTGTTCGACGAGGTCTATTACGCGACCGAGGCCCAGGAGCTGTTGCGGTTCGGGTACGAGGACAACCGCGACTACATGTTCATCGTCCACCCGCCGCTCGGCAAATGGCTGATCGCGATCGGCTCGCAGCTGTTCGGCAACGACGCGGTCGGCTGGCGGGTCGCGCCGGCACTGTGCGGGACACTCGCGGTGCTGATCGTCGCCCGCACTGCCCGGCGGATGTTCCGCTCGAACCTCTTCGGCGGCATCGCGGGGCTCCTGATGGCCTTCGAGGGGCTGTCGGTCGTGCTCTCGCGTACGGCGATCCTCGACATCTTCCTGCAGTTCTTCGTCATCGCGGCGTTCGGTGCGCTCGTGCTCGACCGCGACTGGGTGCGCGCGCGACTGGCCCGGATGCTCGAGGCCGGCGTCGATCTCAGCAGGTCGGTTCCCACGCTCGGACCGCGGCCCTGGCGGGTCGTCGCCGGCATCATGCTCGGGGCCGCGTGCGCCGTGAAGTGGACCGGCGCGTTCTTCTTCATCGCGCTGATCGTCCTCAGCCTGATCTGGGACCGCTCGGCGATGCGGGCGGCCGGGTGCCGGCGCCCATGGCGGTCGCTGCTGCGGCGCTGCGCCCTGCCCGGTCTCGGGTCCCTGCTCGCCGTCCCGATCGGCACCTACCTGCTCTGCTACCTCGGCTGGTTCACCGGTGAGAACAGCTGGAACCGGCACTGGGCCGACACGCACAGCGCGTCGACGCACCTCTCCCTGCTCGGCGTGCGCATCCCGTTCTGGTGGGGGTGGGTTCCCGGCCCGATCCGGTCACTCGGCGCGTACACCCTCGACGCGTACCGGTTCCACACCGGGCTCGACAGCTTCCACCCGTACCGGTCGAACCCGTGGAGCTGGTTCGTCCTGGGGCGGCCGGTCGACTTCTATTACGACGGCTCGTCCAAGTCCTGCGGCGCCTCGAGCTGCGCTCGCGAGATCCTGCTCATCGGCACGCCGATCATGTGGTGGGCGTTCGTCCCGATGCTGGTGTGGCTGGCCTGGCACTGGGTGACCACGCGGGACTGGCGCGCGGGCGCGATCTGGGTCGCTGTCATCGCCGGATGGCTGGTGTGGTTCAAGGACATCAAGCGCACGATGTTCCTCTTCTATATGGCGCCGCTGGTGCCGTTCCTGGTGCTCGGCCTGACGCTCGCGCTGGGGACGATGCTCGGCCCCGCGCTGGTGCGCACGGGCGACGAGGTGCACGACCGGGTGGCGGCCGCGCGGCGGTACTGGGGAGTCGCCGGGGTCACGGTGTTCCTGGGGCTGGTCATCGCCGACTTCTGGTGGATGTGGCCGCTGTTCACAGGCGGCTTGCTGACCTACGACCAGTGGCACGCGCATATGTGGCTTCCGTCCTGGGTATGAGCGCTGACAGACCGTGCCGTCGACAACTCGGTCCGGCTGCTGTCGCCGATATCTCTGGAGGCCTCCATGAGCCTGACCGCGAAGATCCGTCGCGCGCCCGTCCGAGCCGTGACGGGCGCGTACATCCTCAGTTCGGGCATCGACAAGCTGCAGGCCGGTGAGGAGACCGCCAAGGGTCTGCACGGCTTCGCCACCACCGCGTATCCCCAGTTCGAGAAGATCGAGCCCACGCTGTTCGTCCGCGGCCTCGGCATCGCCGAGGTGACGGTGGGCGGCATCCTGCTGCTGCCGGTGGCCTCGCCGCTCATCGCCGGCGCCGGCCTGATGGCGTTCTCGGGTGGGCTGCTGACCCTGTACTGGAGGACGCCGGGCATGCGGCGTGGGCCGACCGACCCCCGGCCCTCGCAGGACGGCGTCCCGCTCGCCAAGGACTTGTGGATGCTCGGCATCGGGGCCTCGCTGTTGATCGACGCGATCCTCGACAACGCTCGGGACAAGCGCATCGAGCTCACGCACGACCTGTCCCAGTCCACCGCGGTCCGGCGGGAGCGGGTCCGCACGGCGCAGCGCGCGGCGCGCAAGGTCGCGAAGGCGCGGGCCGCCGAGGCGCGTGCGAACGTCAAGGCGGTGGCGGCAGGTCCGGCGGCGAAGGCCGACGCCTACCTCAACACCGCGAAGGGCATGGCCAAGGCGGCGAAGGCCGCGTCCGCGAAGGTCGCCGACGTGGTGAGCTGAGCACCCGCGCGCTGGCCGGGGTGCCCCCGATCCGACAGGATCGGGGGCACCCCGGTTCTCGTTCGTCGGAAAGGGTGCGCCCGTGTACTACCCGCTGACCGTCCGCGACTTCCTCGACCGCGCCGAGCACGTCTACCCGGACCGGATCGCGGTGGTGGACGAGCCGGAGCAGCCGGCGCCCTCGCTCGGTGAGCTCACCTATCGCGACTTCGCGGCCCGCGCGCGAGCCCAGGCCGCCCGGCTGGACGCGCTCGGGGTGTCCACCGGCGGGCGGGTCGCGGTCATCTCGCAGAACTCGGCGCGGTTGCTGCACTCGTTCTTCGGGGTGTCGGGCTGGGGACGCATCCTGGTGCCGATCAACTTCCGGCTCTCGGCCGCCGAGATCCGTTACATCGTCGAGCACTCGGGCGCGCAGGTCGTCTACGGCGACCCGGCGGTCAAGGACGTCCTCGACTCACTCGACGTGCCGCACAAGTTCGTCCTCGGCGACGACGACGCGCTCTACGACTTCGGCGCCGAGCCACGGCCGTGGGAGTCCCCCGACGAAGGTGCCACCGCGACGATCAACTACACGTCGGGGACGACCGCGCGGCCGAAGGGAGTCCAGCTCACGCACCGCAACCTGTGGCTCAATGCCACCGTGTTCGGCCTGCACACGGTGATCAGCGACCGCGACGTGCTGCTGCACACGCTGCCGATGTTCCACGCGAACGGTTGGGGCATGCCGTTCGGCGTCACCGGAGTGGGCGGCCGGCACATCGTCCTGCGCCAGGTCGACGGCACCGAGATCCTGCGCCGCGTCGAGCGCCACGGCGTGACGCTGATGTGTGCCGCCCCGGCCGTGGTGAACGCGGCGCTGGACGCGGCCGAGACCTGGCAGGGCGACATCCCCGGCCGCTCCCGGGTGCGCATCGTCGTCGCCGGCGCTCCCCCGCCGACCCGGACGATCGAGCGGGTCATCAGCGACCTGGGCTGGGAGTTCTGCCAGATCTACGGGCTCACCGAGACCTCTCCGGTCGTCACCGTGAACCGGATGCGCTCCGAATGGGACGACCTGCCGGCGCTCGAGCAGGCCCGCCGGCTGGGACGGGCCGGGGCACCGGCGCTGGGTGTGCGGGTCGCGATCGATCTTGACGGCGAGGTCGTCACGCAGTCGAACCACAACCTCGACGGTTACTGGGAGCAGCCCGAGGCCACCGCCGAGGCACAGGCAGGCAACTGGTTCCACACCGGCGACGGCGGGCACCTCGACGAGGACGGCTATCTGGTGATCTCCGACCGCAAGAAGGACGTGATCATCTCCGGCGGCGAGAACGTCTCCTCGATCGAGGTCGAGGACGTGCTCACCTCGCATCCGGCCGTCCGCGAGGTGGCCGTCATCGGCATCCCTGACGAGAAGTGGGGCGAGCTGGTGACGGCGCTCGTCGTCACCGACGGCTCCGAGGTCACCGCCGACGAGCTGATCACGCACGCCCGCGCGTCGCTGGCCGGGTACAAGTGCCCGAAGCGGATCGAGTTCGTCGAGACCCTGCCCCGCACCGCCACCGGCAAGTTGCAGAAGTTCAAGCTGCGCGAGCCGTTCTGGGCCGGCCACGACCGCCAGGTGCACTGATCGATCCGCCGCCGGCCTTCCTCGATCACACGGTGCTCAGCCCACGAGCGAGTGGCCCGCTGCGATCACCAGGAGCAGGTCGAGGGCCGCGACCGCCATGATCGCCCGGAACGGCAGCCGGCTGTTCGGCGGCGCCACCCCCGCGGCCGCGAGTCCGCTGACGGTGACGAGCGATGCCAGCGCGAGCACCGCCCAGCCCCACGTCGGCGGTGGTGCGGGCGGCCCGAGCACCAGCAGGACGGACGCCGTCGCGGACAGCACCCCGGCCAGGACCAACGAGGCCCGCGCCCCGAGCCGGTGCGGTGCGCCGACGACGCCGGTGGCCCGATCGTCCTGGAAGTCGGTCACCGTGTTGGCGAGATGTGCGGTCACCCCGAGCAGGGCGGCCGCCGCGACCGCCCACGGCGCGGGCGCCGGCGACCCCGGCAGGGCGAGCGTTGCCACCGCGGGCGTCGCGCCGAATGCCAGCGCGTAGGGCAGCCAGGACAGCACCGTCGCCTTCAGCCACGAGTTGTAGAGCCACGCGCACGCCACCGCCGCCAGGTGGACGAGTCCCGGGGCGATACCGAGCAGCAGTGACAGCACGACTGTGGCGGCGACGGCGACACCGGTGGCGACGGCGACCGGACGGGCGGACACACCCGGCCGGGCCAGGGGCTTGTCGCGGCGCCCGGTCGCGCGGTCGCGATCGCGGTCGATCAGGTCGTTGGACCAGCCGACCGACAGCTGCCCGAAGAGCACCGCAGCGGCGACGACGACGCAGGTGCCGGCCGAGTTCCCCGCGACGGCGGCGAGCACCGTCAAGAACGCGGTCACGCCGAGTGCCGGCAGCGGATGGCACGCCCGGGCCAGCACAGCCAACCCGGATGCGCGCACCGGCACATTCTGGCGGGTTTCTTCAGCAGGTTCACGGGGCGGTGCCCGCGGGTACGGTGCGAAGGGTGACCGTCATCGCGGGCGTCCGTGGCGTCCTGCCCGAGCATCGGTATCCCCAGGACGAGATCACCGACATGTTCGCGGCGCTGCTCGACGACCCCGCGCGCGCTCGCCTGGCCCGCCGCCTGCACGGGAGCGCGATGGTGCAGACCCGCCACACCGTGCTGCCGCTCGACGCGTACGCCGGGCTCGACGGCTTCGGCGGGGCCAACGACGTCTTCGTCGAGAACGCCGTCGAGCTCGGTGCCACCGCGATCCTCGGCGCGCTGGCCGATGCCGGGCTGGGCCCGGCCGACGTCGACGCGGTGTTCAGCACGACCGTGACGGGCGTCGCCGCGCCGTCGATCGAGGCGCGCATCGCCGGGCGGATCGGGCTGCGCCCCGACGTGAAGCGGATCCCCATGTTCGGGCTGGGCTGCGTCGCCGGAGCTGCCGGCGTAGCCCGCCTGCACGACTACCTGCGCGGCGACCCGGACGGGGTCGCCGTGCTGCTGTCGGTCGAGCTCTGCTCGCTCACCCTGCAACGGGCTGACGACTCGACGGCCAACCTGGTGGCGTCCGGTCTCTTCGGCGACGGCGCGTCGGCCGTCCTGGCCGTCGGTGACCGGAGGGCCGAGTCGGTCCCGCGGGTCTCCGGCCCGCGAGTGCTCGACTCGCGCAGTCACCTCTACCCGGGCACCCAGCGCACGATGGGCTGGGACGTCACCTCGACGGGCCTGAAGATCGTGCTCGACGCCAACGTCCCGGCCCTGGCCCGGAAGTACCTGGGCACGGACGTCCGAGAGTTCCTCGGTGCGCATCAGCTGAGCATCGGCGACGTCACTGCCTGGGCGTGCCACCCGGGCGGGCCGAAGGTCATCGAGGCGATCGAGGAGACGCTCGGCCTGCCTGGCGAGGCGCTCGAGCTCACCTGGCGCTCGCTCGCCGCGGTGGGCAACCTGTCGTCCTCGTCGGTGCTGCACGTCCTGCGCGACACGATCGAGAAGCACCCACCGGCCGGCACCCCGGGCGTGCTGATGGCGATGGGCCCGGGGTTCTGCTCCGAACTGGTCCTGCTGGAGTGGACCTGACCGTGTGGTGGTTCACGCTGCTCGTGGTCGCGGTGGGGTTCGAACGGCTGGCCGAACTCGTCGTCTCGAAGCGCAACCTGCGCTGGAGCCTCGATCACGGCGGGGTCGAGACCGGGTTGGGCCACTACCCCGCCATGGTCGTGCTGCACACCGGCCTGCTGGCGGGCGCGCTCGCCGAGGTGTGGAGCGCTCATCGGCCGTTCGTGCCGGCGCTCGGGTGGCCGATGCTCGCGCTGGTGCTGCTCAGCCAGGGGCTGCGGTGGTGGTGCATCCGCACCCTCGGCCCGCAGTGGAACACCCGCATCCTCGTGGTGCCGGGGCTGCCCCGGGTCAGCGGCGGGCCGTACCGGCTCCTGACGCACCCCAACTACGTCGCGGTCGTCGTCGAGGGTGCTGCCCTGCCCCTGGTCCACACCGCGTGGATCACCGCCGTCGTGTTCAGCGTGCTCAACGCCGTGCTGCTGCGCGTACGCATCCGCGCCGAGGACCGCGCACTGCACGCACTCGCCGAACCGGCCGTGGCCCACTCGCCCATCCCATGAGAGATCTCCTCGTCGTCGGGGGCGGACCGGTCGGTCTGGTGACCGCACTGACCGCGGCACGGGCCGGCCTGCGCGTGTGCGTTCTCGAAGCGCGCGAGGCGCCGATCGACAAGGCCTGCGGCGAGGGGCTGATGCCCGGCGCGGTCCGTGCCCTCGCCGACCTCGGCGTCACGGTCGGGGGCATGCCGTTCCTCGGCATCCGCTACACGGACGGCCGCAGCAGCGCGGTCGCCGACTTCCGTGCGGGGTTCGGACTCGGTGTGCGGCGCACCGCGTTGCACGCGGCGCTCGTGCGCGCCGCCGCGACCACCCCGGGCATCGACCTCGTGCACGGCACCGTGTCGGGCATCGAGCAGGACGGCCGCGGCGTCGTCGCGCACGGACTCCGCGCCCGGTACCTCGTCGCCGCGGACGGGCTGCACTCGCCGATCCGCCGGTCGCTGCACCTCGACCGGGCCGCCGCCGGGCGCCCGCGCTGGGGGATGCGGGCGCACTTCGCGGTCCGGCCGTGGTCGAGCCACGTCGAGGTGCACTGGGCAGGGTCCGCTCTGGCAGGCGAGGCGTACGTGACGCCGGTCGGCGACGACTGCGTCGGCATCGCCGTGCTGGGCAGCGATCGCGGCGGCTTCGACGACCGGCTGGCGGCGTTTCCCCTGCTGCGTTCGCGGTTGCCCGGGCGGCCGGTCGGACGCGTGCTCGGGGCCGGGCCGTTGCGGCAGGACGTCGCCCGCCGGGTCGTCGGCCGGGTGCTGCTGGCCGGCGACGCCGCCGGCTACGTCGACGCGCTCACGGGCGAGGGGCTGTCGATGGGGTTCGCCTGCGCGACGGCGGCGGTGCGCCGCATCGTCGAGGGCCGGCCCGAGCGATACGAGGCCGACTACCGCCGCATCACGCGGCGCTACCGGCTGCTGACGTCCACGCTCGTGCGCACGACCGGAT
>JAVHVN010000108.1:0-9354 GCA_032160545.1 Pseudonocardiales bacterium | reverse complement strand
GACTGAGTGATCGTGCTGCTGTACGTTCCCGCCAACGCGTTCGCCGGGATCGTGACCGTGAGGGTCGGGTTCCAGGTGGCGGAGTTGACCCCCACGGCGAGCGTGGCGGTCTGCACCGTGGCGGCTGTCGGGGCCAGGGTCTGATCAGCCGCAGGTGTCACGGTGGCGTTGGTTGCACTCGCGAGCGTCGGGCGGTAGACGGTCGCTCCCGCGAGGGTCTGCGGTCCGGTGAAGTCCGTCGCGCTGGCCGTCGCCACCCAGCCCGAGCTGACCCCGCGTCCGTCCGTGACTGTCACAGCGCCGAGGGGGACGCCCGTCAAACCCTGGGCCGCCGAACTGGCCGTCACCGACCCGAGATTTACCGAAGCAGGAACGGCGATGTCCAGGGTGCCGCCGGTGACCGCGAACGTCGCCGCGGTCGTACCGCTCGGGGCCGCGGAGGCCGGACCTGCGAGGGCCAGCACCCCCGCCGCGCAGACGAGCACCGGAAGAATTGCAAGGCTCTTATGCATTTCGTTCACTCCTTACCGGAGTTCGAAGTGAAAGCAGCAGCGATGGCTACCGCCAGTGGGGCTACCCCAGCAGCGGTCTGATTGCTCGCAATGGCGACCCGGAGGGCCGCGCGGAGAGACCGAAATATGGGGAGCGGGCGGGTCTCGCGACCCGCGCAACGGCCCCCCCGGGACCAACTGCGTGGCTGTCCGCCAATTCGCGCGCTTTCACCGTCGTGTTAGCTCGCTGTTAGGGAACGTAGCCCCCATGGCGCGTCTTGGCAATTTGACCGCTGCTGAATCGCATTTTTACGACAGTAATTGATGTGATCGTTTATTGGTGCATTGTTTGATCTTGTTTCGGTTCTACTCAATGGGCGCGTGCGGATGCTGCAAGTCGGCCCGGCTTTTCCACGTTGATCATTTGTGGTGGCCGTTTGCGAGCCGGTGGATTCGGGCTGAGTCGTTGTTTCCAGCGGCGCGCCACCGCGTCGGACAGGTGCAGGGAGTTGATGCTCGGCTCGTGGATCTCGAGATCTCGCCAGAACAGGCGCACCATCTTGCTCACCAGGCGCATCAGCGCCGGCGAGACGCTGCGCCGGCAGACGGACTTCGACGGCTGCCTCCGGCGCAGGGCCACCGACCCGACCTACACCGTCCGCTGCCACCTGCGCCGCGTCGGGGGTGCCATCGAGGAGTGGCGGGCGCCGTCACGGTTGCGTGTCGTACACCCGCGAGCACGTCCACGGGAACGGTGAGCGGCGGACCCAGACTCCGCCCCGCAACTGCACGACCGCCTGGCACGGCGAGGTGTTTTTGGTGCCGACGTCCTGCGGCGCGAACAGTCCGCCTGCCGTGAACGCATGGGTGTTGCGGATCGCCGCGAGCAGCGTCTGCCGGGTGAGCTTGCCGCCGAGTTGCACCGCCAGCTCGCTGAAGAGCTCCATCGCGCCCCAGGCGAACATGCCGAAGAACGAGGGCTTCGCGCCGGGTGCCACCCGCGCCAGCCAGGTGAGGTAGCGCTGCATCGCGGGGTTGCGCGACGCCTCCTCGACCAGCGTCGTGTCGACGTAGGTGTACATGCCGTCGAGATCGTTCTTCGCGCTCTCGACGAACACCGGGTCGTACGCCACCGAGTCCATGACGAACACCGGGTTCAGCCCCTGGTCGTTCAGCGCACGCTTCAGCCGCACGGCGAACTGGGCGGTGCCCTCGAACTGCACGAGTCCGACGCCGAGGCTCTTCATCTTCGCCGCGTACGGCGCATAGTTGATCGCCGTGACGTCGATCGGCTGGGTGTAGACGAAGTCGTAGCCGAGAGCCTGCATCGTCGCCTTGTACGCGAGGGCGTTCGCTACCGACGCACCTGCATTGAGGTAGACGAGCGCGGACTTCTGGTACGCCTGCCCGGTCGCGGCCTTGATGTATTCGTACTGCGAGGTCGAGACCAGGTCGGCCTTCACGGCGTCGGCGCCGTACGACACCGGCGAGGCCACTCGCTCGGGGGTCGTCGAGATCGTGCGCAGATCGGGAATGCCGCAGTCGGCGACGGTCTTGGCACCGCCGTTGTCGAATGCGCCGATCGACCCGACCATCGCGAACGTCTCGCTGCACGCCGAGGTAGCCGCCTCCTGGTCGCCGATGCCGCTGGTCTGGCTGTCGTAGCCGATCAGCTTCAGCTTGCGGCCGCAGACGTTCGAGGTTGCGTTGAAGTAGGCGGCGTACGCCTTGGCGGCTTGCGCGGCCGAGGTGAACAGCCCGGGCACCGGCCCGCTCAGATCAGCGACGTTGCCGAGTGTGATCGTCGAATCGGTGATGCCCCTGCTGTTTCGGAAGCCCGCGCAGCTTCCGGCTCGGACGCCGCTGACCGCACCGACCGGACTCGCGGGGGCGGCCGCACCCGGCGCCGGCCCGCCGCCGTTCGCGCCGCCGGTCGTGGTGTCGGTGTTCGATGCGCCGGATCCGCCGGATATCCCAGCGCCGCCGGACGCCGGTGCACCCGAGCGACCGGAAGCTGCGCCGCCACTGGCGCCCGCACCGCCCGAACCAACTGCCTGCACCCGAGCCGCCACCCCGTTGCCGAAGAACTCATCCGGCGGTACCTGTGAGGCGCAGCCACTGAGGAGGACGGAGCAGCACATCGTCGCGCTGATCAGATTGCGCAGCCGCACCGGTGCATTGTTGCCCTGTTCAGCTGATCCGTCGCGTCGGCGTGAAGATCACCGGCATCGTCTGACGCAGCTCGCGAGGCCGGACCGCCGGCGCGAATCAGAGTTCGCGGACGACCCGCGCGGGGTTGCCGACCGCGAGCACGTTGGGTGGCAGGTCGCGGGTGACTATCGCGCCGGCCCCGACGGTCGTGTTCGCGCCGATGGTGACGCCGGGGCCGACGATGACGCCGCCGCCCAGCCACGCGTTGGCGCCGATCGAGATCGGCTGGGCGCTCTCCCACTTGTCGAGCCGCGCCTGCGGGTCGGTCGGGTGCGTCGGCGTCAGCAACTGGACGTTCGGTCCCAGCTGCACGTCGTCGCCGATGGTGATCCGGGCGACGTCCAGCGCGATGAGACCGAAGTTCGCGAAGACCCGGTCGCCGAGAAAGAGGTGCGAACCGTAGTCGCAGCGAAAGCCCGGCCGGATCTCGCAGTCCGCGCCGATCGCACCGAGCAGCTCGGTGTACAGCCCGCGCCTGCGCGCGGTCTCGTCCGGTGCGGTGAGATCGATCTCGAGGCAGAGCCGGGCCGCGCGCAGCTGCTCGCGCAGCAGGTCGTCGTCGGTGATGTACGGCTCGCCGGCGAGCATCCGCTCGCGCATCGTGGGTTCGTCCACCCCGCCCACGCTAACCGAGCGGATCATGTCGACAGTCAGTGCCGCCACGGACGGACGGCTAGCGTGACGCCCGTGGCCAGGACGCTGCTCGTCGTGCATCACACGACCTCCCCCGCAACCCAGGAGCTGCTCGAGGCGGCGTTGGACGGCACTCGGGCCGAAGGCATCGTGGGCGTCGACGTGCTCGTACGGCCGGCCCTGGCCGCGACCGTCTCGGACGCGCTCGCCGCCGACGGGTTCCTGCTCGGTACGCCCGCCAACATCGGGTACATGTCGGGCGCGCTCAAAGCATTCTTCGACGCGGTGTACTACCCGACCTTGACTGCCAACGAGGGCGCGCCGTACGGCCTGTACGTCCACGGCAACAACGACACGGCCGGCGCAGTCCGGGCTGTCGAGTCGATTGCGCAGGGGCTCGGCTGGAAGCGGGTCGGCGAACCGGTCAGCGTGATCGGCGCCCCTTCGAGGGACGACCGCGAGGCGGTCTGGAACCTCGCGGCGACCGTGGCGGCGACGCTGGCCGAGACCGGCTAGGCGGACTCTGCCGCAGTCTCGATCACGGCCGGGGTGGCCCGGATGCCGTCGAAGTTGTGCGAGGGCCGGGGTAGGCGCCAACACGGGTTTGGCCACCGTGAGAGCGGGGGTACATGCTGGTGGACCGACCCTGCCTTCGAGCGGAACCGCCCATGTCGTTCGTCGAACGTCTCGACGCCTACCAGCGCAAGCACCCCCGAGCCGGCCTGCCGATCGCGGTGATCTACAAGTACGTCGACGACCAGGGCGGCTACCTCGCCGCGCTCATCACCTACTACGGGTTCCTGTCGTTGTTCCCGCTGCTGCTCCTGCTGTCGACCATCCTCAACTTCGTGCTGGCGGGTGACCCGGCGCTGCAGCAGCGGGTGCTCAACTCCGCGCTCGGGCAGTTCCCGATCGTGGGGGACCAGCTGAGCAAAGCGCACGGAGTGTCCGGCAGCGGCATCGGCCTGGCGGTCGGCATCCTCGGCACGCTCTACGGCGGCCTCGGCGTTGCGCAGGCGGCGCAGAATGCCATGAACACGATCTGGCGGGTGCCGCGCAACAACCGCCCGAACCCGTTGGCGAGCCGCGCTCGCAGCCTGTTGTTGCTGCTCGTCGTCGGCCTCTCCGTCCTCGGCACGACGATCCTGTCGGCGCTGGGTACGAGCGCCGAGGCTTACGGCGCCGACATCCGCACGCCGGTCAAGGTGCTGCTGGTCGTCGCCGCGATGGCGGTGAACGCCGCCGTGTTCACCCTCGCCTTCAAGCTGGCGACCACGCGTGCGCTGTCGTTGCGGGACACGGTGCCCGGCGCCCTCGCCGCCGCGGTCGCCTGGCAGCTGCTGCAGTGGTCCGGCACGGCCTACGTCGGCCACGTCGTCAAGCACACCTCGGTGACGAACAGTGTCTTCGCGCTCGTGCTCGGCCTGATCGCGTGGATCTACGTCGAGGCCGTCGTGGTCGTCCTCGCCGCGGAGTACAACGCCGTGCGCTCCATGCGGCTCTACCCGCGCGCGCTGCTCACGCCGTTCACCGACGACGTCGACCTGACGAGCGCCGACGAGCGCGCGTACACAGACCAGGCGAAGGCGCAACGCGCGAAGGGCTTCCAGTCGATCGACGTGGAGTTCGACCCGTCCGAGTGATCGGGACGAATGATCCGTCCGAGTGACCCGGACGAGCCGGGCGAAATATGCCGGTCACGGCGAAATGATCGACCATTGGCAATTGCGGTGAATTGCTCGTCGCATTCTGGCCTGCGGTCGCCGTGAAACGCAGACGGCTATTGCGGACGCAATCCGACCTCGGCGATGATCACCCGGCGATACCGGCGCGCAACCGCTGACGACACGGGAGGCCCCTGAGCCGATGGAGAGCTTGCGAGAGTCCTACGACAACGCGATGAAGGAGTTCGAGGCGCTGACCAACAAGCGCGCGGCGGTGTTGAAGAACAAGGGCAAGGAGGCAGGCGTCGCAAAACTGAAGGTCCTCTTCAAATCCGGCAAGACGCTCGCCGAGCGGCTGGACGCCTACGACAAGGCCAATGTCGGTACCGAGCGCGCGAAGACCAAGGACGAGGTCCTCAAGTCACTGAAGAACATGGAAGTCGCCTACGCCAAGTTGAGCGAGGGCATCAAGAAGAATGTCGCCGCGTTCGAGCTGGAAGCCAGGGACATCGGCCCATCGGACCCAGATATGAAGACCGGCTTCGGCGTGCTGATCAACCGGCTGAAGATGATCAACAACCGCGGAAAGATGGAGCTCGAGATCCGGCGCAACATCCTCAAGGAGCGCGCCGGCAAGACCGTCGGCGTCGACGAGAAGCTCAACTCCGCGATCAAGACGGTGTACCTCAACATCCGCAAGGGGTGCGAGGAGACCGAGGCGCTGATGAAGAAGTTCAAGGCGCGCCCCACGCGCCAGAACCTGGACGCGGCGTTCTCGTCCGGCACCGGCCCCCGCAGCATCAGTGTCGCGGTGACGAGCTGGAAGCAGGTCGTGCTCAAGCAGGATCCGACCGCCGGTGCCCGACTCGACAGGGCCGGTGGCGGCGATCCGGTTCACCTCCTGCAGAAGATCTTCGATCTCACGCAGCGCAAGGACGCCACGTTCTGGGACCAGCAGCTGCGCACCGACCAGCCGGGCTGGGAGCAGCGTGCCATCAAGGTTGCCGACGAGGCCCTCGCGCAGGTCGCGAACTGGCGGCGAGTCGCCGACTCGATGAAGCAGCTCACCGCCTGAGCGCAGGTCAGCAGCAGGCGGTCGCGGCCGGGGCGGGCGCGTCGCCGACCGCCACGCCGCAGCAGGTCTCGCCCGCGGCAACCGGCTCGGCAGCGCCGAACGTCTCGCTGTCGGCGAGCACGGTGTAGATCTCCCAGCGCTCGCCGTCGGGGGTGTTCTCGACCCAGAACTTGTCCTGCTGCGCGTAGCAGCAGGTCGTGCCGCGCTCGTCGATCGAGCCGAAGCCGGCGAGGGCGAGCCGGGTCTGTTCGGCGTCCACTGCGACGGTGTCCGCGACCTCGACGCCCAGGTGGTTGACGCTGCCGCCCTGGCCCGGGTTCTCGATGAGGACCAGCTTCAGCGGCGGCTCGGCGACCGCGAAGTTCGCGTAGCCCGCGCGCAGCTTGGCCGGCGGGGTGCCGAACAGGGTCGAGTAGAACGCGACGGACGCCTCGAGGTCGTCGACGTTGAGTGCGAGCTGCACGCGGGACATGGTGCCTCCAAATATCGATGGACGTCTATGTCCTAGAGGTTGCCCGATGACATCGACATCTGTCAATATTTACGCATGTCGAAGTCTCTGCCGGTGCTGGATCCGGTGGCCACGGTCGCGTGCTGCGCACCGCTGGCGCGCGAACCCCTCACCGCCGGGCAGGCCGACCAAGTGGCGCCGCTGCTCAAGGCGCTCGCCGACCCGGTGCGGCTGCGGCTGATGTCGCTCGTCGCGTCGCACGAGGGCGGCGAGGCCTGCGTGTGCGACCTGAATGACGCCTTCGACCTGAGCCAGCCCACGATCAGCCACCATCTGAAGGTGCTCCACGACGCCGGGCTGCTCGAGCGCGAGAAGCGCGGGGTGTGGGTCTACTACCGCGCGCACACCGAGGCGCTGACGACTCTCGCGGCGCTCATCGGCACGACCGCGCGATGACGAACGCCCTCGCCCGTCGTGCGCTCGGTGAGTTCGTCGGCACCGCCTTCCTCGTCATGGCGGTCGTCGGTTCGGGCATCGCGGCGCAGCGCCTGTCGCCCGGCGACACCGGCCTGCAGCTGCTCGAGAACAGCCTGGTCACCGGTGCCGCCCTGGTCGCCCTCATCGTCGCCCTGCAGCCGGTGTCGGCGGCGTTCAACCCGGTCGTCACGCTCGTCGAGCGCGTGCTGGGCGCGATCAGCGGGCGGGCCGCCGGCGCCCTCGTCGCGGCGCAGTTCGCCGGAGCGATCCTCGGGTGCATCGTCGCCAACGCGATGTTCGACCGCGGCGCGATCGACCTCTCGACGCACCATCGTTCCGGTGGGGGCGTGCTGCTCGCCGAGGCGGTCGCCACGTTCGGGCTCGTCGTGGTGGTCTTCGGAGCGATCCGCGCCGGGCGAGCCGAACGCGTCGCGTTCGCGGTCGGCGGCTACATCACCGCCGCCTACTGGTTCACCAGCTCGACCAGCTTCGCCAATCCCGCGGTCACGGTCGCCCGCGAGTTCAGCGACACGTTCAGCGGCATCGCGCCGTCGTCGGTCCCGATGTTCGTCGTCATGCAGCTCGTCGGTGCCACTGCCGGATGTGGCGCTGTCGCCGTCCTGTACCCCCGGCCCGCAGGAGCCCTCTCATGACCGATCGACCGGATCGACGCGATAGACCGGCGGTGCTGTTCGTCTGCGTGCACAACGCCGGGCGCTCCCAGATGGCGGCGGGCTGGCTGCGGCAGCTGGCCGGCGATCGGATCGAGGTCCGCTCGGCCGGCTCCGAGCCGGCCGAGCACATCAACCCCGTCGCCGTCGAGGCAATGCGTGAGGTCGGCATCGACATTACCGCCGAGGTGCCCAAGCTGCTCAGCACCGATGCTGTGCAGGATTCCGACGTCGTGGTCACGATGGGCTGCGGCGACACCTGCCCGTTCTATCCGGGCAAGCGCTACGAGGACTGGGTGCTCGACGACCCGGCCGGGCAGGACCTCGCGTTCGTCCGGGGGGTGCGCGACGACATCCGGGCGCGCGTCGAAAAGCTGATCGGGTCGCTCGCGTCATGAGCGTGCGGGTCGCGCCGATGACGGACGAGCACGCCGCGGCGGTTCTCGCGATCTACCAGGAGGGCATCGTCGACGGCGATGCCACGTTCGAGACCGAGCCGCCGGCGTGGGCCGCCTTCGACGCCGCCAAGTTGCCGCAGCACCGCTTCGTCGCCCTCGGCGGCGGCGGCGAGGTTCTCGGCTGGGTCGCCGTCAGCCCGGTGTCCAGCCGCTGCGTGTACGCCGGTGTGGTCGAGCACTCGGTGTACGTGGCACGCGCCGCCCGCGGTCGCGGCGTCGGGCGGGCGCTGCTCGACGCGCTGATCGCCTCGACGCAGGACGCCGGCATCTGGACGATCGAGTCCGGCGTGTTCCCCGAGAACGCGGCGAGCATGGCGCTGCACCGTGCCGCCGGATTCCGGGTTGTCGGCACCCGCGAGCGCCTCGGGCGCCGCGGGGACCGGTGGCGCGACGTCGTGCTTCTCGAACGCCGATCGACGGCCATCTGATCAGTCGTAGATCGCCTCGACCTGCCAGCCTCCGTCGGGCGGCGCGCACGACACGAGGTAGGCCCGCCCGCTGACGTCGACGAGCTGGCATCGCACGGCCACCCGCGCCTCGGCGCTCCACCAGCGCTCGTCGACCGGCCACGGGCCGGCCCACGACTGCACCGCGAGCACGTCGCCGCCGAACCGGAACCGGGCCGGCGGGAACGGCACCGCACCGCGGTCGGTGACGCGCACCGATCGGCCGGCCTCGTCGAGCACCTGTGCCGGCCGGGGTGGGTCGAGCAGGACCGACGGCGCCGGAGCCGGCAGCTGCCCGGGCCAGGGCCGCTCGGGCGAGCGGACCGGCTCGGGATCGTCGCCCCACGGCACCAGCCGGGTGCGCTGGCTCGGATCGCGGCCGCCGTCGACGACCGGCACCAGGACCGAGCCGTGCCCGAGCAGCGTCTGCACGCGGGCGAGAGCGCGGTGCGCCCGCTCGTCCTCGGCGCCTGACCCGCCCCACAACGATTGCTGGTGCGCGCCGGTCGGCACCGTCTCGATCGGGACGAGCCGCAGCCGCGAGACCCCCCCGGTGGGGCGGTCCGGGCGGGAGAGCCAGCCCTCGAGCTGCCAGCGCACCCGGTCGAGGACGTCGACCGGCGACAGCACGCCGGTGTGCCGCCAGCGGCGCACCGTCTCCTCGCCGTTCTCGCTGAACGCCTGAAGTTCGAGGCAGGTGCAGGCCAGGCCGTGCGCGGCGAGGTCCAGGACGAACTGTTCGGCGATCCCCCTGGCGGAGAACGCGACGGTGTCGAC
>JAVHVN010000095.1:0-19076 GCA_032160545.1 Pseudonocardiales bacterium | reverse complement strand
ACACGATCCTCAAGGCCTACGACGGCCGGTTCAAGGACATCTTCGCCGAGATCTTCGAGTCCGAGTTCAAGGCCGACTTCGAGGCGGCCGGCATCACCTACGAGCACCGGCTCATCGACGACATGGTGGCTGCGGCACTGAAGTGGGAGGGCGGCTCCGGGTGGGCGTGCAAGAACTACGACGGCGACGTGCAGTCCGACACCGTCGCGCAGGGCTTCGGTTCACTCGGGCTCATGACGTCGGTGCTGATGACTCCCGACGGCAAGACCGTCGAGGCCGAGGCGGCGCACGGCACGGTCACCCGGCACTACCGCCAGCACCAGCAGGGCAAGCCGACCTCGACGAACCCGATCGCGTCGATCTTCGCCTGGACCCAAGGCCTCGCGGCGCGCGGCAAGATGGACGGCACCCCCGAGGTGACCGAGTTCGCGCACACCCTCGAGCGGGTCTGCGTCGAGACCGTCGAGGGTGGTCAGATGACCAAGGACCTCGCGCTGCTCATCGGCCCCGACGCGCCGTGGCTGACCACCGAGGACTTCCTCGACGCGATCGACGCCAACCTCACGAAGGCGATGGCCTGAGCCGAGCCCACGGGAAACCGGGCGACGATTCGCCCGGTTTTCGCCTGAGCCGGGGATGAATTTCCGCGACACGCGCGTCGAGTGGCCCGGGCCACTCCCTACGTCAAGTTACGGCTAGGTAGCGTGCGGGTATCCGGTCGATGACGACTGGTGCCACTCGCGATGACGCGCCCCCGTCCGTCGCGACCGACTGGAGGCGCGCGATGCTGGCGTTCGAGCGGCACGGAGCGGGTGAGCCGCTGGTGCTCGTCCACGGCGTCACCCACCGGCGCCAGGCGTGGTATCCCGTCCTCGACCGCCTGATCGACCACCGCGAAGTCGTCCTCGTCGACCTGCCCGGGCACGGGCAGTCGGACCCGTTCCACACCGACGGCCTGCCGGTGGCCGAGGCGCTGCGCCGCGACTTCCGCGCGTTCCTCGACGAGCAGGGCCTCGACCGGCCGCACGTCGCGGGCAACTCGCTGGGCGGTCGCGTCGCCCTCGAGGCCGGTGCCGCCGGAGACGCCCGTACCGTCACCGCGCTGTCGCCCGCCGGATTCTGGCGCACGGAGGCCGAGTTCGCGTACACCCGTCGCCTGTTCACGAGCGCGGCCCAGCTGAGCCGGTCGCTGGGGCGTCGCGGCGAGCAGCTGGGACGCACCCGCGCGGGCCGCAACGTCATGTACGGCCTGCTGATGGCACACCCCAACCGGGTGCCCCCCGACCACGCGATGGGCGACTTCCGGGCCTTCCGGTACGCGCGTCCCGCCCTCGGCGCCCTGCTCGCCGCGGCCTCGCCGTTCACCGAGGTCATCCCCGCGGACGTCCCCGTGACCATCGCCTGGGCGGCACGCGACCTCGTGCTGCCGAGGTGGCAGGCCGAGGTGGCTCGGCAGTGGTTGCCGCAGGCCGAGCACGTCCGGATGCCCGGCGTGGGGCACGTCCCCATGTTCGACGACCCCGAGCTGGTCGCCGAGATCCTGCTGCGCGGCAGCGAGCCCACCGCGACCGTTTCGCAGCTCGCGCCTGTCGCCCGCCGGGGCCGACCTCGTCGCAAGGCGGCCACCGCGACCGCGTAGGAGTCACGGGACCCCTCGCTTCCCTACACTCGGGCGATGAGCTCGACGTTCGTCAACATAGGCATCGTCCTGTTGCTCATCGTCATCGAGGGCGTGTTCGTCGCCGCCGAGATCGCGCTCATCTCACTGCGCGAAGGCCAGGTCCGTGCGTTGGCCGAGCGCGGCCGTCGCGGCGCCGCAGTCGGCAAGCTGACGTCCGACCCGAACCGCTTCCTCGCGGCGGTCCAGATCGGCGTGACCTCGACGGCGCTGCTCTCCAGCGCGTTCGGTGCCGTGACGCTGTCCGAGGACGCGAAGCGAGCGCTGATCAGGCACGGCTTGAGCGACGGCCTGGCCGGTGCGATGGGGATCATCGGCGTCACGCTGATCATCTCGTTCGTCACCCTGGTCATCGGCGAGCTCGCCCCGAAGCGGCTGGGCCTGCAGCGGGCGGAATCGGCCGCCACACTGTTCGCCTCGCCGCTCAACCGGCTCGCGGGCTTCTTCCGACCGGTCATCTGGCTGCTGTCCAAGGCCACCGACGGCGTGGTCCGCATGCTCGGCGGCGACCCCGGCGCCGCGCGCGAGCCGATCAGCGACGACGAGCTGCGCGGCCTCGTCGCCGCGCACGAATCGCTCTCCTCGGACGAACGCCGGCTCATCGACGACGTCTTCGCGGCCGGTGAACGGGCGATCGGCGAGGTGATGGTGCCCCGCACGGACGTCACCTTCCTCGACGCCTCGACCACCGTCAGCCGCGCCGCGAAGGTCGCGGCCGAGTCGCCGCATTCGCGGTACCCGGTCGTCGGGCGCAGCCAGGACGACGTCATCGGCTTCGTGCACATCCGCGACCTGATTCTGGGCGACCCCGCCAACCGCGGCCGGGCGGTGGCCGACCTGGCCCGCGAGGTGAAGGTCATGCCGGGTTCCAAGCGGGTGCTCGCCGCGCTGTCCGAGATGCGCCGCGAGGGGCACCACATGGCCATCGTCGCCGACGAGTACGGCGGCACCGACGGGATCGTCACCCTCGAGGACCTGATCGAGGAGGTCGTCGGAGACATCCGGGACGAGTACGACGCGGCGGTCACCGACACCCGCCGCCTCGGCGGCGGCGCGGTCGAGGTCGACGGCAAGATCAACCTGGACGAGGTGTCCGAGATCGCCGGCGTCGACCTGCCGGAGGGCCCGTACTCGACGGTCGCGGGCTATGTGATGGCCGAACTCGGCCGGCTGCCGCAGGTGGGGGACACCGTCGAGTTCCGCGGCTACCGTATCGAGGTCACCGAGGTCGACGGGCGTCGGGCCGCGCGCGTCCGGATCACCCCGCCGCCCGAACCCGCTCCGGAGGCAGATGCCAGAATCGGAACCCATGGCTCCGAGTCCTGACGATCTCCCCGCCCGCCCGCGGGTGCTCTCCGGCATCCAGCCCACGTCCGACTCGTTCCATCTCGGGAACTATCTCGGCGCGCTCAAGCAGTGGGTGGCGATGCAGGAGACCCACGAGGTGTTCTACTTCCTCGCCGACCTGCACTCGATCACGATGGACGCGGTAGCTCCCGCGGACCTGCGCCACCGCACTCGCGTCGCCGGTGCTCAACTGCTGGCGGCGGGGCTCGATCCGGCGCGGTGCACGCTCTTCGTGCAGAGCCAGATCGCCGCGCACACCCGGCTCTCGTGGGTCTTCGAGTGCCTCACCGGCTACGGCGAGGCGAGCCGGATGACGCAGTTCAAGGACAAGGCGTCGCGCGCGGGCGCGCAGTACTCGGTCGGGCTGCTGACGTACCCCATCCTGCAGGCCGCCGACATCCTGCTCTACCGCGCCGACTTCGTCCCGGTCGGCGAGGACCAGCGCCAGCACCTGGAGCTGACCCGCAACATCGCGCAGCGCTTCAACTCCCGCTACGGCGATACGTTCGCCGTGCCGTCGGCGTTCATCCCGAAGCAGACGGCGAAGATCCTCGATCTGCAGGACCCGACCGCCAAGATGAGCAAGTCACTCGGCGACGCGGGCACGGTCAACCTGCTCGACGACCCCGCGGCGCTCGCCAAGAAGTTCCGCCGTGCCGTGACCGACGCCGAGACCGAGATCCGCTTCGACCCCGAGAACAAGCCGGGCGTCTCGAACCTGCTGACCATCCTGTCGGCCGTCACGGACCGTCCCGTCGCCGACGCGGTCAGCGACTTCGCCGGCCAGGGGTACGGCGTCCTGAAGGCCGCCGTGGCCGATGCGGTCGTCGCCTTCGCCGAACCGTTCGCCAAGCGCACCCGCGAACTGCTCGACGACCCGGCCGAGCTGGACCGCGTCCTTGCCGAGGGCAGCGACCGGGCCCGCGCCGTCGCCGAGGACACCCTCGAGACCGCGTACGAGCGGGTCGGCTTCCTGCTCGCGCCGGGCCGGGGCTGAGCGCGTGCCCGCCTCCGGTGCTGACACGGTGACACTTGGCGTCGCCATCGCCATCCCCGAGCCGCACGCCACCGTGCTCACGAAATGGCGCCGTCGCGTGGGCGACTCGGCGGCGGACCTGATGTGGCCGCACGTCACGTTGCTGCCGCCGACACCGGTGCCGGTCGCGGCCATGGACGACATCCGCGAGCACCTGCGGTGCGCAGCCGCCGAGAACGACCCGTTCGTCATGCACCTGTCCGGCACCGGCACGTTCCGGCCGATCTCGCCGGTGGTCTTCATCCAGATCGCGCGTGGCGTCTCGGAGTGCGAGCTGCTGGAGAAGCTGATCCGGTGCGGGCCGCTCGACCGCAGCGTCGAGTACCCGTACCACCCGCATGTGACCGTGGCCCAAGAGATCGACGACGCCGCCCTCGACGAGGCCTACGACGGTCTCTCGACGTTCGTCGCCCGCTTTCCGGTAGCGAAGTTCGCGATGTTCAGCCGCGATGTCGACCGCCGATGGCAGGTCCGCACCGAGTTCCGCCTGGGCCGTCCGGACGCCTGAGGCGGCCGTTCAGCGGGTCGCGCGTCGCCGGCGAGCCCAGGTGCCGACCGCGGCAGCGGCGGTGATCGCGAGGGCACCGAGTGCCACCGGGCCGGGTGCGAGCGGGTTGTTCCGGCTCGGCTTCGCCGCGCCCGCCGGGTGACTCCCGGCGCCCACCGCCGCGACCGCGGCCGCAGCTGCAATCGGCCCGTCCAGATGACCGACGGGGCGGACCACCGCCGGTAGCTTGAATCCCCAATTCATGAGATCGGTGGCCTGCTGCCACTGATCGGTCGGCCAGCGCTGGGCACGCAGCAAGACGACCCCGAGGCGGCGGCCGTTGCGCTCGATCGCACCGGCGAAGGTGTGCGCAGCGGCGTCGGTGTAGCCGGTCTTGGCGACGAGTGCCCCGGGCACCCCGGTGAGGAAGTCGAGGTTCTGATTCTGCATCGTGACCGGCCCGTAGCCGTTGATCGACTGCCAGGGCAGCACGGCACTGGGCTGCCGGTCGTACTGGACGAACCGCGGCTGCCGCACCGCGGCACGCAGCACCAGCGCCATGTCGTAGGCGCTCGTGAGCTGGCGCCACCCGTCGAGGCCGGACGGTGTCTCGACCACGGTGTCGTACGCGCCGAGCTGGCGCGCCTCGCGGTTCATCAGCTCGACCGTGCGCGTCACCCCGCCGGCGGCTTCGGCGAGTGCGGCGGCGGTGTCGTTGCCCGACACCAGCAGCAGGCCGGAGAAGAGCTCATCGACCGGGTAGCGGCCGTTGGCCACGAGCCCCGCATGCGAACCCTCGGTGTTCGCGGCGCTCGTGCTCACCGTGACGGTGCGGGTGCCGGGCAGCAGCGGCAGCAGGGTCACCGACGTCAGCAGCTTGAGGATGCTCGCAGGCTGATAGCGACCGTGCGGGTCGCGCGCGGCGAGCACGTCCCCCGAGTCGAGGTCGACGAGGATCCAGCCAGTCGCCGTCAGCGACTGCGGCAGCGGCGGCGCGCCGGCGGGGCTGACGACGTCCCGGCTGCGCAGCCGGGCACCGCCGACGGCTTGCCCGTCCGGTGCCAGCCCGCCGAGCGGCGGGTGCGGATCGGGTGCCATCGGCGAGCTGCCGCTGTCGGTCGGTGAGGGCGCCGGAGGCGGCACGGTCACAGGCGCTGCCGCCGCGGGCGCAAGGGCGGCCGGTGCCGCGCAGGACAGCGCGCACAGCACCACAGCGAGCAGCGCACGGATTCGCACGGCCACGACGGTAAGGGCCACGCGCGCGTCGGCCCGTGCGACAGGCCGACGCGTGATCATGGTGTGGCCGTGGTTCGGCCGCCCGGCCCATCACGGCCCGGACAGGGGCCCCAGCTCAGGCACTGAGGACGAGGCCGATACTGGAGGGCATGGTGGTGTCGCGCCGGCTGGCGCTGTTCTTCGTCGGCTTCGGCGTGTGGTCGTGGATCATCTGGCCGACCTTCCTGAAGAACATCTGGAAGGACGACCGGTCCTGGCACCACGGCATGACCAGCTTCTTCGCCGTGCACCTCGCGCTCACGGTCGTGTCCTTGGCGCTGGGCACGGCCATCGGCGCCATCGGCCTGCGCGCCCTGGCGGCGCTGCGCACGGGTGACCGGACGCCGGTCGGCTGACGGGCAGGGCGCCCCCGGCGCGGGTTACGGGGCGTCGACGAATCGCCAGCGTTGCTGGGGCGCTGAGTATGGGTTGAGTCTCCAGATCGCGTTGGCGGCGAGGTGCGCGGGCTGGCCGAGGCCGGCTTCCAGGGCCAGGCCGGTGGCGGCGTTCTTCAGCCCGCCGCCGGTGGTGGGGATCCAGGTGGCCCGTGGTGTCCCGCAGGCGAAGGCGACCGTGAGGTGGAGGGGGTTGGGGGTGGTGGGGTCGGCGTTGCTGGCGGCAGCCAGGCACCCGGCCTGTCCTGCGGTGCTGTTCTCGGACACGATCTGGTAGGCCAGCTCCCGTGCGCTGAGGCTGAAGAATCCGAAGTTTCCGGTGTTGAGGGGGTTGAGTTGCCAGTGCAGGTTGCGGGTGGTGTCGGTGCAGGACGTCTTATCGACGGATCCGTCCGGGTTCACGCCCAGGCAGCCGTCTTCGGTCGCGGCGGAGCCTTGCCATGGTCCGCGGCTGCGGATCAGTTTCGCCTTGGGCATGCCGGACCCGCCGTTGGGGGGTTGCAGGGCGCCGGTGCCGTTGAGGACGCCGAGGCCGGTGGGGCCGTCCCAGCCTGGGCCGGGCACGCACAGCGCGGTGCCGCAGCTGCCGTTGACGGGGCCGGTGGTGATGTCGCGGATCACCGACGGGTCGCGGGCAGCGTTGGCATACAAATAGTCCGGCGGGTGGTCGTCGGCCGCCGGGCGGTCGGTCAATGCCGCCGCCGCCGCGATGATCGGCGTCGCGAGGCTCGTCCCGGCAGTGACCATCCAGTTTCCGTCACTGTACGTCTCGACGTTTATAGCGGCCCCCGAGACATCCGCCGTCGCCCGGCCGGTGCAGGCCGGACCGGGTACCACGGGGATTTGCCAGCCGGGTTTGGCAACTGCGACGCAGGACGACCCGGATTGCTGCCAGGCTTGTTCACCGTCTAGGCCGTCAGCTACGACTTCGGTGCCGCCGACCGCGATCACCTTCGGTGACCCAGCCGGAAAGGAACCGTCCGGAAACAGGCTCCCCGGCCCCTGCCAGCTCTGGTTTCCGGACGCTGCGGTGTACACCACTCCGGAGGAGGCAAGAAATGCTTCCCTTTGAGGGAGGTACCAGCCCGCCCAGCTGTTGCTGACATAGGTCGCCCCCAGCCACCGCGCGGTCGTCAGGGCCTGGGTCTCAGCTTTCATCGAATCACCGACCAGGACGGTGATACCGCAATTCGGGCAGATCGCCGACACCATCTCCGCCGAGTCGGTTGAGTGTCCACTATCTTTCTCGGTGGACGCCGTCGGGTTGGGCCGCCCCCACTCGTCGAGAATCTGCAGACAACCACCGGCCCGGACGCAGGTCGGCAGCCCGTCGAACCTTCTGTAGAACGCGAGATCCGACTCGAGGTTCGGGCTGAAACTATCCTCGACCACGTATACCCGCTGGCGTCGACCGCCGGTCTTCGCCGCCGCGGTCAGGCCGTAGCGGTCCTGCAGATCGTTCACATTCAGCGGATCGAGCCCGAGCAGCGCCGCCGCCGGCAACGGTCCCGCGACCGCGCTGTGCGCCGTGGCGCCGCCGGCTGCTCGGGGCGCCGAGCCCGCCGCTACCGCGGAAGAATCAACCAACGCCGCCAAGGCGGTACACACGGTGAGCAGCCCCAGCCCAACCCGAACCCTGCTGCGACGAGTACGACGCATCGACATCTCCTGACAACGGTGCTTCCCCGCCATCCGGACGTCGCGAACCGCCCAAAGATGACACCACCGGTGACAGACAGCCGTCCCAACCCGGCGTCGGACGTACCGGCTGAGCCCGTGGAGCGGCGCTACACGCGTCTGAACAGCAGGGCCCGCTTCACCTCGGCGATGGCCTTGGTGATCTCGATGCCCCGTGGGCAGGCCTCGGTGCAGTTGAACGTGGTGCGGCAGCGCCAGACGCCCTCGCGGTCGTTGAGGATCTCGAGCCGCTCCTCGGCGCCCTGGTCCCGGCTGTCGAAGATGAAGCGGTGCGCGTTGACGATCGCGGCGGGCCCGAAGTACGAGCCGTCCGTCCAGTACACCGGGCACGACGACGTGCATGCCGCGCAGAGGATGCACTTGGTCGTGTCGTCGAAGCGCTCGCGATCGGCCTGCGACTGCGTGTACTCGCGGGAGGGCTGGTTGCCGTAGGTGATCAGGAACGGCTTAACCGCGCGGTAGGCCTCGAAGAACGGCTCCATGTCGACGACGAGGTCCTTCTCGAGGGGCAGGCCCTTGATCGGCTCGATCATGACCTCGTCGGGCAGGTCGCGCACCAGCACCTTGCAGGCGAGTCGGTTGACGCCATTGATGCGCATGGCGTCCGACCCGCACACCCCGTGCGCGCACGAGCGGCGGAACGTCAGCGAGCCGTCGATCTCCCACTTGATGTGGTGCAGCAGGTTCAGGACCCGGTCGGTCGGCAGAGCAGGCACCGAGTACGTCTCCCAGTGCGGCTCGGTGTCGAGCTCGGGGTTGAAGCGCCGGATCTTCACCGTGATCGTCCGCGACTGCGGCACGTCGGGAACGGAGACGTCGGACGGCGACTCGGCAACGGCAGTCATCAGTACTTGCGCTCCATCGGTTGGTAGCGGGTCATCACGACCGGCTTGTAGTCAAGCTGCACGCCGCCGTCGCTGTCGCGATAGGCCATGGTGTGCCGCATGAAGTTCACGTCGTCGCGGTTCGGGTAGTCCTCGCGGAAGTGCCCGCCACGCGACTCGTTGCGGGCACGCGCGCCGATGACGAGCACCTCGGCGAGATCGAGCAGGAAGCCGAGTTCGACCGCCTCGAGCAGGTCGGAGTTGTACCGCTTGCCCTTGTCGGTCACCGACACCTGCGCGTAGCGCTGCTTGAGCGCGGCGATGTCCTCCTCGGCCTGCTTCAGCGACTCGTCCGTGCGGTATACCTGCGCGTTGAAGTCCATCGTGTTCTGCAGCTCGGCCCGGATCGTGGCCACCCGCTCGGTGCCCGACGACTCGAGCAGGCTCGCGACCATCGCCAGCACTCCGGCCTCGGGTGACTCGGGCAGCTCGGGGAACGACGCTCCGGACGCGTACTCGGCGGCGGCGATGCCCGCCCGCCGTCCGAAGACGTTGATGTCGAGCAGCGAGTTCGTCCCGAGCCTGTTCGAACCGTGCACCGAGACGCAGGCGACCTCGCCCGCTGCGTACATGCCGGGGACGACGTCGGTGTTGTTGCGCAGCACCTCGGCCCGGATGTTCGTCGGCACACCACCCATCGCGTAGTGCGCGGTGGGGTAGACGGGCACAGGCTCGGTGTACGGCTCGACGCCGAGGTACGTGCGGGCGAACTCGGTGATGTCGGGCAGCTTCGCGTCGATCTGCTCGCGTGGCAGGTGGGTGAGATCGAGCAGCACGTAGTCCTTGTGCGGGCCGGCGCCGCGACCCTCGCGGACCTCGTTCGCCATCGACCGCGCGACGATGTCGCGGGGCGCGAGATCCTTGATCGTGGGCGCGTAGCGCTCCATGAACCGCTCGCCCGAGCCGTTGCGCAGGATGCCGCCCTCGCCGCGCGCGGCCTCCGAGAGCAGGATGCCGAGGCCGGCCAGGCCCGTCGGGTGGAACTGGAAGAACTCCATGTCCTCGAGTGGCAGACCCTTGCGCCACACGATGCCCATGCCGTCGCCGGTGAGGGTGTGCGCGTTGGACGTCGTCTTGAAGACCTTGCCGAAACCGCCGGTCGCGAGCACGACCGCCTTCGCCGAGTAGACGTGCAGGTCACCGGTGGCCAGTTCGTAGGCGACCACTCCCGACACGCGGTTTCCGGTCATCAGCAGGTCGAGCACGTAGAACTCGTTGAAGAACTCGACGCCCTGCTTGACGCAGTTCTGATACAGCGTCTGCAGGATCATGTGCCCCGTGCGGTCGGCCGCAAAACACGAGCGCCGCACGGCCGCCTCACCGTGGTTGCGGGTGTGCCCGCCGAAGCGGCGCTGATCGATCTTGCCCTCGGGGGTGCGGTTGAACGGCAGGCCCATCTTCTCGAGGTCGATGACGGCGTCGATGGCCTCCTTGCACATCACCTCGGCGGCGTCCTGGTCGACGAGGTAGTCGCCGCCCTTGATCGTGTCGAACGTGTGCCACTCCCAGTTGTCCTCCTCGACGTTCGCGAGGGCGGCGCACATACCGCCCTGCGCCGCGCCGGTGTGCGACCGGGTGGGATAGAGCTTTGTGAGGACGGCCGTTCGAACGCGGCTCGACGACTCGAGTGCCGCTCGCATGCCGGCGCCGCCTGCGCCGACGATGACGACGTCGTACTTGTGCTGGTGAACCGTGGGCATGCCAGACCTCAGACCGTCGGGTCGAACGTGAAGATGACGAGCGTGCCGAGCGCGACGGTGATCGTCGTCGCGGTGTAGAGCAGCGCCTTCAGCGCGAGGCGGGTGCCGTCGCGCCGGGTGTAGTCGTTGATGATCGTGCGCAGGCCGTTGGTGCCGTGCAGCATCGCGAGCCACAGCATCAGCAGGTCCCAGACCTGCCAGAACGGTGAGGCCCACCGCCCCGCGACGAACGCCCAGTTGATGCGCTGAACCCCCCCGTCGAGGATGTTCATGATGAACAGGTGCCCGAGGACCAGTACCACGAGCACGATGCCCGACACCCGCATGAACAACCAGGCGTAGAGCTCGGTGTTGGTGCGGCTGCGCCGCGGCCGTCCCGGTGTGGAACGCGGCGCCTCGATGACCGGCGGGATCGGGGAGTGCATGGTCACGACGCGCTCCCGAACAAGGTCTCGAAGGTGTGCTTGAACATGAAGAACGCTCCCGGAACCATCACCACGACCCACACCGCGACGATCGCCCAGAGCATCTGCCGCTGGTAGCGGGTGCCCTTGCCCCAGAAGTCGACGGCGATGATCCGCAACCCGTTCAGCGCGTGGAAGAGGACCGCGCCGACGAGCCCGATCTCCATGAGGTTCACGAACGGGTTCTTGTAGGTGTCGATGACCCGGTCGTAGGACTCGGGCGAGACCCGGACGAGCGCGGTGTCGAGGACGTGCGCAAACAGGAAGAAGAATGTCAGGACGCCCGTGATGCGGTGGGCCACCCAGGACCACATGCCCTCGCGACCTCGGTACAGGGAGCCGGCGAGGCGGACCTTCGGTCTGGCGGGCTTCTCGAGCGCCACCGGGGTTCCAGCGGACGTTCCAGTGGACACCGGCGGTCTCCTCCAGGGCTCGGCACCGGCGACGTCGCCGGGCACGACTGATCGCCTCGTAGGCGACTGATCTGCGCCTGCCCACCGACTCGTCCGCGGTGGTCGGCGCGCGTAGGCCGCCACGAAAACCCCCTGGAACGGGGCTTCGAGGCATGCCGGGCGGCTTACCTGCGCATCAGCAAATGTTAGTGCGCGCGCTCCGGGCCGGGGACTTTTGGAGCGTGTGACTATTCGGACACCGCAGCCGCACGCAACGCTGCCCGCAGTCGGGCCCGCGCAACGATCGGATGACATCTTGCCCAACGGAACGGCCCGTGAGCTGCCGCCAGGTCTACGGTTACGCGATCACACCGCTCGCGCAGGGCTCATCGGCCCGCGCGACGCTTGAAAAGAAGGCCTGAAGGGAGGCCGTTTTGCGCGCATCGCGTAGGACGAAGCTCGGAGCTCTGGCGATAGCCGGGGTGCTCCTGTTGGCTGCCTGCAGCAGCAGCAAGAGCAGCACCAGTGGCGGCGGAGGCGCAAGTAGCGCGCCGACCAAGAAGTCGATCAAGGTTGGTCTGGCGTACGACGTCGGCGGCCGTGGTGACAAGTCGTTCAACGACCTCGCCGCCGCCGGTCTCGCGAAGGCCAAAACGGACCTGAGCATCGACACCAAGGAACTCTCCGCGGTGCAGGGTGAGAGCGATCAGCAGAAGCAGGACCGCCTCGAACTGCTCGCGAAGGCGGGCTACAACCCGATCATCGCCGTGGGCTTCGCGTACGCGACGGCTCTCGGCAAGGTCGCGCCGAAGTACCCGAACATCCACTTCGGCATCATCGACGACGACAGCGTCAAGTCGCCCAACGTCGAGGGGCTGCTGTTCCACGAGGAGCAGAGTTCCTACCTCGTGGGCGTGGCGGCCGCACTGGCCAGCACCAAGAAGAACGTCGGGTTCATCGGCGGCGTGCAGACGCCGCTGATCCAGAAGTTCCAGGCCGGATACGTCGCGGGTGTGCACTCGGTCGACCCGTCGATCAAGGTGCAGGTGGCGTACCTGTCGCAGGCCCCCGACTTCAGTGGCTTCAACGACCCGGCCAAGGCCAAGGTCACCGCTGAGGGCCAGTACGACGCGGGCGCGGACGTGGTCTACCACGCCGCCGGTGGCTCGGGCAGCGGTCTGTTCCAGGCGGCCGTCGAGAAGAAGGCCCTGGCGATCGGTGTCGACTCCGACCAGTACCAGACGGCGTCGGCGGACCAGAAGCCGCTGATCCTCACCTCGGCGCTCAAGGGCGTCGACACGGCCGTCTTCAACTTCATCGAGAGCGACGCGAACGGGAAGTTCGAGGCGGGCTCGGTGCGGTTCGGCCTGAAGGAGAACGGCGTCGGTTACGCGACGTCGAACCCGAAGATCGACGCGTACAAGACGAAGATCGAGGACGCCAAGGCGAAGATCATCGCCGGGACGATCGTCGTCCCGACGACGCCGTAGGAACCGGGGAGAACTCCCGGCGAAGATTGACCTCGGGGCCCGGGGAGCGCGGTAACGTGCTCCCCGGGCTCTGACGTTCCCGCCGCCGTCCCCCACCTCCCGCACCCAGGAGCGTGCGCCATAGCTGCTCAACCGGATGTTCCGGGCGCCGGCTCGCCGCGCCCCGCGGCTGTCGAACTGCACGGCATCACCAAGCGCTTTCCCGGCGTGGTCGCCAACTCCGACATCGACCTGGTCGTGCAGCGGGGCACCGTGCACGCGCTCGTCGGCGAGAACGGTGCCGGCAAGTCGACGCTGATGAAGACGCTGTACGGAATGCACAAACCAGACGAGGGCACCATTGCGATCGACGGCAAGCCGGTCGTCTTCTCGTCACCGTCCGACGCGATCGCCGCGGGAATCGGCATGGTTCACCAGCACTTCCTGCTCGCCGACAACCTCACCGTGCTCGAGAACGTCGTGCTCGGTGCCGAGCCGTCCAGGCTGGGTGTGCTCAACGCCCGCCTCGCCCGCCGGCGGATCAAGGAGATCTCCGACTCCTACGGTCTCGACCTGCGCCCGGACGACCTCGTCGAGGATCTCGGCGTCGGCGCCCGGCAGCGCGTCGAGATCTGCAAGGTGCTCTACCGGGGCGCGCAGATCCTCATCCTCGATGAACCGACGGCCGTCCTCGTCCCCCACGAGGTCGACGAGCTCTTCGACAACCTGCGCGACCTCAAGGCCGAGGGACTCACGGTCCTGTTCATCTCGCACAAGCTCGACGAGGTGCTGTCCGTTGCCGACGAGATCACCGTGATCCGCCGCGGGACGACCGTGCGCACCGTCGACCCGGGTGAGGTGAGCGCCCGCCAGCTCGCCGAGCTGATGGTCGGCAGCCAGCTGCCGGTACCCGAGCTGCGCGATTCGACGGTCACTGACGACGTGCAGCTCGCGGTCGACCGCCTCACGGTCCGCGCCGCTGACGGGCGCCCCGTCGTCGACGACCTTCACCTGTCCATCCGACGCGGCGAGATCGTCGGCCTCGCCGGTGTCGAAGGCAACGGCCAGGCCGAACTAGTCGAGGCGATCATGGGCATCCGGCCGGCCGAGTCGGGCACTGTCCGGCTCGGCGACGCCGACATCTCCGCGTGGTCCACCCGCCGTCGGCGGGAAGCCGGGATCGGCTTCATCCCCGAGGACCGGCACCGCCAGGCGCTCCTGCTCGAGGCACCGCTCTGGGAGAACCGCATCCTGGGGCACCAGACCGAGCCCCCCAACACCAGGGGGGGCTGGATCGATCGTGCCGGGGCCAAGCGCGACAGCCGGCGGATCGTCGAACAGTTCGACGTGCGCACACCCGGTGTCGAGGTTCCGGCGGCGTCGCTGTCCGGCGGCAACCAGCAGAAGTTCATCGTCGGCCGCGAGATGAGCGGCGAGCCGAAGGTGCTCATCGCGGCGCACCCGACCCGTGGCGTCGACGTCGGCGCGCAGGCGGCGATCTGGGATCACCTGCGCAACGCCCGGGCGGCCGGCCTCGCGGTGCTGCTGATCTCCGCCGATCTGGACGAGCTGATCGGCATGTCCGACACCTTGAAGGTGATCCTGCGCGGCCGCATCGTCGGTGAGGTGGACCCGCACACTGTCACACCCGAGGAGCTCGGCTCCGCGATGACCGGTGCCGGCCCCGCAGCGGGAGACGCCGCATGAGGGAACGGCTGAACCGGCTCGCGCTCAACATCGTCGCCGCCCTCGTCGCAGCGGTCTTCGCGGGCGCGATCACCTCGGTGATCCTGCTCGTCCGCGGCGACAGCCCGACGTTCGTCATCTCGCAGATGTGGGACTACGGCACCACCGCCAGCACCGAGCTGACGATCGTCAATGGCGCGACGGTGTACTACCTGTCCGCCGTCGCGGTTGCCATCGGCTTCCGGATGAACCTGTTCAACATCGGCGTCGACGGTCAGTACCGGTTCGCGGCCTGCCTCGCCGGCGCGTTCGCGGGATCGGTTGCGCTCCCCACCGGTCTGCGGCAGGTCGCGACGATCCTCGTCGCGATGCTCGCCGGTGCGGCGTGGGCCGGCATCGTCGCGCTGCTCAAGGTCACTCGCGGCGTCAGCGAGGTCATCGGCACGATCATGCTCAACTTCATCGCGACCAGTCTGATCGCGTACCTGATGCGACCGAGCATCTTCGGCAACCGCTTCGGCAACGACGTCACCACGAAGCCGATCCCGAAGTCCGGACAGGTGGGCGGGCTCGACCTCATCCCCAACTCGGGCGGCAAGGTGTACGGGTTGATCCTGCTGGCGGTCGGCGTGGGCGTCGCGTTCCATGTCGTCGTCAACTACACCCGCTTCGGCTTCGACCTGCGTGCGGCGGGACGATCCGCATCGGCGGCCCAGGCGAGTGGTGTGAACGTGAAGCGGATGACCGCGGTGACGCTGGTGATCTCGGGCGCCGTCGCCGGGCTGGTCGGCATGCCGGCGCTCCTGGGCGCGTCGCACTCGTACTCCTCGATCACCTTCCAGACCGGCCTCGGGTTCACCGGCATCGCGATTGCGCTGCTCGGGCGCAATCACCCGGTGGGCATCGCGTTCGCCGCGCTGCTGTGGTCGTTCCTGGACAACTCGGCGACGATCCTCGACCTCAACAACATCCCGAAGGAGATCGTGCAGATCACCCAGGGCGTCGTCGTGCTGTCCGTCGTCATCGCGTACGAGCTGGTTCGGCGATTCGCCCTCGCCAGGCAACAACGCGTGGTCGGGCGGGCGCTGGCCCTGCCGAGCGGCCCGGTGGCGGAGAGGGCGGCGGTATGACGGTCATCGGCGACAACGCCGCGACGCCTGCGGGCGGTCTCACGGCGGGCTCGGTGCCGGCCCGCGGCCGGCGCCTGGACCTGCGGTACGCGGTGTTCTTCGCGATCGCCGGGCTGCTGCTGCTGTCGCTGGTGCGGGTCATCACCAAGGCCAACGACCTCACCTCCGGGGGCACCGTCGCGGCGACGATCAGCCTCGCCATCCCGATCGGGCTCGCGGGTCTCGGCGGCCTCTGGTCCGAGCGCTCGGGCGTCGTGAACATCGGCCTCGAAGGCATGATGATCCTCGGGACCTTCTTCGGCGCCGACTTCGCGTACTTCTCGCACAGCCCGTGGATGGGGGTCGTCGGCGGCATCGTCGGCGGCGTCATCGGCGGTGCGCTGCACGCCCTCGCAACCGTCACGTTCGGTGTCGACCAGATCATCTCGGGTGTCGCGATCACGATCCTCGCGACCGGTCTGGCCCGCTATCTCGCCGGCGTGTTCTTCACCGGGCAGCAGGGCGGCGGCCCGACGCAGTCACCGTCCATCCCGCGGTTCTCGCAGCTCGACATCCCCGGCGCGAACACGTTCTTCGACAAGCTCGAGCGGCATCACTGGTTCGTGGTCTCCGACGTCGCGGGCATCCTGCGTGCGATCACGACGACGTTGACCCCGTTCACCATCCTGATGATCCTGCTGTTCCCTGCCTCCTGGTTCCTGCTCTGGCGGACGTCCTTCGGGCTGCGCCTGCGCGCGTGCGGCGAAAACCCCGACGAGGCCGAGGCGCTCGGCGTGCCCGTGCACCTGATGAAGTACGTCGCGGTCCTCGTGTCCGGTGCCCTTGCCGGGCTCGGGGGCGCATTCCTCGCCGACTTCGCCGGTATCTATCGCGAGGGGCAGACCGGCGGCCGCGGTTTCATCGGCCTGGCCGCGATGATCTTCGGGAACTGGCGCCCGGGTGGCCTGGCCGCCGGCGCCGGCCTGTTCGGCTACACCGACGCGCTGCAGTTGCGCCAGGGCTCGACCTCCGTGCACGCCTTGCTGCTGCTGGTCGGGTTCGGGCTGGCGCTGTTCGCGGCGTACCAGGCATGGCGGCGAAAGGTGGTGCCCGCAGTGGGCTCCGTCATCGGCGCCGCCCTGGTGTTCGTCTGGTACTCCGTCACGAACGACGTGCCGATCGAGTTCGTCCCGGCGACGCCGTACATCATCACGCTGCTCGTGCTGGCCTTCGCGTCGCAGCGCTTGCGCATGCCGGCTGCCGACGGGATCCCCTGGCGCAAGGGGCAGGGTTCTTGACGGTCGCGACGTCGCTGGAGCTGACCTCACCCGAGGTCGTCGCCGACCCCTACCCGTTCTTCGTCGCGGCCCGCGCCGAGGCGCCGGTGCAGTGGCACGACCGGCTCGGCATGTGGCTCACGTTCACCCACGAGGCGGCCAACGCGGTACTGCGCACCCGCACCCTCGGTCGCATCTGGGTGCCCCGCTGGCCCGACGTCGACATGCCGGCGTTCGAGCTGATCCACCGCAACTCGCTGCTCGAGAACGAGCCGCCGGTGCACACTCGGCTGCGGAGGCTCGTCGCGGGTGCGTTCGCGCGCGGCCACGTCGAGCGGCTGCGTCCGCGCGTCGCCGAGATGGCCGAGAACCTGGCGAACGACGTCGCCGACGCCGGCCGTGACGGCTCGGTGCTCGACCTGATCAGCCTCTACGCCGAGCCGCTGCCCGTGCAGGTGATCGCCGAGCTGCTCGGCGTCCCGGAGGCCGACCGCCACCTGCTCCGGCCGTGGTCGAACGCGATCGTCAAGATGTACGAATACGGCGTCACGGACGAGCAGCGCGAAACCGCCGAGCGCGCGTCCGCCGACTTCGTCCAGTACCTGCGCGACCTGCTCGTCGAGCGCCGAGCCGCCCCGCGGGAGGACCTGCTGACGTCCCTGCTGGCCGAGACGGACACCGACGGCGCCCGTCTCACCGAGGACGAGCTGATCACGACCTGCACGCTGTTGCTCAATGCCGGGCACGAGGCGACGGTCAACGTGGTCGGCAACGGCGTCACCGCCTTGCTCCGGCACGACGACGAGTTGGCCCGGCTGCGTGCCGACGACGCATTGGTCGCGCCCGCGGTCGAGGAGCTGATCCGGTTCGACTCGCCACTGCAGCTGTTCGAGCGCACCGCCGTCGACGACACCCCGATCGGGGACGTGCTCGTGCGCAAGGGCAGCAGGATCGCCGCCCTGCTCGGTGCGGCGAACCGCGACCCTGCGGTGTTCGTTGCACCCGATCGGTTCGACGTCGGACGCCCCGACAACCCGCACCTGGGCTTCGGCGCCGGCATCCACTTCTGCGTCGGTGCGCCGCTTGCGCGCGTCGAACTCCAGACGTCGCTGCACACCCTGCTTCGCCGCTTCCCTAGGCTGGCTCTGCACGCGGCGCCCCGGCGCCGCCCCGAGTTCGTGATCCGCGGTGTCGAATCGCTGCCGGTGACGATCTGATCCGTCTGGAGGAGACCCGCTGATGGTTGCCGAGGTGGACTGGCCCGAGCTGCGGCGAGTGGCGCTCGAGGCGATGGGGCGCGCCTACGCTCCGTACTCCCAGTTCCCGGTGGGGGCAGCCGCGCTCGTCGACGACGGGCGGATCGTCGCCGGGTGCAACGTCGAGAACGCGTCCTACGGCCTCGGCCTGTGCGCCGAGTGCGGTCTCGTCTCGGCGCTGCACGCCAGCGGCGGCGGCCGGCTGGTCGCCTTCGCTTGTGTCGACGCGCACGGATCGGTGCTGATGCCGTGCGGCCGGTGTCGTCAACTGCTGTGGGAGCACGGCGGACCGGACCTGCTGGTCGACACCGTCGAGGGCGCCAAGTCGATGATCGACATCCTGCCGCTGCCGTTCGGCGGTGAGGATCTCACCGGTGCCTGACCGATCCACGTTCGACGCCGTCGAGATCATCCGCACCAAGCGCGACGGCCGCGAGCTTTCCGAAGCGCAGATCGACTGGGTGATCGCCGCCTACACCCGCGGTGAGGTCGCCGACGAGCAGATGGCCGCGCTGGCGATGGCCGTGCTGCTGCGGGGCCTCACGCCGGCCGAGCTCAGCCGCTGGACGGCGGCGATGATCGCGTCGGGCGAGCGCCTCGACCTCTCGGCCGTGCGCGCGCCGACGACGGACAAGCACTCGACCGGCGGGGTTGGCGACAAGATCACCCTGCCGCTCGCCCCGCTCGTCGCAGCGTGCGGCGCCGCGGTGCCGCAGCTGTCCGGCCGTGGCCTCGGGCACACCGGCGGGACGCTCGACAAGCTGGAGTCGATCCCGGGCTGGCGGGCGGAGGTGTCCAACGCCGACTTCATCGTCCAGCTCAACGAGGTCGGCGCGGTGATCTGCGCCGCGGGTGAGGGCCTCGCACCCGCCGACCGCAAGCTGTACGCGCTGCGCGATGTCACCGGCACCGTCGAGTCGATC